>NZ_JBSIBX010000015.1:0-126789 GCF_058245105.1 Chryseobacterium sp. UF-81 | reverse complement strand
CCGCCCCCCCCCCCCCCCCCCCCAAACCCCATAAAACTATTTACTTTCTCTCTCTTCTGCAATCTTATTTTTCACCCACTCCAGCTGTGGGTCTTTTTTATCGATGATATCCTGCATGCTTTCAGTAATGGTAACATCGGGAGTAACTCCTTTTTTCGTATTTAGAAAGTCAATATTAGGTTGTACCAGCAGCAGTCCGATAGGAAGGTTGATCTTCGAATGAGGAAGCTTCTGATAAGAATAAAACCCGGCTACAGTTCCGTCATTGGCGCCACCAGTTTCCTCGCCAACCAGGACTGCCCGTTTATCATATTTCAGTTTTGCCGTGATAATCGACGATGCAGAAAAACTTCCGCCATTGATAAGGACAAAAACTTTTCCCTGAAAAGCATCCTTATTAGGTTTTGTAGGTTTGTCTACTTTCATTTTGTAATACACTTTTCCATCCTTTTTATAAGTGCTGAAGGTCTGTGCAAAAACATATGTGGGATAGGCGAGACTCTTAAAAGCATATTGGAAAGGGCTGCTTTTCCTGAAATAATTGGTTTTTAACGGAGTAATCCTTGAGGTAAGCTGTGATGGCTTTATCAGGACATACGGTTCCGGTGCCAGATATGAATACAGATTATTGATTTCGTGAAGGGAACCACCATAATTATTGCGGACATCAATGATTAAATATGTAGATCCTGCATTTTTTATTTTTGCAAACGTTTCCCTGTAAAATTTATCCGAATAATCACTTGAAAAACTTTTTATCTTTATGTAAGCTGTTGTGCTGTCTTTATCCAGAAATTTAAAATTCCGGTTATAAGAATTGCTGAATGCTACATAATCATTCACTTTCTTTTCCGGGCTTCGCTTTTCCTGTTCCTTATCTTTTTCCAGGTCATTTTTAGATTTGGGTTCCCGGTGAAGCGTATAAGTTTGTTTTTTGCCATTGTACAGCGTTTCTATAAATGCAGTATCCGTAAATCCGTTTTCTGCAGTATAAAAATTAAAAAAAACATCTTTTAAAAAATAGGATTGAAAAGTAGTATTGTAACCGTCACTGCTGATCAGCTGGCGGTATTTTTTTATATATTCAGATGCGGGAATGTTATTGATAGCCAATATTTCGGTTCCCGGCTTTATATTTTTTATTGAATCTTTATTTTCGATGATAAACAAATGATCATCTTGTAGATAGTATTCAAAACGGCTGAACATTCCTTTTTTATGTTCAAGGGCTTTAATCTGACTTTTGGTAAATTTTTTTCTTGGAATTCTCAGTGCCAGATGACCTTCACGGATATCGGCAATGACAGGCTGCAATTTAAAATAAAACTGAAGAGGAGTTAATGGCTGGTTGATCGTTTGTTTAAGGCTGTCAAATTTATGGTCAAGATCCTTTTTGGAAATATACCAATAAAGCTGAGGATGCATCTTTTGGAGCTTCAGGTAGGCATAGTCTATGTCCTCCTTAAGCTCTTCAGGGCCTATGCATGCTGTGCTCTGTTCATTATGCCTTCTGATAGAGGTACATGAAGAGAGCGCTGCTGCCAGCAGTATTATCGAATAATTTTTCAACGTGCTTTGAATTTTTTTTCAATCGGCTAAGTTAAAAAGTTTAAGATTATTTCGATTTAAATAAATAATAAATTATTCAGAAAGCTTTATAAATTAAGTTAAAAAAATACTGAATTTTCGATGTCAGGCTAAAAGTCAATACCTTTGCATACTATTTTAATGAAGATGATATATTTGATTTTAGGGGCTGGAATTTTGGTGTCAATGTACCTGATGGTGATGAATATGCCTGCTTTTGGCGCAGAACCAAAAGGCATAAGACTGGACCGTATCAGAAAGTCTGAACTTTTCAAAAACAGGAAATTCCAGAACATCAGCCATACCCCGCCAATTGCCGAAGACTACAGTACAATAAAAGTTACCTACGATTTCATTTTAGGTAAAAAACACCCGTTGCTGAAACCTTTGAAGGATATTCCGTCCATTCATACGGATTTAAAAAGTATCCGGAAAGATCAAGATGTTTTCATCTGGCTGGGGCATTCATCCTATTATCTTCAGACGGATGGCGTTTCATTTCTCATAGATCCTGTCCTGAGCTTATATGGTTCCCCGTTTAAATATTTTAATAAAGCTTTTAAAGGCTCAGATATATTCAAACCGGAAGATATTCCCGATCTGGATTACCTGGTGATTACGCATGACCATTTTGACCACTTAGATTATCCGACAGTGAAATCGATCAGAGACCGGACGGGAAAAGCTATTGTTCCATTAGGTGTGGGAGCCCATTTAGAAAGATGGGGCTATCGCGAAGAAAATTTGATTGAGGAAGAATGGGGTGCAGAAGTTCTTTTAAAAAACAGCCTGAAAATTACCTTTACACCGGCAAGGCATTTTTCGGGGAGAAAAATAAAGCAGAATAATACCCTGTGGACTTCCTATGTTTTGGAAACTCCGACGAAAAAGATATTCCTGGGGGGTGACAGCGGCTACGATTCCCATTTTAAAACAATCGGTGACCAGTTTGGCCCCTTTGATTATGCTGTTCTTGAAAATGGGCAGTATGACGAAGCCTGGCAGTATATTCATGCTTTACCGGAAGATGTTATTCAGGCGGCTGTTGATCTTCGAGCTGAACAAATTATTCCCGTTCATTCCTCTAAATTTGCGCTGGCTCTTCATCCATGGGATGAGCCGCTTCAGAAAATAACCGGTTTAGGAAAAGAAAAAGGACTCAGTATACTCACCCCGATGATCGGGGAAGTAGTGTATATGAACCGTTCTCAACATCAGTTCGGAGAATGGTGGAAAAAATGATTCAGGCGTGCCAGATATCCTTATATCTTGCAGGGTGATTTTCAAATTGCTGACGTACAAAATCGCATTCAGGATCTACCAGAAGGTCTTTTTCTTCGGAATAACGGACCAGCTCGTCAAGAAGCATTTTGGCATATCCATGGCCTTCACGTTCTTCAGTGATTTTAGTGTAATACACAATCAGCAGCCTTCCGTCAATTTTTATAGACATATATCCTGCTTTTTCTCCGTCAATTAACAGCTGCAGTTCATCCTGATATGGTGATATCTCAAACTTTATATTTTCCATAATAATTAAGATTTAGTGAGTTAAATTAATGACCTGCTTTATTTAATTCATAAAGCATAAACAATCTGGCGACATTAAAGTCTTCCGGATTATACTTCTCATTCTTAAAATTACAAATTAAAATAATATGAATCATGGGTTTTCCTGAAACTTAACGAATTTTTAAGCTGTTTAAAGTTAAAATGAAAGTTGATAATGAAAAAGGCATAGGTCTCCACATTAAAATCACATCATCAATTTGAGAAAAACATTTTTGTAAGTAGATAATAAAAATGATTTTACATCAGATTATCAGATAGTTATGTTTTATTTAACAAAGATTGTGAATAGCTGAGGGGAACTTGGCATTTTAATTGGCTATTCTAAAACAGTTTAACCTTAAAACAAGCTAAAAGATGAAAAAAATATTAATCGCATTAATGCTTGCAGGCACATTTGGCCTCACTTATGCACAATCAGATTATTATAACGATTACAGAAGAAGTATAACAGACGTCAACTGGCAAACAGTAGCAGCAGATCTTTTGCTTTCTGCAGCACAGACCAACCAGTTGAATGCCTTAAACGACAGATACCGTGACTATGATTCCTGGAACAGGATATATGTCAGCAATCCCGACCGATGGAGAGAAGACAGGTACTATGAAATAGAAAGAATACTTGGAAGAGAAAAGTATACTAAGTTTAAAACAAAATATTATAAAGGCCAGAACCCTGTAGCGGTTTATAACCGTAATAAACATAACTACAAAAAAGTTAAAAAAGTACACGGGCATCATCACTAAACCAGTTTATCAACTATATATTCAATTTTTTAAGTGGCCGGCATTTGCCGGTCACTTTTATTATATCATACCATCAGCATGTTTTTGTTTGTTTGAATTTTATAACTTAGCAGTATGGAATCTAAAGAAACAATAAACGGATTTTATCTGCGGAATGCCTCTATGGAAAGACCGGATGCTGCAACTTCCGGTTTGGGACACTTCAATGTCTTTTCACGGGAGAGCTGTGCATTGGTATCGCCTTACAGCAGAAGAGACTACTATAAAATTTCACTTATTATAGGGAAAGGAAAACTTCACTATGCAGATAAATGGATCCATGTAGACCGTCCTGCGCTGTTATTTTCCAATCCTGTGGTTCCTTATTCCTGGGAAACAGATGATGAAGACCAGAAAGGCTGGTTCTGCCTTTTTACCGACCAGTTCCTGCAGAATGGGATACGTCTTGGCAACCTTCAGGATTCACAGCTTTTTAAAATTGGCGGAACTCCCGTTTTCTTTGTGAATGAAGAACAGCAAAAAACGATTTCAGACCTCTTTACCAAAATGATGACGGAGATTGAAACGGAATATATGCATAAATATGATATGCTTCGGGCATGCCTTCATCTTCTGATCCATGAGACGATGAAAATGCAGCCTGCAGAGAGCTTTGAGCCTTATCAGAATGCTTCACAGAGAGTAGCCTTACTGTTTATGGAACTCCTGGAAAGACAGTTTCCCATCGACAGTCCTGAAGCATTCCTGAAATTAAAAACACCTAATGACTATGCGCAGAGTCTTTCTATCCACGTGAATTCCTTAAACCGAGCCGTGAAAGAAATGACCGGAAAAACGACAAGCCAGCAGATTGCTTCCAGGATCATTCAGGAAGCCAATGCTTTGCTGAAACATACGGACTGGAATATTTCCGAAATTGCCTACGGATTAGGATTTGAAGAACCTGCCTATTTTACCAATTTTTTTAAAAAGCAGACCGGTTTGGCTCCCATTGCAGTCAGAACAGAAATTGTTTGAATTTTATAATTCTTAGTTTGAATTCTATAGAGCATCCGGTCTATTCTTGTTTTAATTTTGTTCTATCAATTAAAAATCACAGCAATTATGAAATTCAGACAATTAGGAAACACAGGAGAGCAGTTATCTGCAATAGGTTTAGGATGTATGGGAATGAGCTTTGCATACGGTCCGGCCGATGAACAGGAAAGCATCAATACTTTGCATAGAGCATTGGACTTAGGAGTCAACTTCTGGGATACCGCAGATATGTATGCTGCCGGAGAAAATGAAAAGCTGATCTCAAAAGTTCTGGTGCCAAACAGGGACAAGATCTTTATTGCCACCAAATTCGGCTTCAGGTTTAAAGACGGAAAACCAAGCCACAGCGGGGCTCCCGGAACTTATTTTGACGGTTCCCCGGAATGGATCAGGCAGGCTGTCGATCTGAGCCTTCAGAGACTTAAAATCGATACGATTGATCTCTATTATGCCCACAGGGTAGATCCGAATATTCCGGTAGAAGAAACGGTGGGTGCAATGGCTGAGCTGGTGAAAGCAGGAAAGGTAAAATACCTTGGGTTATCAGAAGCTTCTGCAGAATCGATCAGGAAAGCAAATAAAATCCATCCTATTACAGCATTGCAGTCAGAATATTCTATCCTAACCAAAGATGTAGAGAAAGAAATATTACCAACCATCAGAGAGTTAGGAATCACTTTGGTACCTTATTCTCCGTTGGCAAGAGGACTTTTTGCCAATATCAACGAAGTGCAGAATTTTGGTGACGAGGATTTTAGAAAAACATTGCCGCGCTATCAGGCAGAATATCTGGAAAACAATAAAAACCTGGCAAGGGAAATCAATGAATTTGCCCAGTCTAAAGGCGTAAAAGGAACACAGTTAGCCTTAGCCTGGGTTTTGAACCAGGGAGAAGATATCATTCCGATTCCGGGAACGAAACGCATCAAATACCTTGAAGAGAATATTGAAGCCGTAAACATTGATCTGTCACCATCTGATATGGAAACAATTGATGCACTTCTGAAAAAATATCCTAATGTGGGAGAAAGATACACAGAAGGTTCCATGAAATTAGTCAACAACTAAACCCACCATACTTCCGGGTTCCTGCTATCAGACAACAGTAACCCGGATGTTTAAAAAGCACATATTTGATTATGAACAGAAGAGAACTTTTAAAAAACGGACTTATGGCCGGAGCATTCAGCCTGGTTCCGTTTTCTGATGTTTTTGGCAGTACCGGAATACTTTCATCTCATTCCGGAGAAGACCTTTCAGCATTTAAAAAGATAAAGCTTGGAGAATTGGAGCTGTTTGTTCTTACGGACGGATACATTCACGAGAAAAGTGTCGATACGTTTGCCCCGAGAGCAGATATCTCTCAATTAAAAAAACTTCTCAGAGACAATTTTCGTCCGGACGATTATGTTGATATGGCAATGAATCTGATGCTTATCAAGACTAAAGACAGGCTTGTTTTACTGGATGCAGGGATGGGAATCTTTGCGGATGAAAAAACAGGGTTTATTTTGAAGAGCCTGCAGAAAGCAGGATTTTCTCCAAAAGACATCACAGATGTTTTTATTTCTCATGCTCACCCGGATCATATTGGTGGAGTAGTGGACAAGCAGAATAATCTGGTTTTTCCTAATGCCGATATTTATATTTCAAAGATTGAGCATGACTTTTGGCTTCAGGCTTCGATCAAAGATTTTAAAAACAGCTTTCTGAAAAGTCAGCCGGAATTCCTTAACCAGATCATTCCGCCCATTCAGAATATTCTGAAAACAATCCGTCCGAAGCTGAAGTTTTATGATTTTAAAAAACCTCTGTTTGATCATTTCAGTTTTCAGCTGGCTCCGGGACATACGCCGGGCCTTACAGTCATTACTGTTTCTTCGGGCAATGAGAAGCTGATGTATATTGCAGATCTGATCCATTCTGACGTTATTCTTTTCCCACATCCCGAATGGGGATTCTCGGGAGATACAGACCTGGATATTGCTGCAGAATCGCGCAAAAAATTACTTAAACAGCTGTCAGAGACCAAAATGAAAGCCTTTGCCTACCATCTTCCATGGCCGGGGCTTGGCTTTACAAAGAAGAAAGATGCCGCCTATGAATGGATTCCGGAGAGTTTTATGAATTAATCGGAATAATAAACATACTTAAATTTTCTACAACATAGTTTCAAGAATAAATCCTCTCAGCAATGAGAGGATTTGTTTATTAAAAGATCCAGCTGTTATGCTTCTCCGAATATCAGCTCAGGAGAATACAGTTTTCTGAACATTATATAGGTTACGGAAAGCACGGTAAAGGCAATCACAGCATCCACAGTGGCAGCGAGGCCCAGCACCGCAATTTTTGAGAAGAAGGCGAAGATGATGTCAAAAAACATTCCTGCAAACACCCATTCTTTCAATCGTAATAAACGGTTGGGAAGAAGAAGCACCAGAATTCCGGATAATTTAAAAACACCTAAAATGTAAATAAAGTGAGGAGGATAGCCAAGTTGTTGGGTAATGTTCCATACCACCGGATTTTTAGTAAGTTCAAAGAAGCCGCTTGCTCCAAACCATAATGACATAAAAATGACGCCTGACCAATAGATGATTTTTGTTGTTTTTGTTTTCATTGTTTTATTATTTTAAAGTTTTGTTGGAATTTTTTTTAATTTTATACACTATACTATTCTTTTAACTGTTTTACTGAATTACAGCTTTCGAAACCCCGGAAATTTTTCCTGTCTTTGAATTCTGAATAAATCCAATAATCTCCCAATTGTTCGGGGTAAAATTGTCCGGGAGTTTAAAATCTTCAGTTCCTTCCGGATAGTCTTTCAGTGAGATTTGCTTCTGCTTATGCACGATCTGCCAGTGCTGCAGATGGTGACCTTCATTTTCACCTCCTGCCACCTGAGTAGATGATTTTTTTTCCACTAAGCTGATAAACAGCTGATTTTGAGGGTCAGTTTCAGCCGTTTTATAACTGACGGCGATTGTTTTTTGTGAAACTGCAGCAGAAAGGGATACTGATTTGTTTTCAGAATTGAGAATAACATTTTGAATGGCACTTTCTATGGCATTCCTGTCAGAACCTACAAACTCAGCCTTCCCATTGACCACCAATTGTGGAGTATAGGTTTGAGATCTGAGCAAACGGCTGTACATCTGTTGCCGTTGGGAATTTTCAGTACTGCTGAATCTGTCTTTCCATCCCAGACGGTTCCAGTAATCTACATGGTAAGAGAGAATGTAAACCGGTTGGTCCTTGTATTCTTTTTCGATCTGTCCCATCAGTTCATCTGCAGGTGGACAGCTTGAGCAGCCTTCTGAAGTGAACAGTTCCAGAACGGCAAAACCTTTATCAGAGGAAACAGCAGTGTGGCTGGTGCGCATATTGCCTTTCTGTATCAATGCAGAAGCGGCGAACATAAAAGTAGTAAAAGCGCTTACGATGGCTAAATTCTTTAGAATCATGTCTTTAATTTTGATTCAAAAGTAGGAAGCTCGCGAGCGCAAAAGAATATAAAAAAGAGTAAGCCGGACAAATTGAAAGGCGAACCCGGAAAATATAAAGGTTGAAAATTTTAGAATATTAACGGTCTTCCAGCCAGGAGAAAAAACTATGCGTCTTATCTTTGTTGATCAGCAGTTTTTCAGGAGTTTCAATAACAAGCTTAACCAGAATTTTGCGCTGGAAATAATGTTCCATTTCCTTTATAGCCTTAAAATTCACCAGATACTGTCTGTTGATCCTGAAAAACTGTTTTCCCGAAACCTGTTCGGCAACCTGTCCAAGAGGTTGTGAAAGCTGGAATTGTTCCTTATCAAAAGTAACCAGATGCGTGATTTCATTGTGGATATAAAAATAAGCAACACTTTCTGTAGGAATCGTAGTATACTTCTGATTTTTGAAAACTAAAAAGCTGGTTTTTCCGGCAGGCAGGCTGATCTTTTGTAAAAGAGACTCAATATCCGGAAGCTCATTCTTCCGGAAGAATTTTCCCAGCTCATCCACTTTTTTCAGCGCTTCGGAAATATCGTCCCGGGAAAAAGGTTTCAGAATATAATCTACTCCCTTACTTTTGAATGCATCCATCATATATTGGTCAAAAGCTGTACAGAAGATGACAGGACAGGTAATATCTACAGTTTTGAAGATCTCGAACGAAAGCCCGTCCGAGAGCTGGATATCCATAAAAATGAGATCCGGCTTTACGTCTTTTGATAAAGCCTCAACGCTGGTTTCAATACTGTCATAGACTCCCAGAATTTTGGACTCGGGTCTCAGATCTAAAATAAGGTTTTGAAGAGATTTTGCTGCTCTGAATTCGTCTTCAATGATAATGATATTCATGAATCAAGGGTAGTTTTATTTGAAAAGTTTTTTCGTCTGAATAAATTTCTATTTCCTGTTCTAATAAATGCCTGAAACGCATTTTAATATTGTCCAGGCCAACGCCCAGGGACTCCTCCGTGGCAATTTTTCGCTGGATCGGGTTTTCAATAATAATCCTGTCTCCTGCACTGTAGATCCTGATATGCAAAGGCTTGCTCTGAGAAACGATATTGTGCTTGATGCAGTTTTCCACCAAAAGCTGCAGGGTAAATGGAGGAATAAGCGTTTTAAGGTCCTCACTTTTGAGTCCGTTGGTGAATGTAATTCCTTCGCCAAAACGCGCTTTTTGAAGAAAAAGATAGGCATTAATGATTTTCATTTCTTCATGAACTGAGATGAGGTCCAATTTTCTGCTTTCAAGTGTAAATCTGTAAAAGTCAGAAAGTTTGATAATGAAATCAACCGTTTCAGAATCGTTGGTTTCCGCCATTGATTTTAAAGTATTCAGGCTGTTGAAAAGAAAATGGGGATTCACCTGTTGTTTCAATAATTCATATTGTGCCCCCAGATTATCGCTTTTTACTTTTTCCAGTTCTAACTGTACCTGCTGTCCTGCATAATTGTTCTGAAGTAATGTAAGGAACATATAGCAAACGAGGTTGATCAGAATTCCTCTGACTTCCACCATCAGCATAACCGGACCGAAATTGATATGAGATAAAATAAGCTGCTGGATCCACGCCAGTCCGAACATGATGACCATTCCCAATGCCAGTGCAGTTAACAGTCGTGAATATGAAATATCCTGCTTACGCCTTCCTGCGTTACGGTTAAGCAAATAGATGTTGAGGTACCACATGATCACGGAAAACGCGGCTGTTATCGCTGAATTCACGATTGCTTCTTTCCAGTTGAATTCATGGGAAGCCAATTGGGGCACGGAAGATAAAATGCCCAGAAAAAGGGAACTTATCCAGATGATGGATTGTGAAATTTTTATTTTTTGCTGTTGCATGGGAACAGTAGATTTTAAGAAGTGAAATTAGCTTTTTTTTATTTGTAAAAAGAACGGTATTGGTGATGAATAGTGAAAAGGATGAATCGTCAATTGTGAATTTGCTTTGCCGGTGAATTTTTCCTGTAAATTGATTATTGGCTTTGTATTATCAAAATTGATCATTATAAAAAACACTCAGAAACTGAAATCAGCTTCTGAGTGTTTTTTAAGGTCTTTTTACAGGTCTATAGCTCATGATATATTGTATCCTTTCTTCCTTGTTGGCATTAATGTCTTTATTTTCTGAAGTGCTTTTTATCTGATAAAAAACATCTCCGTTATGATCAGCCTGAATGGTTTCTATACTTAATAGTTCCCCTGTAATAGTTCCTCCGGTATATTGTGGATTATCATGGTACTTCCATGTAACTAATTTCATCACCGATCCATTTTTAAGCTGATTATTTTCACCTGACAAAGAGGCTGAGGCTTCAGCGTTTCCATACAGTGCAGAGGAAGTTTTCTTTTTCGGATTGAGTGATGTGGAAATAAATTTTAGATCTCCCGGATCGAAAACAACGCGTTTTAGATCTTTGTCCGGCTCATCAATTTTACAGGCAGTGAATAAACCGCAGGCTGACAGTATGATAAATAGTATTTTTTTCATTATTTCTCAAGGTTTTTAATTAATCTTTCGGTATTGACTTTCATTGGGACATCAAATAAATAGCCCGTTTTTTCAGCTAACTGCCGATGGCAGGCAATACAGGATTCTTTTGCGAAAGAGGCTGTTTTTCCTGTCGGATGAAGATCATTTCCTGAAAATTTGGCAAATCCCCAGCCTTCTGTATCTGTATATTTTTTAGAGTCTTTCACCATAAACTGAGCATTGATGAATTCCCCGGCTCTCACTTCTCCGTCTGCAAAATTTTCCTGTTTCCACACTGACTTTACAACGATGCTTCCATCGGGCCACGGATGAAAATTCTCTGTTTCAATCGCTTTTACCGCAATATCATTTCCATAAATGACACGGATGGATTTGTCAAAAAGGGTACTCATGCTGATCACTTTCCAGTTTTTAAACTCATCTGTATACCGGATTCCATTGGGGGAAACAGGAAATTTTGCCGGGTCAGGGCTATGATTGGCCTGAACGTTGTGTTGAAGGTCTTTTTCTTGTTTTACAGGAGATAGGGCGGATAATGAAAAAGTATATTTTTTAACCGCTTCAATATCTTTTTCCGTGATTTTTGCTGATGGATGGAGCAGTGTATACTCATGAAGAGGCATTTTTCCGCTTTGCATCATATTCAAAATGGCATACATCTTCCCTTGATGTTCAGCCGGTGAATAATTCCATTCTGAAAAGTTCAAAACTTCTCTGGCTCTTTTCACATCTTTGTTTACCGCCCAGGAAATCGGAGCAATTTTGTCGTACCAGCTTAAATTCTGCTGATTGGAATGACAATTAAAACAAGAGTTTTCCAAAATGGCAAGAACTTCGCGTGGTGCCTCGATCTTTTTAGAAACAGGCTGTCCTTCCAAAGGTTGATTGGTAAACTGCAATACTGCAAAGATCCCTAGTACTGCCAGAAATACTATGGCAATGGGTTTTACATTCCTTTTTTTCTTTACTGAGTCCATAATGATTTATTTTTATGGCTCAAAAGTATAGGCTTAAAGGAAATTTTGAAATGTAAAGGTGGGCGAACCGGACAAATCAAAAGGTGAAAATGGAATTTTTAAAGGCAAAGAAGAAACTGAACCTACGGAATAGTGCAGGACATCCGGGAAAATTATTGTTTAAATGATCGATCGGGAGATCACAGAAGACCTTTGAAAAATTGTATGATCTGTTTAAAAAAGTATTTAAAATAAAAAAGCTCCTTAAAAAAGGAGCTTTCATTTGTATCAATTCAGAAATTAAATTCCGTCAATAATTTCATTTAAAACAGTACTAGGTCTCATTGCTGCATACGTTTTGTACGTATCAGTTTTGTAGTAACCGTCAATGTTCTGAGGTTTACCCTGAGCGCTGATTAATTCTTCGTTAATCACTGCTTCACTTTCCTGAAGAGCTGCTGCAACCGGAGCAAAATGAGCTGCCAATTCAGCGTCTGCTGTCTGGTTAGCTAAAGCTTCTGCCCAGTACATTGCTAAATAGAAGTGAGAACCTCTGTTATCAATCTGGCCTACTTTTCTCGCAGGGGATTTATCAGTAGCTAAGAATTTAGCGTTGGCTTCATCCAATGCATCAGCCAGAACCTGAGATTTAGTATTTCCCTGAGTCTGTGCCAAATGCTCTAAAGAAGCCTGAAGCGCTAAGAATTCACCTAAGGAATCCCATCTAAGGTAACCTTCTTCTAAGAACTGCTCAATGTGCTTTGGAGCAGAACCTCCGGCACCTGTTTCAAATAAACCTCCTCCGTTCATTAATGGAACAATAGAAAGCATTTTAGCTGAAGTACCCAATTCAAGGATAGGGAAAAGGTCAGTTAAATAATCTCTTAATACGTTTCCTGAAACAGAAATCGTATCTTTTCCTTCTCTTGCTCTTTTAAGCGTCTCAGTCATCGCATCTTTTACATCAAGAATTCTGATGTCAAGACCTGCTGTATCATGATCCTTAAGATATTTCTCTACTTTTTTGATGATCTCTCTGTCGTGTGCTCTTCCTTTATCTAACCAGAAAATAGCAGGTGTATCAGAAAGTCTTGATCTGTTTACAGCCAGTTTCACCCAGTCCTGGATAGGAGCATCTTTAGTCTGACACATTCTGAAGATATCTCCTTTTTCAACTTTTTGAGAAAGAAGAACGTTTCCTGCCTCATCCTGAACTTCAATAGTTCCGTCTGCTGTTGCCTGGAAAGTTTTGTCGTGAGAACCATATTCTTCAGCTTTTTGAGCCATCAAACCTACGTTCGGAACAGAACCCATAGTCGTAGGATCCAGTTTTCCGTGGGCTTTCATATCATCAATAACAGCCTGATAGAAACCTGCATAAGAACGGTCAGGGATGATGCATACTGTATCTTCCTCGTTCCCATCCTTGTTCCACATTTTACCGCCTCCTCTTACCAGTGCCGCCATAGATGCGTCAACAATGATGTCAGAAGGAACGTGGAAGTTGGTAATACCTTTGTCGGAATTTACCATAGCCACTCTTGGTCCGTTGGCTAAAGCAGCTTCAATGTCAGCTTTAATCTCAGCTTCCTGGGCATTTCCTTTGATTTTTTCAAAAAGATCGGCAAGACCGTTATTTGGGTTAACATCTAATGACTTGAATGTCTCT
Source organism: Chryseobacterium sp. UF-81 (assembly GCF_058245105.1). Taxonomy (NCBI): domain Bacteria; kingdom Pseudomonadati; phylum Bacteroidota; class Flavobacteriia; order Flavobacteriales; family Weeksellaceae; genus Chryseobacterium; species Chryseobacterium sp. UF-81. Next base: position 113,230 of record NZ_JBSIBX010000015.1, on the reverse strand, counting down.
GCATATTTAATGAAAACATCTTTGAAATAAGTTTCAACGATAGCTCCGAAAATAATAGGATCAGAGATCTTCATCATCGTAGCTTTCAGGTGGGCAGAAAGAAGTACATTTTTGTTTTTAGCCTCATCAATAGCCTGCTGCACAAATGCTTTTAATGAGTTTAAATTCATTACAGAAGAATCAATTACCTCTCCGGCCTGAAGACCTGCGAAATCCTTTAGTAAAGTTTCAGCACCGTCATTCCCTTTGAATGTAATTTTGAATTTTGTAGCGTTTTCTACAGTGGTTGAAGTTTCAGTTCCGTAGAAATCTCCTCCTGCCATGTGAGCAACGTCTGTTTTGCTGTCAGAAGCCCAGTCTCCCATTCTGTGAGGATTGGCTTTTGCATAGTTTTTAACCGCTTTTGGCGCACGTCTGTCAGAATTTCCTTCTCTTAACACCGGGTTTACAGCACTTCCTAAAACTTTGGCATATTTAGCTTTGATTGCTTTTTCTTCATCATTCTTAGGCTCTGCAGGATAATTGGGTACTGCGAAACCTTTAGACTGTAATTCAGCGATAGCCTCATCAAGCTGAGGAGCTGAAGCCGAAATATTGGGTAATTTGATAATGTTTGCATCCGGTTGAGTTGCCAACTGACCCAGCTCAGCCAAAGCATCACCGATTTTCTGGTCGTCTTTCAAAAACTCAGGGAAGTTAGCCAAAATTCTTCCAGCCAAAGAAATATCCGGAACTGCAATTTCAATGTTTGCTGATTTTGTAAAAGCTTTTACAATGGGTAAAAACGAGTGTGTTGCCAACATTGGAGCCTCATCCGTAAGGGTGTAATAGATTTTTGATTTGTCTGACATTATACTGTGTATTTATTATTTGATTTTTAAGAATCACAAATTTACTAAATATGATTGTTTTATAGAGTTATTTTGCATAAAAAAACAAGCCGGCATCTATTTTTAAACATTTGTTATCTCTGATTTTACTTTGTAGCCGAAATTTTATCTTTAAACCTGAAAATAAAAATAGAATAGTGTTGCCAGCCAGTTTTCCGGTTACCGGAACTTTAGCTTAAAGAATAGCTTATGTTTAAGGATATTTATTTCCACTTTAAGAATTATTTAACCTTTATTAGACTCCGGAAACTTTCTATTTTAAGTAAATTTGAAAAACTAAAAAAATAAAATTATGTCAACGATTACCCTTAAAGGAAACGAAGTGAATACAATAGGAACTCTTCCGTCAGTTGGAACAACCGTAAACGATTTTGCATTGGTAGATTCTGGTCTGAATGTGAAGCTTCTTTCAGATTTTGATGGAAAAAAGAAAGTATTTAATGTTTTCCCGAGCATTGATACAGGGATTTGCGCCGCTTCTGCAAGAAAATTCAATGAAGAAGCTTCAAAGCTTGATAATACAGTAGTGATTAATGTTTCCAAAGATCTTCCTTTTGCATTAGGTAGATTCTGTGCAGCTGAAGGCTTAAACAATGTAGAAACACTTTCGGATTTCAGAAGCAGCTTTGGAGATGATTATGGAGTAACCATTACGGATTCACCTATGAAAGGATTACTAAGCCGTGCTGTGATTGTTACAGACGAAAATAACAAGATAGTCTATACAGAGCAGGTTCCGGAAATCACCACAGAACCTAATTACAGCGCAGCAATTGACGCATTGAAGTAATATCATAATAAGATCGTATAAAGCCTTGTGGAAAGCTCATTCACAAGGCTTTTTTTGACTCTGAAAAATATAAACGAGTTACAGTAATTCTAAACCATGGTTGAATAATAATTGAGTTCCTGGGTTACTTTTTATCACATTAGAACAGTTAATGGCATGAAAATGATTAAATTTAACAGAAGAATTTACTGCTCAAGCTTCTCAACGCTTCTGCTTTTACAGAAAATTGTAAGAACTTATTATTAGCAGTGATTGATACTGTAAACTCTCAATTTGTATAAAATGGTAAAAAGAATTGTAGCCAATATAAAAACAGATCATTTAGAGGAAGCAGATCGTTTTTATAAAGATATTCTGGGTCTTGAAATCCTGATGGACCACGGCTGGATCAAAACTTTCGGGAATCATGAAAAAGCGGCGGTTCAGGTAAGTTTTGCCACTCAGGGCGGAAACGATACAGAAGTTCCTCTGCTTTCAATGGAAGTAGACCATGTGGATGAGCTCTACCAAAAAATACAGCAGGCCGGTTTTGAAATCACTTACGGCATTGCCGATGAAGACTGGGGAGTAAGAAGGTTCTTTGTAAAAGATCCGTTTGGAAACTTAATCAATATACTTTCGCATCAGTAAATAAAAATTTTATGATGAAAGCAACACAGATCATTCCTATTCTGAGAATCTTTGACTATGAAAAAACTATACAGTTTTATGTGGACTGGTTGGGTTTTGAAGTAGTGTGGGAACACTATTTTGAAGAAAATACCCCGGTTTACATGGAAGTGAAAAAAGGGGATATAGTTTTTCATTTAAGTGAACATCACGGAGACGGAACACCCGGAACCAGAATCATGATCTGGGGCGAAGGAATTCCTGAATACCGCAGAGAATTGATTGATAAAAAATATAAATACAACCGTCCGGGACTCGAGAAAACATTTTATGGTGCTGTATCTTTCACGGTGAATGATCCGTTCGGAAATACCATTACTTTCAATGAGAAATACATTGAAGAAAAACATAAAGATCTTGACTTTTTCTCTATTCATTAATTTATTTACGGACTTTATAAAAGCAGCCTAAAGGCTTAATCCAAAACTATTATCTCAGAACTGGTGATTCAAATCATTAAAAATAAACCGTATAATAGTTATCTTTACACTTTAAAATACAATGAAACGTTCAGGAACAGCAGATCTGCCTTTACACTACGGAAAAGTACCGCCGTGGCTGTACGAGCGTATGTCTGTGCTCGGGCTTTCCATGATTGAAGTGATCCTTATGGATTACGGAAAAGATGAGGTGCTCCGCAGGCTTGCAGATCCCTTCTGGTTCCAGAGTTTTGGGGCTGTGATGGGTATGGACTGGCATTCCTCAGGAATCACAACTTCTGTGATGGGTGCTTTGAAACGGTCTATAAATCCCAATTCAAAATCACTGGGGCTTTATATTTGTGGAGGAAAGGGCAAATTCTCAAGAGAAACCCCGTCAGAGCTCCTTCAGATTGCTGATAAAACAGGCCTGAACGGTCATGAACTTGTACGAGCCAGCAAACTTTCCGCAAAAGTGGATAATACTGCCATTCATGATGGTTACCAGCTCTATCTGCATAATTTCATCTTGGCAGATAATGGAAGCTGGAGCGTAGTGCAGCAGGGAATGCATGAGACCGATGGTACTGCAAGACGGTATCACTGGCATTCAGGAAATATTAAATCATTCATAGAAGAACCTCACACAGGAATCAATGGTATTTCAAGAGGAAGAATCCTTAATCTCACGGATGCTGAAGCCTCGGAAAACCGGAAAGGAATTCTGGACATTTCCCATACCGATTCTATTGATGTAATGAAGGATTTTTCAAGGTTAATTCTTCCGGCTCATCATGATGTACAGGCTTCAGATGTTGATTTGAAACGTCTCGGAGCTCTTTTATATATGACCCGGGAGCAGCAGCCTCAGAATTTTGAAGACCTTTTAATGCTGGAAGGAGTGGGACCCAGGACCATGCAGTCCTTAGCATTAGTGAGTGAAGTTATCCACGGAGCACCCTCAAGATTCGCCGATCCGGCAAGGTTTTCCTTTGCCCATGGCGGAAAGGACGGGCATCCTTTTCCGGTTCCTACCAAAACCTATGATGAAAGCATCAGCATTCTCAGAAAAGGAATTGAAAAATCAAAGCTTGGAAATTCTGATAAACTGAAAACTCTACATAAGCTGCACCAGATTGTTGCCGACACCGAAAGAGATTTCACTCCCGATTTTGATATCCAACAGGTTATTGAGGAAGAAAGACAGAATTCATGGCGCTTCGGTGGAAAGACGGTATTCGGTGACGCACAGCCGCCTAAAAATCCGAAACCTATTCAGCTTTCCTTATTCTGATGTAAAGAAGGAGCGCCCGGAAATTTTAATCCTTAAATTTTTAATAATAATAATCTATTAGGTCCTTACGACCTATTCATGCCCTCCTTTGAAATAGTGGAAAAATACAGCTTTGAAGGGTGCATAAAAAACTGTTTAATTTTTTTATTCCGGATTCAATTAAAAATTATATTTTTAAAGCCTTAAAAGCAACAACTCAATGATAAGCAAAGCTTTAGAAATCTGTTACGACTTCCCGTTTTTTCTTCAGGAGGAGCTTGACCAAATATTTAAGGCTCACGAAAAAGTTTCCTTCCAGAAAGGAGACAGTATTCTGGAAGAAGGAAAGACGGCCAATGAATATTATATTCTGGAAAAAGGCCTTGCCCGTTCATATGTGAATGACTTCAGCGGAAATGAAGTAACCACGCATTTTTTCGCCGATAACGAGATTATTATTGAAGTATTGTCGCTTTTTCAGAGAATTCCATCCCAGGAAAATATCATTTGTATCACAGACTGCGAATGCTGGAGATTTGATTATGAAATGTTCCAGGAGCTTTTTCATAAAATACCCAACCTCAGAGAATGGGGCAGAGCATGGATGTCAAAAGAGCTTTTTGTCTATAAGCAGCGCTCTGTAGAAATGTTTACCCTTTCCGCCACCAGGCGTTATCTTAATCTTTTGGAGCAGAAACCTCAGGTGGTACAGTTTGCACCCCTCAAACAGATTGCATCTTATCTGGGAGTTACAGACACTTCTTTAAGCCGTATCCGTAAAGAAATCGTATCCCATTCGAAGAAAAATTAAATCTTGTCTTATGGCAAGTTGATTTTCATTAAGGCTTGGTAATTTTGGTTAAAAGTTTAACACAAAAAAATTACAGTTATGAAAGCCAATCAAATTTATGTCAACCTTCCCGTAAAAGACGTACAGAAAACAAGAGAATTCTGGACTAAGCTCGGATTTTCAATTAATGAACAGTTTTCAGATGATAAAGCGGTTTGCGTTGTGATGAAGGAAGACAATATTTACGTAATGTTCCTCACAGAAGAATACTTCCAGACTTTTTCAGAAAGACCTGTTCCGAAAGGCGATACAACACAGGTTCTTGTTGCCATTGCTCTGAGCAGCCGTGAAGAGGTTGATCAGGTAGTGAATACAGCCGTAGAAAATGGAGCTTCACAACACGAAGAACCTCAGGATTACGGATGGATGTATCAAAACTCCTTTTGGGATTTAGACGGACATGGCTGGAATATCACATTTGCCGATGTTTCCCAAATGCCTGCTGAATAAAATAATAACCTGTCTGCATAATTTGTGGAACCACAATAAAATCTACCGTTATGGAAACAAAATCAAACGATATTGAAATAGTGAAAGTTCAGGTATTCAGCAACTACAAAGTCATTTCAATGAATACCGAAGGCATTACCCACGAAGAATCTATGATCTTCCCAAATGATGAAGCTAATTGCCTGAACTGGATTCTGGGACATTTAATTTACATAAGAAATGCATTTCTGAATGCCCTTGGTGAAGAATCTGTCTGGGACAACGATAAATTTTCCTGCTACAACAGAGGAGAGATTCCACTGGAAAGAAAAGATGAACTGATCAATTTTGGAGAACTAAAATCTTACCTTCAAAAGTCTCAGGACAGGCTCGAAGCAAAACTTATCAGTATGGAAAAGTTTAACCCTGAAGCCATTAATGATTTTGCTATCTTTTGTCTTCACGAAATTTATCATAGCGGACAGCTGGGCTATCTCAGGAGAATCTTAGGAAAACCCGGTGCTATAAAATAACCACGCTTAAAATTTAAAAACCGTAGAAGGACTTCACCTTCCTGCAAACACACCAATTACTAAAAATTAAATAATGGACACACCAAAATCAAAAAAAATAGAGCTCGTTATTCCCGCATACAGAATGCACTCTCAAAACTTTCTCAATGTTTTGGACGGTATTTCGGAAGAAGATGCTTTGAAAAGAATTGAAGGAAAAACCAACCATATCGTCTGGATGGCAGGAAACTTTGTCAATATGCGTTATGGCCTGGGCTGGGTTTTAGGACTCAGGGATGAAGATCCGCACAGTGACCTTTTCTTTCAGGGAAAGGCCCTGGACGAAAGTTTCAACTATCCGGGCTTGGATGAGCTGGAGAAAAATTTCCATGACATTTCGCCGAAAGTATACCAGAAGCTCTTGGAAGTTACAGATGAAGAGCTGGATGAAATCTTTGAAATCGGGATGAATATTCCTTTTGTTCCTGAAACCAAACTCAATTTCGTAGGAATGTGTATCGGCCGCGAAGATTATTTATGCGGGCAGATAGGTCTTATGAGACGAATTCTGGAGTATCCGGGAATGAAATATGATGTAGATGAAAATCTAAAGTATTAAGTATGGAACCTAAAGAAAAAGGCCACAAACAGGTCAACGGAATCCGGATGTACTACGAGATCTACGGTTCAGGAAAGCCTCTGGTACTTATTCATGGCGGAGGGTCTTCCATCCGGTTTGATTTTAAAGAAATCATTTCCAGGCTTGAAAATCAGTTTCAGCTCATAGGTATTGATCTGCAGAACCACGGTCTCACCGATCACCGCGATATTCCCGAAACTTTTGAGCAGGATGCCCGTGACGTAGCGGCTCTTTTGAAGGAGCTTCATATCGGGAAAGCTTTATTCTGGGGGTTCAGTAACGGTGGAAGCACAGTGATGCAGATTGCGCATCTTTACCCAGAAATAACAGAAAAGATCATCATTGCATCTGCATTCTATAAAAGAAACGGAATGATGGACGGCTTTTTCGAAAGCATGGCAGAAGCCACCCTGGAATCAATGCCTGAACCTCTTAAGGTCAATTTCCTCAACCTGAATCCTGATTTTTCAAAACTTGAAAACCTCTTCGATAAAGACAGCAAAAGGATGCAGACCTTTCAAGACTGGGATGAGAAAGTTTTAACATCCATAAAGGCTCCTGCCTTATTTATAAGCGGAGACAAAGATGTGATGAAACCTGAACATGTAGTGGAAATGTGGCGTCTCGTCCCCGAATCCCGGCTGATGATCCTTCCGGCAGGCCATGGTTCCTATATGATGGCAGACTTTGAAGGAAACACAGATTCCGATCTTATAAACTTTACAGTAAGTGAGGTTGCAAAATTTTTAAATCATTAAGACATATGAAGATTTTAAGTTTAGTTAGGATATATCTTTAAGTTGAACGCAACGATCTTAATATTCTTAACAGCTTAAAATAAACCTTAATGGTTCACTATAAAACTTACATTAAACTAATTAACAATAACATTTAAAAATAAGAAATCATGGCTAAATTAAATCCGTACTTAAATTTTGACGGGAAAGCAGAAGAAGCTTTCAACTTTTATAAATCTGTTTTCGGAGGAGAATTCCGTGGAGAAGTTTTCAAAATGGGCAATGCTCCCGGAACCGAAAACTTAACAGACGAAGAGAAAAACAGGGTGATGCATATTGCCCTGCCAATAGGAGATGACCTGCTTATGGCTTCGGATATTGTTCCAAGCTTCGGGCAGACCCTTAACGTAGGGAATAATAATTATGTATCCATTTTCCCGGAATCCAAAGAAGAAGCGGATAGACTCTTCAAAGGGCTTTCTGAAGGTGGGAATATAGAAATGCCGATTGAAGACCAGTTCTGGGGAGACTACTTCGGAAGCTTCCAGGATAAATATGGAGTTCATTGGATGGTGAACTATAATGAAGAATCTGCAAAATAATCTTATATTTAACTAAATTTATTGAGGGCAGTTCAAACCCGGACTGCCTTCTTATTTTAACATTAAAAATAGAACGATGAACCCAATTAAGATAGATATCACAATTTTAGCGCCGGTAGAAAAGGTTTGGAATTATTTTAATGACCCCCAACATATCACAAAATGGAATTTTGCCGATGAATCCTGGCACTGTCCCAGTTCAGAGAATGATCTAAGAGTGGGTGGGAAGTTTAAAACCAGAATGGAAGCAAAAGATAAAAGCTTCGGTTTTGAATTCGAAGGAATTTATGATGAAGTAGTCACGAATTCCACCATTAAATACCACCTTGAAGACGGCCGGAAAGTTGAAGTCATTTTTGATAAGATAGACGAAAACACTACAAAGGTTACCGAAATTTTTGACCCTGAAAAACAAAATTCTGTGGAAATGCAGCGGGATGGCTGGTATGCTATTCTCAATAATTTTCACAAGTATGTTGAAAAACACTAAAATACTCAGCTTCAGTCATGATAAATCTGGTTATAATGGCAAAATGTTTAAGCTCCATTTGTGCTGTCAATCATGTTGTTAAAAATAATAATTTCCTGTCTGGCATTATTGCGGTACCGGCAAGAAGAGCTTTGGAAAGAGAAAAAATTGATTCTCTTGAAAAACTTTCGGACTATTCCGAAGAAGAGATCATGAACCTTCATGGTTTCGGAAGAAATGCTATGGAAAGACTGAAAAACCATATGGAAGAGCACCAGGTTTCTTTCAGGAACTAATTATTATAAAAATACCGGATACCCTCATCATTGCATGATACTTTTTCAGCGATGATAATAAACTATATTTTTCACCCCTAAATTAAATAGTATGAATAACGATATTTTTCCATGTCTCTGGTTTGACGGAGAGTCGAAAGAGGCAGCAGAATTCTATTGCGAGGTCTTTGGCGGAAAGGTTACCGCAGATACTCCCGTAGTTATGAACATTGATCTGTTCGGGCAGAAATTGATGCTGCTGAACGGCGGTCCTCATTTTAAAAAGAATGCTTCAGTTTCCTTCATGGTTATCTGTAAAACAGAAGACGAAGTACAGCAATATTGGGACAAACTTGTGGAAGGAGGAATTGCCCTCATGCCTCTCGATTCCTATTCCTGGAGCCAGAAATATGGCTGGGTGCAGGACAAATATGGCGTTACCTGGCAGCTGTTTTTAGGCGATAAACCGGAGACTCAGAAAATCATTCCTACCTTGATGTTTATTCATCAGAATAATGGAAAAGCAAGGGAAGCCATGGAGTTTTATACCAGTACATTTCCCAATTCGAGCATTGGAAATATCCTGAAGTACGGCGAAGGTGGAGAAGGACATCCTATATCCGAACCGTCTGAAAACATACAGCATGCCCATTTTACCATTGATGGTTACAGCTTCTTCTGCATGGATAATTCTTATGATCATCCGTTTGATTTTAATGAAGGTATCTCTATTGTGATCATGACGGACGACCAGGAACAGACTGATCATCTTTGGAATATCCTTATTTCAGATGGCGGACGGGAAAGCATGTGCGGATGGCTGAAAGACAGATATGGGCTCAGCTGGCAGATTGTTCCGAAAAGGCTTATTCAGCTGATGAACGATTCAGATCAGTCAAAATCACAAAAAGTAGTACAGGCGATGATGAAAATGCAGAAGATTATCATAAAGGACCTGGAAGAAGCTTATAATTCGTAAAATAAACAACGGATTTGCCTGTTTTTGTATTTATTTTTTCCTGTACCACTCTTTTAAATTTCAGTTTTCGGCTTGCTGTTTGATGTGATTTATAAAAAGATTTGCTTATGAAAACACAGAACAGATCACAATCTAAATCAAAAGTTCCCAAGGAAGGACTATTTCCGGAAATTATCCGTAATGATTACCGGGGAAGTGAAAAACTCAAAGGAAAAAAGGCTGTTATTTCAGGTGGAGACAGCGGAATAGGCCAGGCTGTAGCCGTTCATTTCGCAAGAGAAGGTGCAGATGTCGCCATTATTTACAAAGAAAGTGATGACGATGCCAAAGAAACAAAACGACTGGTTGAAGAAGAAGGCCGGCAATGCATTCTCATAAAGGGTGATCTCACAAAAAAAGCGTTCAGGACAAAATGTGTGGAAAAGATAAAAAAGGACTGGAAGGATCTGGATATTCTGGTCAATAATGCAGGGATCCACACTTCAAAAAACAGTCTGGAAAAGATTTCTGATGAGCAGATTCAGGAAACTTTTAATACCAACATTATCTCCATGATCTCTTTTACGAGAGATTTTTTACCCCTGATAGGTGAAGGTGGCCGGATCATCTGCACAACATCCGTGACGGCATATAGAGGAAGTGATCACCTGATTGATTATGCAGCTACCAAAGGAGCTATTCTGTCTTTTATCCGTTCCCTTTCAACCAATCTTGCAGAAAAGAAAATTCTGGTCAACGGAATTGCTCCCGGGCCTATATGGACGCCTCTGGTAAAAGAAACCTTTGATGATCTGTCAACATTTGGAAAAGATACACCCCTTAAACGGGCAGGACAGCCATCAGAAGTAGCTCCGGCTTATGTTTTTCTTGCCTCTAAAGATGCAGATTATATTACAGGAGAAGTGATCCATATCAATGGAGGAGATTTTGTAGGAGGCTGATTGAAATAGAAACAAGAAATTAGAAGTTAGAAGTTAGAAGTTAGAAAAATGCGACATCTATGATCTAAAATCTAATGTTTAAAAACTAACTTCTAACCATCTAATATCTAAATAAAAAAACAATGCAGAAATTATTTTTTGAGATCCAAATCGATGCACCTCCTGAAAAAGTTTGGGATGTGCTTTGGAGTGATATGACATACAGACAGTGGACAACAGCATTTACAGAAGGTTCTTTCTATATGGGAACTTTTGAAGAAGGAAGTATTATGAAATTTTTTGATCCGAATAATAACGGAATGTACAGCCGGGTTGAAAAAAATATACCCCATAAAGAAATGAAATTTCTGCACCTTGGCGAAATTTATGGAGGTGTAGAAAGTGAACAGGATTGGGGTGAAGCCACGGAAGGCTATATTTTAGAAGAGACACCAATAGGGACGATACTTAAGATTGAAATTCAGACCCCCGAAGAATTTAAAAGCTTTTTTGAAGAAAAATTCCCAGTCGCTTTGGGAATCGTGAAAAATCTTTCAGAAAATCAATTGTAAAAAAACAACCACAAAAATATAAAATATGGAAACCCTATCCTATGAAATTATCATCGACGCTTCATTACAGAAAGTCTGGAACGTCCTATGGAATCCGGATACCTATACCGAATGGACAAAATTTTTCGGTTCCGGATCCCAAATGAAATCCGACTGGAAAGTGGGCGGAAAAACCTACTTCGTGAACGCAGAAGGTGCAGGAATGGTATCAACCATTGACAGCCTGGATGAACCTAACCAGATTATTTTTAAACATCTGGGAATGGTAGATAACGAAGGGAATGAAGACACGCAAAGCAAAGAAGTTATAGAATGGAGCGGCTGTTTCGAAAAATACATTCTTATTGATCTGGAAGGGAAAACAAAGCTTCATGTTGAAGTACAGGTCGATAAAGAATGGGAGGATCACATGGATAAAGGATTTAAGCAAGGGCTGGAAGTGGTCAAAAACCTAGCTGAAAAAGCATAACAAAATAAATTTATTTAAAAATAACAAGACCCTTACAGTTTCTAAACCTGTAAGGGTTATTTGTACAAAATTTATACTATCTTTCTATAACAGTAAATACGAACATAATATGAAATTATTAACAATTCTTTTCGCAACATTTATTCTTGCTCTGGTAGGAACTTATATATTTCAGGGGAAGCCGGACTTTTTATTTTCAGGAAATCTGGGTATGGCTGTGTTCATTGTATTTACAGGATTTTCCCATTTTAGGTTTCAGAAAGGAATGGCCATGATGATCCCTGATTTTGTTCCCGGAAAAATGTTTTGGGTGTATTTTACAGGGGTGCTTGAGATTGCTGCGGGAATAGGGCTGATGATTCCTTCAATAAGAGAAACAACGGCCATACTGCTCATCATCTTTTATATTTTGGTTTTTATCGCCAATATCAATTCTTCCAGAAAAAACATCAATATTTTCAAAGGAGATTATACCGGGCCGGGTATGAATTATCTTTTTAAAGAAAGAATCCCAATGCAGCTTATCCTGATTGCATGGACCTGGTATTTTGGAATTTACCTGAATTAGAGACAAACTATTATTGTTACTTCTTTTTCATAAAATTTCTTAATCTATGTAACATTTTGAGGGTTAAGATGTCATATTATAGAGAAGGTTTTAATTAATTTTAAAATCAGTGATAGATTATTTAACCATCCAAAATATGAATTATGAATATTAATACTAAAATTTTTGGTGCGGCTCAGGTCGTACTGTCAGCAATTATGATTAATGCACAGACTTCAACGGCAAAACTGCCGGGCGATCCTACGCTCCCATCCACTAAAGCAAATCTTGAGAAACTGATTTCTTACGATAAAAGGAACTTCAAATATAAAGTAGAAGATTACTTTGCAAGACCCAATGCTTCACAGTTTAAAATATCTCCGGATGGACAGTATCTTTCCTACAAAGAAAAAGATAAGGACAAGAAGAACCATGTCTATGTAAAAGAATTGAAAACAGGCAAAATCACCAAAGCGATTGTAGAAAAGGACGACCTTATCAAGAGCTATGGCTGGCTTGATAAAAAACGTCTTTTCTTTACTCAGGATAAAGGAGGTAATGAAAATATCCATCTTTACGCAGCAGATATCGACGGGAAAAATCTTAAAGATCTGACTCCTTTTGACGGGATTACACTGGGAACTGTTAAGCTGATAAAAGATACGGAATTTGTTGTGGTGACCATGAATAAAAACAACAAGCAGATCTTTGAGCCTTATAAAATCAATTTCAATACGGGAGAAATAACCCAGCTTTACGAAAATAAAGATGTCAACAGTCCTATTGATGATTATATTTTTGATAAAGAAGGCAATCTCAGAGGATATACTGTTCTTGAGAACGGATTGACCACCAAGACTTATTATAAAGACCTGCAGACCGGGAAATTTAACCTGCTTAAATCTACAGACTGGAAAGACACTTTCAGTATCATAGGACTTAATGATAATTCCAAAAATAAAGATGAGGCGTATGTTGTTACCAATCTGGACAGTGACAAATCCAGAATTGTACTTTATGATCTGAAGAAGAATGCTGTAATTAAAGAAGTATATGCCAATCCTGTCTTTGATGTAAGCTCCATAAGTGTTGCCGGTAAAAACAGGAACTATGAGCTCGATTACGTGAGCTATGACGGGATCAAAAGTGAAACCGTTCCGGTAAGCCAGTTCTATAAAGAAATTGATGCCAGGCTGAAATCTGAATTTAAAGACAAACAGTTTTCTATTGTTTCTTCAGATGACAATAATGATAAACTTTTGGTGTATGTGGGAAGCGACAAATTCTATGGAGCATATTATGAATACGATACAAAAAGCAAAAAGATAAATCTTCTTTATAACCTGATGCCTCAGCTGAAAGAAGAAGATATGGCAGAGATGAGGCCTATCGAATTCAAAAGCAGGGACGGATTAACCATCCGCGGATACATCACCCTTCCTAAAGCCGCTCTTGAAGGCAAAAAGGTGCCTTTGATTGTTAACCCTCACGGCGGTCCGCAGGGAATCCGTGATGAATGGGGATTCAACCCGGAAACACAGCTTTTTGCAAGCAGGGGATATGCGACGCTTCAGGTGAACTTCAGAATTTCCGGAGGATATGGAAAAGAATTCCAGAAAGCAGGGTATAAGCAGATCGGAAGAAAAGCAATGGATGATGTGGAAGATGGTGTAAAATATGTCATAGAGCAGGGTTGGGTAGATAAAGATAAAATTGCAATCTATGGCGGAAGCCACGGTGGGTATGCTACCCTGATGGGATTAATCAAAACTCCGGATCTTTATGCCTGTGGTGTGGATTATGTGGGAGTATCCAATATTTTCACCTTCTTCGATTCCTTCCCTGAATACTGGAAGCCTTACAAAGAAATGGTAAAGCAGATCTGGTATGATCTTGACAACCCTGAAGAAGCAAAAATAGCCAAAGAAGTTTCTCCGGTTTTCCAGATTGATAAAATCAAAAAACCTTTATTTGTAGTGCAGGGAGCCAATGATCCAAGAGTCAATATCAATGAATCCGACCAGATTGTAAAAGCAATGCGTGCAAAAGGCTTTGAAGTTCCATACTTGGTAAAATATGATGAAGGACATGGATTCGGAAAAGAACCGAACAGATTGGAGCTGTACAAATATATGCTGGGCTTCTTTGCTGAGAATTTCAACAAAAAATAATATTCATTTTTATAATGATAGAGACGGAGGGTGTAATGCTTTCCGTTTTTTTTGGATAGAGTCAAGAACCAAGAGCCAAGAGTCAAGATGCCAGATGTCAGATTTCAGACATGAGATTGAGGCTGAAGTTTAAGTAAGATTGAGATTGAGGAGTGATTATTTACAATTCAAATACTCAAAAGTAATAATCCATTAACTCGCAACAGGAATCTCGGATCATATTCCTTCCATCTTTCTTTCATCTCCTACTCTAAAACTCTCTTACTCCCAAACCCGCATCCAGAAACAAAATCTCAACAGTCAATAATTTTTTTTAAATTTATTAAAGTAAAACCAAAAGGCAGATCGTCATAGCAATATGGAGGTTGTCGAAGAAATAACAATGCCACAGGAGGAGAAAGCAAGTATCATCTCACAAACCGTTTCAAAGTACGGAGGAAAGCTGATGTCTTATATTCGTCCGAAAGTGAAAAACACAGAAGATGCGGAAGATATTCTGCAGGAAGTGTGGTTTCAGTTCAGCAGTCTGACCAATCTTTCTGAGATTGTGAATGTAGGCGGCTGGCTGTACAGGGTAACAGCAAATAAAATAACAGACCGTTACCGCAAAAAGAAAACCGAAAATCTTGAAGACTTCGTCTATGAAGATGAAGACGGAAGTTTTTCCATCAAAGATATCTTGTTGCTGGACGAAAGTGCAGGGCCGGAAGTGAAAATGTTTCAGGATGAAATCTGGAAAAAACTTTTTGAAGCGCTCGATGAATTACCTGAAAAACAAAGGCTCGTCTACGTTGAAAATGAACTTAACGACAAAACGCTCCAAGAAATCGCCAACGAGCAGGGAGAAAATATAAAAACAATTATCAGTCGGAAAAACTATGCTGTAAAGCATTTGAGAAACAGATTGAGAAAATTATACGAAGATTTAAATAGTTAGTAAAAAAGAAAGATATGAATCATAAACATAAAAAAGGGTGGATTTTTTTATTTCTATGTCCACCGTTGATTTTACTGGGAGTTACATGGATCGTCATGTCTCTTTGGAACTGCCTGCTTCCCGAAATCCTGGGTGTGAAATCTATTACATTCTGGCAGGCAATGGGAATTCTGATTTTAAGTAAAATTCTTTTTGGAGGCTTCCATTTCGGAAAGGGGATGAGAGATTTTAAGGAAAGAAAGATGAGAGAAAAAATGCAGCATCTGTCTCCTGAAGAAAGAGAAAAATTTAAAGAAGTCTGGAGAGAAAAATGTGCAGGCGGATTCTTTAACAGGAACAATAAAACCAACGAATAATTTGAAAATTTTTAAGAAGTAGTAAAGTAAATTTAAAATTCATTCGTCTATATAAAAAACAAGAAGTAGTAAAATTTAAAATTTTTAAAAAATGAAAAATTCAGCATTAAAAGGAGCTCTTGGAGCATTAGCTGTTGTTGGGGTAGCATTGGCTGCTAAAAAAATAGCACAGAGAAAAAGATTTATGAAAGGTATCTTCAATGAATACGGAATCAAAGAAAAATCACCTTTCGGTCTTGCAGATAAGATCAGAGAAATGAATGAAGAACAGTATCAGGAACTGAAAGGAAAATTCAAAAAAGAATTTGCTTCAAGATGCTGCAGAACAGGAAATAAGGACAATACTGCAGAAGCATAAGCAGTAATAACTAAATTGAAATTGTTAATTCCGGTGCGGGAAGCAAAGCTTCCCGCACCGGAATTTTTTTGTATAGACCATTGTCATTGCGAGCGTAGCGAAGCAATCTCAATAATGGTGGCTTCGAGAGCCTCAGCCACCAACATTGCAACCTTGCGAAATAGGAACAATGAATGTATCATAAATTTAAACGATTGGTTGTAAGTTATAGGTGGCTGAGGTTCTCGAAGCCACCGATGCTATAGCTGAAATACTAAGAAGCAGAATTTATCCTCAAAATAAGGCCACATTTTATCCTGCAGAATAATGATAAAAAAAATAAATTCCTATTTTTGTATAGTTCAATGAAAGACTACTACTATTTTCTCGGGATTTCTCCGGATGCTTCAGAAGAAGACATCAAAAAGGCTTATAGAAAATTATCTTTAAAATACCATCCGGACAAAAACGATAACGATGATTTCTTTGCCGGGCGCTTCCGTGAAATTCAGGAAGCATATGAAATATTGAGTGATTCAGCAAAGAGACGCACTTACGATCAGAATTTAGAGAGTCATCAGAAAAGTTTCAGGTACAATATTCCGCCTTCCATTAAAACATTTACGTCCAATAAAATTCATGCAAAAAAAGGAGAGGAGATTATCATTAACTGGCAGACGAATAATGCCGATGTGGTAAAAATACTGCCTTTCGGTCTTGAAAAGCCTTTTGGAGAACGGATATTTAAGATCACAGAATTTAAAGACGGGAAATTCCAGCTGCTGCTGCATGCTACAAATTCTCAGCTTCACAAAACTGCGGTACAGGGAATTACGATTACGGAAGTTTTTGAAAATGATGCTGCTCAGTTCAAAAACAGTGTGGAAGAAATGTTTAAGCCTCAGCCCAGAACACCGATCAACAGGTCCGGACAGCCAAAGATCATGATGCTGATCTGGGGAATTCTTATTTTGGCGGCAGCGATATATTTCCTGCTCAGAAACTTCGGTTAGTTAGGCCATTTTTTTTCTTCCCGGACACTTTTTGCATCTTTTCCCTTTTTTGAATTTCTTACAACATGATTTCTTTTCACAAAACATGTCTTCATTATTGAATGCATACACTGGAGATAAAGGCGGTACTTTAAATGGGGTAATCATATTCATGTTGCAAATATATTAATTTAGAATAAATATAATTAATAAAATTTCATAAATGTTATAACATCTGTATATCAGTGTGTTTAACTTGAATTCATTATCAGGTTTTCAAGCTGAAATACACATTTTATATTTGACAGGTTTCCCTGAAATGATAGGCATCCGGAGCAGAAAGTTTAAAATTTAGACTGAATAAACTTAACACAGAAGAGCATTTAAATCGGTAAAGCTTTACCTGGTGAAGAATTTCAAATCGATCATCGTGGTTTTACAGATTATGCCTGTAAATTATAAATTGTCCTGTCAATTTAGCAAAACAATATATTGAGAGATGAAAAGTTTGGCTGTTAAATTTTCTATAATAAACAGATGTTACTTTATTCTTTTTAAAACAGGTATAAGTTTTTCGCTAACGTTTCGGCAATTTTGTACTCTTGTACAGTCGTTTAAAAAATTGTAATTTTACGAATCTTTTTTACGAACAAAATCTAATAAATAAAAATGAATACAGAACAGTTTGTGAGCCGTCACATTTCCCTTAATGAAGCCGATAAACAGGCGATGTTGGAAAAATTGGGCGTTTCAAGTATTGAAGAACTAATTTCTCAGACCATTCCTTCTTCTATCCGTTTAGAGAAAGATCTTGAGATCTCGGCACCGCTTTCAGAATACGAAATGCTGAACCATTCGAAAGATTTGGCATCGAAGAATACTGATTATACGAGCTACATTGGTTTTGGATATCACAATACCCTTTTGCCATCAGCTATTCAGAGAAATATCTTTGAAAACCCAAGCTGGTACACGGCGTATACTCCTTATCAGGCGGAAATTGCCCAGGGAAGACTGGAAGCACTTCTTAATTTCCAGACTGTAGTGTGTGATCTTACAGGCTTTGACCTGGCTAATGCTTCACTTTTAGATGAATCTACAGCTGCTGCCGAGGCGATGCACATGTTCTTTAACAACAGAACGAAGGATCAGAAGAAAGCTAATGCCAACAAATTCTTCGTTTCCGACCTTGTTTTACCTCAGACAATTTCTGTTTTAAAAACCAAAGCAGAAGGTTTAGCCATCGAAATCGTGGAAGGTGATCACAAAACTCACCAGCTTGACGAAACGTATTACGGTGTCTTATTGCAATATCCGGGTAAGAACGGGATTGTTTTAGATTACACAGAAGATATCGTAAACTATAAAAAATTAGATTTACAGGTAGTTGTAGCTTGTGATCCGATGGCTTTGGTTAAATTGAAATCACCGGCTTCTATGGGCGCTGACTGTGCCGTTGGAACTTCACAGAGATTCGGTATTCCATTGGGGTACGGAGGTCCTCACGCAGCATTTTTCTCTTGCAGGGAAGATTACAAAAGAGATATTCCGGGAAGAATCATCGGGGTTTCTCAGGATATGTACGGAAAACGTGCACTGAGAATGGCGCTTCAGACCAGAGAGCAGCACATCAAAAGAGAAAGAGCAACTTCCAATATATGTACAGCACAGGTACTTCTTGCGGTAATGGCAGGGATGTATGCGGTGTATCACGGTCCTAAAGGATTAAACTATATTGCTGATCAGATCCACTTTAAAGCAAACGCTTTGAAAAATGGTCTTAAAGCGTTAGGATATCAGGTTGTTGAAGAGCCTATCTTTGATACGGTGAAAATCACAATGAACGAAGACGAGAAAGGAAGATTGTCAAGGATGATGCTTGATCATAAAATCAATCTAAATTATTTCACAGAAGGTGTTGTAAGCATTGCAATCAATGAAAGTACTACATTGGATAAATTAAATATCCTGATGGCTTCTTTCGCTCAGTTTAAAGATAAGCAGACTTTCAAATTAGAAATTAAAGAAGGATACAGCATCCCTGAAGAGAACTTAAGAAAAGACGAGATTCTTACGGAAAGCGTATTCAACAAATACCATACTGAAACGGAATTGATGCGTTACATCAAACGTTTGGAAAGAAAAGATTTATCATTGACCCATTCAATGATCTCTCTTGGTTCTTGTACAATGAAACTGAACGCGGCTACTCAGATGTTGCCACTTTCGTGGGATAATTGGGGAGCTGTTCACCCGTTTGTACCGGTAGACCAGGCCGGAGGTTACCAGGAAATGATCAAAGAACTTGAAAAAGACCTTGCTGAAATCACAGGCTTTGCAGGAACTTCTCTACAGCCGAACTCAGGAGCTCAGGGAGAATATGCAGGATTAATGGTGATCAGAGAATATCACATTTCAAGAGGTGAAGGCCACAGAAATGTAGTATTGATCCCTCAGTCTGCACACGGAACCAACCCGGCTTCTGCAGCAATGGCAGGAATGAAAATCGTAGTCGTGAAAAATCTTGAAAGCGGAGAAATCGATTTCGAAGATTTAAAAGCTAAAACAGAGCAGAATTCTGAGAATTTATCTTGTGTAATGATCACGTATCCTTCCACTTACGGATTCTTTGATGACAATATTAAAGAAATTACAAGCCTGATTCACCAACATGGCGGGCAGGTATATATGGACGGTGCCAATATGAACGCTCAGGTAGGATTCACAAGTCCAGGAAACATCGGAGCAGATGTATGCCACCTGAACTTACATAAAACATTTGCTATTCCTCACGGAGGAGGAGGTCCTGGAGTTGGTCCTATTTGTGTGGCTAAGCACCTGGTTCCTTTCCTTCCTTCCAATGCGAATATCAAAATCGGGGCTAAAGAAGCGATCGAAGGGATTTCTGCAGCACCTTACGGTTCGGGTCTGATCCTTAACATTTCTTATTCTTACATTAAGATGTTAGGAACGGATGGACTGAAAAAAGCAACAGGACATGCGATCCTGAATGCCAATTACCTTAAAGCGATATTGGCCGAACATTTCCCGATCCTGTACTCAAACAGAAGTGGAAGAGTGGCTCACGAGTGTATCGTAGATTTCCGCCAGTTCAAATCTTTAGGCATTGAAGTAGCTGATGTGGCGAAGAGACTGATGGACTACGGATTCCATGCACCTACGGTTTCTTTCCCGGTAGCAGGAACATTAATGATCGAACCTACAGAATCTGAAAGCAAGTCTGAAATCGACCGTTTTGCTGAGGCATTAATTTCAATCAAAAAAGAGATTGATGAGATTGCCAACGGAGAGGCAGATCAGGCCAACAATGTCCTTAAAAACGCCCCTCACACAGAACAGCTGGTGATCTCAGATTCATGGGATAAACCATACAGCAGAGAAAAGGCAGCTTATCCGCTGGAATGGGTAAGAGACCACAAATTCTTCGCTTCTGTATCCAGAGTGGATGAAGCATATGGAGACAGAAACCTGGTTTGTACTTGTGAACCGATTGAAGCCTATATGTAATTAATCATTATAGTAAAGATAAAGCACCCGTTTGATTTCCAAACGGGTGCTTTTTAATTGTATCTGTTTTATCATGCTATCTTCTTCGTGAGCTGTAGGCTACAAGAAGTGCTACAGCCATGGTACCAAAAGTTACCATTGAAACTGTTTTAATTGATACTTCACTATCGTTTACCTGTGATCTACTGTGATCCTTATCACACGAAGACAGGAATATTACTGTCATGAATAGACAGCTCGAGAATAATTTTTTAATCATAAGTTGTATTTGTTTGGTTTTGAATATTTTATGATCAAAAAAGATACCAACTAACCTATTTGAATGATAATTCTGTATGTGATAAATAGTAATATAAGATGTATTGTATCCATATAAAGCGGGAGAAATACGGATGATTGTACTATTGAACCTAGGTTGTAATTTTCAGTGATTCAATAAATCCCCCGTTTAATTCGAAATGATATTTCAAAATTAACGGACTTCCGGGAAATGTGCCTGAAATTTCAGCTGATAAAACATTGTCTCTTTCACTGTAGTCTAAAGGTTTCATAATGGCTTTGTATTCTTTGTTGGCGGCGTCAATCCAGTTTTGTATTTCTGTTTTTCCGTTGTGTGTTTTGCCTTCGTCAAATACGACTGCGGTGTTGGTAAAACAATCAGCATAGGCATGGCTGTCAAATTCATTTTGTGCTTTCACTAATTTTGAAATGATGTTAGGTAAATTCATTTTATTTTGTTTTAAATTATCAATTATCAATTATCAATTATCAATTATCAATTATCAATTATCAATTATCAATTATCAAATGGTTGGTATCGTTCCTCCGTCAATGATGTATTCGGTTCCTGTGAGATAATTAGCTCTTGGTGACACCAGGAAGCCTACAAGTTCAGCTATTTCTTCTGGTTTTGCCGGTCTTCCGAAAGGAATTCCTCCCAGTGCATCCATTACACTTTGTGTAGCTTGTTCTACGGTGCTTTTATTGCTTTCAGCGATCCGTTCCATCATTCTTGTAGAAGCTGTGGTCATGATCCAGCCTGGTGAAACGGTTAAAACCCGCACACCTTTTGAAGCAACTTCGTTGGATAAGCTTTTGCTGTAATTCAGTAAGCCGGCCTTTGCAGCGGCATAGGGCAATGTGCTGTCGTATAATGGTAATCTTGCCTGAATAGAGGCAATATGAATAATGACACCGGTTTTCCTCTCGATCATTTGTGGTAAGAAACCTCTGTCCAGGCGTACCGGTGATAAAAGATTGGTCTGCAGCGAGTGCAGCCAGTCCTCGTCGGTCAAAACGGCGAAGCCTCCGCCTTTGGTCTCTGAGCCTCCAAGATTGTTGACTAAAATATCGAGTTTCCCGAATTTCTGTACAACTTCTTCCACTACTTTTTGAGTTCCCTGAGAGGTGCTGAGATCTGCTGAAATAAAATGCAGGTCCGGGTTTTTCTCTTCGGGTGGGTTTCTTGCAACAATAATAACTGTAGCTCCTGCGCTCAATAGTCTTTCTGCGATGGCTCTTCCTGCTCCTTTGGTCCCTCCTGTGACCAAAGCTGTTTTGTCTTTCAGTTCGTTGTTGAAATTAAACTGTTCTTTCATGTGTTAAATTCTTTGGTACAAATTTCAGAAGTAACTTCATTTCCGGCAATAAGGGAAAATCGAATTGCATAGGGATTAATTTTTCCCCTATTGTACATTTTAGAACATTGGGCTAATTTTACAGTATGTATGAAAGAAAAATTCCTTTGAACTTAAATTGCGGCCTTGACCTGATCGGTGAAGTGCTCTACGGAAAATGGAAGATCCGTTTGCTGTGGTTTATTAATGAAGGGTATCAACGTCCGAGTGAACTGCAGCGCAAAATTCCCGATGCTTCAAGACGGGTCCTGAATATTCAGCTGAAAGAACTGGAGGAACATGAGCTGGTTTCAAAAATTATTTATGCTCAGCTTCCGCCCAAAGTAGAGTATTATCTTACAGATTTTGGAAAGACACTCATTCCTGTTATTTCTGCATTGGGAAATTGGGGAGATCAGAACGAAGAGCGGTTGCGGAGGGTTATTTTGAAGAGATAAGAGTGCCGGAACAGCGTTTTTAAGTAAGGATTGAGTTTTCCCATTATTCGTCAGGGAACTGGAATAAAGTTGATTACTGTTTTTCTTCATTGATTTCTGTCCGCTTTTCACATGCTTTCCTTACTCTGTGGGGGTATCTTCTTTCATGGCTGTATTATTTTTTCGGCTTCCAGTTTTTTGATTAAGGCAGATTTTACCGATGTTAAAGCATAGTCTTTCGCCTCGGCAAAAGAAATCCCATATTTATGCTCCATATTCCTTTTTGTCTTATTCTAAATATTTTCGTCTTCCCAAATAACCGAATTTATTTTCCAGCCATTGGCAGTTTTAATGTACTGAAAAAATTTAGTGCCGTTTCCTTCAAAATAATTACCATTAAGGTATCCACGCTTTTGGTACTTAGAAGAGCGTTGGGCAATATTATTAACTATTTTTGTTTCCTCTTCCACTTCATATTCTTCAAATTCTGTAAGCGTTCCGTCTGTTAAAATTCTTTTTCTTGGAGTAATAAAACTGTCAAGGTTATAAATTTCTTCATTGCCTTTATCCTTTTTGATGATGATCGTTTCACTTAAACAAATATCATTAATACTTTCGAAGCCCGGCTTTTTCCCATTCGTATTGGAAAACAAATTAAAAAATGATTTAGTTAGTTGATTGAGCAAAAATTGATCGTCCATTTGTATGTATTCTAATGTTTTAAAATTAATAAATTTTCAAATTCAAAATAGGTTTTGCTTCAATACTTACTAAATGGTAAAGAAAAAATCCGTTTCTGGGAAGACGGATGTATATAATTTAACGATTAATGTATTTATATCAATTCTCAACTATTTTTGCTTCCAGTTCCTTTATTATAGCATTCTTCACCACCGTAAACGCATAATCTTTCGCTTCTGCAAAAGAAATTCCGTATTTACGTTCAATATTCCTCAGGTCTTCCGGAAATTTAGACAATAGGCTGTCATAAAATTGATCCAGGAATTCCCGGGAAGGCATTTCATAATTAATTTTTAATTGGAAGCGCCTCAACAAAGCGGTATCTATAATTTCTGCGTGATTGGTAGCGCACATTAGAAGTGCGTTCTCGGGATAATAATCAATAAGCTGGATCAGGGTATTCACAAGTCTTCTCATTTCGCCCACATCCTTGTCGTCGCTGCCTCTCGCTTTACCGATCTGGTCCAGTTCATCCAGGAAAAGAACAGATCTTTCTCTTGCAGCTTTGTCGAAGATCATTTTTATATTTTGTGAAGTCTCTCCGATACGCGAAGAAACAATATTACTGAGATTAAGGATCAGGATATTTTTACCTAATGCATTGGCTACAGCTTTGGCGGTCATTGTTTTTCCACATCCGGAATTTCCCTGCAGGAGGATTTTGTTATTGACCGGAAGCCCGTATTCCTGCAGCTCCTTCACGTAGGTGTGCTCTTTGATAAGTTGTACCAGTTGATCCCTGTTGTGGCTGTCGAGAAATACATCGTTAAGGCTTACTTCCTCCTTGTCCTGAATGATGAGATTATACAGATTCATGTTAAAACTAAAAAGTGATTCTTATCTGTACAAAGATAAGGCTTTATTGAATGAAGTCCGGATAAACCATAAACCGTTTAAATATATTCAATAGGAACGTGCTTTAGCCCGTTTACAAAAAAACAAACCTTCATCTGGCTTCAGCCCGAAACTTTAATTCGCCAGGTAATCAACAAGAAAAGCCGAACTGTTTGTTCGGCTTGACTATTTGGGATATATAAAATTTGCTATGAAATTTCAGTTAAAGGAATATGTTTTTTGGGCTCTTTTACTCCAGTGAGTAAAAGAGCAGAATCTGAGTATTCAGATTAAAAAACATAAACAATACAATTAATATAGATGTTCTATAGGCTTTCTCAATAGAACTTAGTTTCTTTCCTCTCTTTTTACTGTCATAAAGTAAGAAGCGAATACTACTACACATGTTGCGATACCGATGTAAGTTATCATTTTTTGTTTTATTTAATTATTTGACTTTATTTTATCAATTTTCTAATTACAATATTACTATTTTCAAATCACGTGCCAAAGCAAATAATCATGATGTATATCAGTGTGTTATGTGTGTTTACTGTTAATTTTATGTAAGTGTTTGTTTACAAAAAATTAATGTGTTATTATGAAATTATTAATATATTTATTGTCTTATCTGTAAAAAAATAAAAAATTGGCAACTGTTTAAGTGCTTCTATATTGGACTTGATAAAACAAAAAAATAAAAATGCAGCGCATAGTATTTACTTGTGGTTTTATTTTTGAACGTCAGATTTTGGGTGGTGAAAGAATTATTATGTTAAGAAAACTTATTTTTCGGACCTGAATTTTATCCCTTAATTTTAAAAATCTGACAGAATTTATGTCAGCAATTTGAAAATTTTGTCACATGTACTGGAAATACTGACAGGGTTGGAACAATTGATGGCACACATTCTTAAGTAAATAATTTTTTCTTTTTGTAGTTTTTTATTATAATTTTTTTGAAATAATTTCACTCGTAAGGGATAATAAGTCAGGCCTTTTGCCGGATTTTATTTTTGTTATCCTGTCGATAACTTTGGAGAGAATATCCGACGAGAATATAAGGTTAAATCTGATAGAAAAATGGAATATCATATCAGTTTTATCAGCTGGTTTTCTGTGAAAAAGAAGTGGCTTTTCGTATTTTTGTAAAAATAAGCTTTATGGGACGCAGTTATATCTTTCTTGCCTTAGCCATCATATTCGAGATCATCGCTACCACTTTTCTGAAAAAATCTGAAGAATTTTCGAAGCTGTGGCCTTCTGTGATTACTGTGATAGGATATGCTGCCGCATTTTATTTCCTGAGTATTACACTGCGCCAGATTCCTGTCGGAATTACATATGCCATATGGTCCGGAGTAGGAATTGTTTTTATAACCATCATTGGGATCATCGCTTTTAAGCAGGTTCCGGATCTGCCTGCTATCATCGGAATTGCCCTGATAGTGATCGGGGTGATTGTTATTAATGTTTTTTCAAAGATGGGGACGCATTGATTTTTTTTAATTAAAAGTTCAAAAACCCCATACCAGTTTTATGTTTTATAACCTATTTTAAAATGCGGATAGTGGATTGGAAGAAATTGAACAGGAATATTCTGTCGTAAAATATCTCAATGCTGTTCTCGGTAATAAAATTATTATGACGGAACGTATTGGCAACACGGTCTTCTTCCACAAAAACAAACCAGATTTCCTTAAGCTGTTTCTGTCTTTTAAATTCTTCAAAACCATTCCAGTCGTACGGAGTGGAATGCTTAAGGTTATAGAATAGAATTCCTTTTTTAACACCATTTTCTTCAACAATGTTAATGGGATGCTGAATGTAATTTAAAATACTGATCTGTGACTGATAACACTCCACGAAATGGTGCAGATCAATCATCTGTATCACCTTTTCTTCTTGCTGGGATTCTGTCATATAAAAACATTCTGTGGTTATTTCCTGTGTAAGTTCCTGAAAAACGGCTAATTCCATAAGCATTAAAAATTCAGGGCAAAGAAAGGAATAATACCATGGCATGAAAGTTTTTTTATACGAAACCGCTTTTATTTTATACGAAATCCAGCCCGGTTAAAATTGGTATAAAAAATGACAGGGTTTGTATAATATTATAAGGATTTACCGCGTTATTCTCTATTTTTGTTTTTAATTAAGACCCGGAATACTATGAAATACGGACCCTCAAGATTTAAAGAGACACTTGTCATGGATTTTCTGGTTGAAGACCGGTTCAAAGTCCGCAGACACTTGTTATTCCTGGTTTTCTTTTTCTTCCTGATGTACAGCGCCAGGTTCTGGCATTGGTATTCCGGACTTTATCAATACTATGTTTTGTTTTTTGTATATGCTGTCCTGATTACGATGGTATACATCAATATATATGTGCTGGTGCCAAAGTTCTTCTTTAAAACAAGGTATATCACTTATCTCATTCTGCTGGTCATTATGGGAGTTGCCGGACTGAATATGATAAGCTATGGTTTTAAATACTTCTTCGGGGATTTCAGGGTAGAGAATATTAAGAAGGAAAGTGAAAAAGCCAATCTCTATGAAGGTATATTGATGTGCATTCCGATTATCTTGACAACAACTACCGTAAAACTCCTGCAAAAATGGATCACAGATACCAAAAGAATAACGGAACTCAATAATCTTACCTTGCAAATGGAACTGAATGAACTCCGTAACCAGATCAACCCGCATTTTCTTTTCAATATGCTCAATAATGTGAAAGCCCTTACAAGAACAGATCCTGAAAAAGCATCTGCAGTTATTGTTAAGCTTTCGGAATTCTTAAGATATCAGCTGTATGAAAACGGAGAAGAAAAAACTCTGCTTATTTCGGAGATCGATTTTTTGTCCAATTTCCTTAACCTTGAAAAAATACGCAGAGAAAATTTTTCCTTTGATATCAATGCAGCAACAGAAAGCAGAACCATAAAAAGTACTTTTATTCCGCCTAATTTATTTACCACTTTTGTTGAAAATGCAGTAAAGCACAGCCTCGATATTAGCAGCAAAATGTGCTATGTGAAAATAGATATAAGCGTTGAAAACAAAATCCTTCATTTTACCTGCACCAATTCGATGAATCCGAGTCTAACTGTATCCAATGCAAACTACAGCGGACTGGGACTTGCCAATATTAAAAGAAGGCTCGAGCTTCTCTATGGAAATACTTTCAGCCTTGAAATCACTTCCGGAGAAAAAGAATATACCGTCAATTTAAAAATTCCTGTATGAACTGTATTATAGTAGATGATGAACCATTGGCAAGAGCCGAAATGCGTTCACTGATCAATGAAACCTCAAAGGCCGAAATCCTGGGGGAGTTTTCCAATGCTCCTTCAGCGCTGGATTTCCTTAAAACCAACGAGGTAGATCTTATTTTTCTGGATATTGAAATGCCAATGGTAACCGGATTGGAATTTGCTGAAATGCTGCCTAAAAAATCACTGATCGTTTTTACCACAGCCTATTCCCAATATGCCTTAAAAAGCTATGAACTGGAAGCTGTAGATTACCTTCTGAAACCGATAGATGCCCAAAGATTGGAAAAAGCCATAGAAAAAGCTATTCTTTATACGGAACTTTTGTCTAAAGACACAGTGAAAAATACAGTAGAGTCCAATACGGCAGACTTTTTATTCATCAAGGCAGACCGGAGATTCTACAAGATCAGTTTTTCAGATATTAAATTTATAGAAGGACTGAAAGATTATGTGGTCATCCACACCCGGCAGCAAAAGCTTATTACAGCTATGAACCTCAAAACGATTCACCAGAAAATCTCCCGGGAAACCTTTCTCCGGGTAAGCAAATCGTATGTGGTTAATCTCGATTTTATTGATTCATTTGACAATCATAATATTTATATTGATGAATTCGAAATTCCCATAGGTGAAGTCTACCGATCCGATTTTTTTACAAAATATGCCGGCGGAACTCTGAATTCGGAAGGGTAGACTACAGCTTTCGTCCCACAAAGCGGATCACAGAACCTGTTCCATTGTGAAATAAGCCTTCATTAAGCTCTATTTCCGTTTCTTCCAGCTGTATAATATCGTAATTGGGAAAATCAGCTTTGATCTCATCTGTTGAAAATAATGACCCGATATCTTTAGGACCGCCAACCTTCTCATTTTTTGTTACATAATCAAGATGGTTTTTGCTGAAGGCTTCGAAAATAATAATGCCTCCTTTACGCAGATACTGATCCAGCATCTGATGAACGGAGGATTTGATATCAGCCGGAAAATGGGCATAGATAAGAGCAACTGCATCAAACTGCTCCTTCTGAAAATTCAGGATCTGAAGTTCACCAACCTGATAATCGATAACCACATTGTGGCTTTCAGCAAGCTGTAATGCCTTGCTTTTTCCTTCACTGCTGATGTCAAAAGCGGAAACATTCCATCCTTTCACCGCTGCAAAAACGGCGTTCCGGCCTTCACCTTCTGCAGGAAACAAAATAGAGCCGGGCTCTAATTTTTCTAACTGTTCTTTTAAATAATTGTTGGGTTCCGTTCCGTAAGCGAATTCTTCACTGCTGTACCTGTCGTTCCATCTGTCCAGCCAAGTATCGTCTGTCATTTTTATTAGTTTTTAATATGAGTTGGTTTATTACTGTTTATCTGGCACCATTAAAGCCAGATGCATTGAACACCCCAAATATAGGATGTTTCCGGCCGCTTCTGCGAATGGAAAAAACATTGGTCAAAATAGATTTTGTAAATAAGATTTCTTAAACTGAAGATCAGTGACATCTTTAATAGAGCTTCTGATCCTTTTCACAGTAAAAGCTTCGCCTTTTTCCAAGTCCTGTCTGTTTTTTTACCAGTTTCTGTCCGCATTTCGGACATATTGTTTTGGTATGAACCAGCCAGTGTTTCTTTAAAACAAACTCACGTTTCCATTCCAGGAATTCAAAACTGTAATTTCTGGCTTCAGCAATAAGTTCCCTGAGCTTTTTCGCAGGCAGATTTCCTATTTTGCTTTCCGGCTGAACACCAGTTCTGAACAGAACCTCATTTTTGATAATATTTCCCAAGCCGGAAAAAATATCCTGATCC
Organism: Chryseobacterium sp. UF-81; assembly: GCF_058245105.1. Classification (NCBI taxonomy): domain Bacteria; kingdom Pseudomonadati; phylum Bacteroidota; class Flavobacteriia; order Flavobacteriales; family Weeksellaceae; genus Chryseobacterium; species Chryseobacterium sp. UF-81. The sequence goes on along the minus strand of NZ_JBSIBX010000015.1, from coordinate 84,161 downwards.
ATCAAAGCATCACAGGCCATCATTTCTGGTTTGGATTTCAGTTTCTTTTCCGCTTTTTCAGGGTTCCAGATATCACTCATAATGTCGGCTTCCCAGTCTATCCCGGATAAGAAGTCTAAATCTACAGATTTGACGGAGCAGGTGTAAAAATACATGCTTCCGGTTTTGAAATGAAGTGACAGGCGCAGACTTTTATCCGGTTTTGTCTGTTCATCAACACTGTAGGATCCGAACATCAGCAGATGAATACGAATGGCTGTATTATCTAAGACCAGGTACGTCTGTTTTCCGAATGTACGGATCTCACGAAGGGTTTGGCCAATCAGCGGTTCTTTCTCGAATTTAGCATTGCCTGAAGCTTCCGTTACTTTATTTCCGGTAAACGGCTGCAGGCTTTCTTTCATTAAAATTATGGATGGTCCTTCAGGCATGGTTTTACTTTTCAACAAAAGTTCAAATACTATTCCGTAAAAATAAAATTTGGAGTAATTTTGAAAAATGATGAATTTAAACCAGATTTTCACGAATCAGCGTACGGGAAACAATCCGCATACTAAAGCTTCGAGAACTGATTTTCAGAGAGATTTCGACAGAATTATCTTCTCTTCTGCTTTCAGAAGGCTACAGAATAAGACCCAGGTTTTTCCGCTTCCCGGAAGTGTTTTTGTGCACAACAGACTGACGCACTCACTGGAAGTTTCTTCGGTAGGCAGAAGTTTGGGAAGCATTATTGGCGAATTTATCTTTGAAACCTATAAAAATGACCTTACGGAAGATTCAAAGAATTTCTATCTTCATAATTTAGGAAATGTAATTGCAGCTGCCTGTCTGTGTCATGATGTAGGAAATCCGGCTTTCGGACATTCGGGAGAAGATGCGATTGCGAGTTATTTTGAAAGAAATGAAAAGGACCTGAAGCTGAAATTTAATGAAAAAGAGTGGGCAGATCTTGTCAATTTTGAAGGGAATGCCAATGCCATAAGGGTCCTGGCCCAACGTCAGCAGGGAAAAGATGACGGAGGAATTCAGCTTACTTTTTCTACTTTGGCGAGCATTGCAAAATATCCGTGTGAAGCCGTAGCCAGGAAAAAAGGGATCATTCACAGAAAGAAATTCGGATTTTTCCAGAATGAGAAAGATATTTTCCTGGAAATAGCAAAGGCTACAAATTTAATTTTAGAAAATGAAGAGCCCTATATATTCAAAAGACATCCCTTTGTATGGCTTGTGGAAGCAGCAGACGATATCTGTTACAATATTATTGATATGGAAGATGCTCACCGATTGGGGATTGTATCCACTTCAGACTGTGAAAACCTGTTTTTTGAACTCATAAAGTCTGAAAGCAATGATACGGAAAAAGTTAAAAACAAGCTGGCTTCCATTTCCAATGAAAACGAAAAGATTTCTTACCTGAGAGCAAAAGCAATAAATGCCCTGATCAATAAATCCCTTGAGATTTACAAGCATAATTTTGATAATATTCTTCATGGAAATCTGGATAACGGGCTTCTTGATATTTATAAAGCGGAGAACCGGGCCCTGCAGGACATTGAATCATTTTCGATTGAAAAAATCTACAATCATAAAGCAGTGGTGGAAATTGAAAATGCCGGCTACAATGTAATGTATGAGCTTCTGGATCATTTTATTCCCTCTATTCTTAAAGCTGAAGACGAAAGGAAATCTTACGATAAAAAAGCATTGAAGCTGCTTCCGAGACAATTTATGTATGAAGAAGGAACAGATTACCAGAAAGTGCTGGGTGTAGTAGATTTTGTTTCAGGAATGACCGATAATTTCGCCACCGATCTTTACAGGAAAATTAAAGGGATTGATATAGGAATGACGGTTTAATCCAGGCAATTAATAAACAACAAAATAAAAAACTCCCGGAAATCTCCGGGAGTTTTGTGCACTATTTCTTGGTTTTGGAAACCTCTTTTATCAGGGTGTACTTTATGGAAGAGCCATCGGCTGGAGGATTGGCGATTTTTTCGGTTTTTACTCTCAAAACATATTCATATCCCGGCTCATAAGTAAATCCTTCAATATTCGTGTAGAAATTGGTCCAGCTTTCTGACGGTTTTTCTTTTACCTGCAGGCATTTCATCGGGGCTACTCCTGTACAGTCTGCAGTTTCAGGTCCTACGATGAATGTTTTCTCATCTGCTCCGGCAGTATTAGCCGTCGTGCTACATTGTGTCATTGCGAATAGGGCTACTGCAGGAACAGCACCTTTTAGAATGGTTGCGATAATTTTCATAAACTTATTTTACATTTTGGGACCAATTACTGTGCCGAAGTTTTTGACGCACTTCTTCTATTGTTTTTTATTTTTTTATTTTTTAATTTGAGCGCTTCTAAAAGTTTAATCAGGGAATACCATTACCAAAATATTATATGAATAATCCAATTCAAATTGAAAATTACAAAATTCAGAAACCTGAAGCATGGGCTGGAAATATAGAAGATCATGAGCTGATTGATAAAATAAAAGACTCGGAATTTTCCAGGAAACAGATTGATGAAGGAAGAGACTACTGTTATTTTCTTGATAAAAAGTACTATACAAGCAATACCGAAAACAGCGAATATGTCTGTATGGCCTATACGCTGAATGAGCCGGGAAATCTGGAACGGGCTTCTGTTTCAGAAGTTATTGTAGAAGAAAATGAAGTTTACAGTATTCACAGGATCAGCGTTTTGAGAGACGGTGTGCTGATCGATAAGATTCCGGACACCAAAATAAAAGTGCTGGACAGCGAGAACCAGAGCAGTGGCGGAATTTTAAGCAGTAACAAAAAGATTAATATTACCATTAAGGATCTGAGACTTTATGATGTCCTGATTCTGGAAGATTCGCGGTTTAAGGCATTTACAGAACGTGATTTCCTGAGAAAGGAATTTTCAAAATATGTATGGGTAAGCCCGGATAATTACTGGGCGTACGGGAGCTTTAAGTTTACTTTTATCAATGACCGGGAACAGGATATTGCCTATAAAAAAACTTTTTTCAGAGATGAGCAGGGCCATGTTTTGGAACCGGAAATCAATCATTTAAAAAAAGGAGAGAGGTTCGTTATAGAAGAGGTAAATTACATCAATCATGTAGATGCGAGTCGTGAGATATTTCCTTTTATAGATTTTGCAACCGAAAACAGCTGGAAGGATCTGTCCAACTATATTGCCCCCATGTATGAAGAAATCTTCAGTAAGTATTCCCTGAAAGATTTTGCTCCCCATCTTGCAGAAAAGCTGGATGAAATCTCCGGCTTGGATGAAAAGGTGCAGTTTGCCATAGAATATGTCCAGAATCATATTTATTATATTTTCAATGCTGATGAAATGAACGGACACAAGCCGCAGGAACCTTCTGTAACTTATGAGAACAAGCAGGGCGACTGCAAGGCCAAATGCGTTTTACTGAAAGTTATTTTAGATTATATCGGAGTTGATTCTTCGGTGGTTCTCGTTAATTTCCATACCGATTACTATATTAAATATTATCTGCCATCACTGTTGAGCTTTAATCATGTAATCGTAAAAATAGATTATAAAGGCCAGGAATATTTTGTAGATGCTACGGTCCGGGATGAGTTCGGGCTGATTGAAAACCGTGGATTTATCTACTTTATGCATTATCTGGAAGTGAAATCTGATCAGGTATTGCAGGAAAGAAAATCATACAAATTTCCATATTACTGCATTGATGAAAAAGTTGAGTTTAATGTCCAGAATACGACAGGGCGGTTGAAATTGTCCACAACATATAAAGGAAACCGCGCCAATGCGATGAGAAGGTATTTTAAGACGACCAACAAAAGGGAAATTGTAGACAGCTGGAACAGCTTTCTGTTTTATGGGCTTAATTACTCTGGCGACAGAAACGGAACAGATATTAGAGATATTTTTAAAGATGCCACCATTGATATTGTAAGCGATGATAAAAAACTGAATGAATTCAAGATCCAGTATACGGCTACAGTAGAAAATCCATATTACGTAGATCACCAGAAAAACCGTTTCTTAATGTATTTTGACCGGAATGTAATTAAGACAAGTGCAAGGGACTTTATGCATAAAGATCTTCCTTTCTGGCATAATTTCGACAGTGAAAAATATGAAATCAATCTGTATACGGACCAAAAGATTGACACTCAGGAAAAATATACCGTTCAGGAAAGTACCATAAGCAATCCGTATTTTGATTATAAAAGCCGAAAAAAGATCACTAAGAATGGTGCTACCGTTTTTATAGAATACCATCCTCTGGTAAACCTTGAAATCCCGCAGGATCAGTTTGAAAAATTCCGGGAAGATCATCATACTATTGCAGACAGCAATTTTGGATTAGGGATTGATATCATTGAACCTGGCTTAATGAATATGCTAAAGTTTAACTTTAAGAAAAAGTTTAAATGATTTGATAAATAATGCTTTGTGATTTAGTATATGAAGCTTATGTTTAAGGTTATTTCTACATTTTCGGGGGGCGGTGGCCGCCGAAAATGTAGAAATAACTCTCAAATATCCTGAAATAAAGAAGTACAATTGTATTAATAATGAATAGAATATACACAGGAATCCTGTCTTTGGCAGTCAGTTCCTTTCTCAATGCCCAACAATTAAAAAAAGAAGATATCACAGGATTCTGGAAACTGAAAGAATCGGGCTTTTATGAAAATAAGAAAAAAGTAATCAAGGATTTTGACAATTGTCGTTTAATGAGAAACTATTCCATAAGGGATGATGGTTTTGCCATCTATAATTATGTGGAAGGAAGCTCCGGAAACTGCACACCTTCTGAACCGAGGCTTTCGTTCTGGAGGATAGTAGACGAAAGGATTCAGTTCTATGTTGAAAGTCAGATTCTTGAAGAAGTAAACGTTACATTTAATAAAGACAAAACCGTTACATTTTCAACATACAGGCCGGAACACACTAAGGTGGATGGAGATGCTTTAGCAGAGAAAATAATAAATACAGTTCATTACGATATTCTGGAAAAGCAGTATTGATTCACCGTGAAAAATATCTGCTTTTTAAAAACCAAAGTGCATTTGTAAATTTAGAAATCCACGTGGTAAAAGTTTTTTGACGTGGTTCAATTAAATAATCTTAAATACTTTCAGAATCTCCTGTTTCCTTTGATGCCGGAACTATCCCTCTGAATTTCTGTTTCCCGATTAATAGCTCAAAAAACAACCTGAAATCAGAGATCAATGACCAAAGCGGGTATTTGAAAGTAGCGGGTTTATTTTTTTCTATGACTGCATGGCTGAACCAGGCAAAGCCATAACCAAAGATCGGAATATACCATAGAAACCTTTCTTTCCCTGAACTGATGACATACCAGATCACCACAAATACTAAAAGAGTTCCGATGAAATGAAAGATTCTCGTTCCCGTTTTACTGTGTTCGGTAAGATAAAACTGATAAAATTCTCCGTAGGTTTTTATTCTTTCTGACATGGCAAAATTAGTTTATGATTTCCGTTGAAGCATATGCAATAATTCTGCCGATTTGATGAAAAAATAGAAGGCAAATTTGCTGATCTGCGAATTTGCCTTCTATTATACTTTATTTATGTTGATTATTTTTATACTGTTTCCTTTCTGAGCTTACTGTTTTTATAACCGTAGCAGAAATAGATCACCAGACCCAGAGCAAACCAAAGCCCGAACCAGAACCAGTTCTCATGGCTCATTCCGGTAAGAAGGTATAAACAGGAGCTTAAACCGATTAACGGAATTAAAGAGAAGTTCTTGATAAAGGTAAAGATGCACAGCACCAGGTTGATCAGAATGAAAACAAAGATAGAAGCTTTGAATTCACCTTCTTTAGGATTGCTCCAGTCCATCAGGTTGCTGAAGAATTCAGGTTGCCAGATATAGAAGCCTATTAAACCGCCGATAAAAATAACCGGGAATATGAATTTACCGTTAATATAAGGAAGATGAAATCTGCCTTTGATCTTCTGTTTTGCAGGAAGCATTAAAACTCCGGCGCATACCAGTACGAAAGCGAAGATTGTTCCGATACTTGTGAAATCGAGAATGAAGGTTTTATCTGTAAAAAGAATAGGAACTCCTACCGCAATACCTGTAACAACAGTTGCAAATGAAGGGGTTTTATACTTTGGATGTACAGTTTTGAATTTTTCAGGCATCAGCCCGTCGCGGCTCATCGCATACCAGATTCTTGGCTGTCCCATCTGGAACACCAATAATACAGTAGTAATGGCAACAATAGCTACAAAGGAAACGACAAGTTCCATCCAGGCGACATTGGCATTCGATTTTTCGAATATAAATGAAAGCGGATCTCCGATACCATCAAATTTCCTGTAATCAACCATTCCCGTTAAAACCAGTGTTAAAGCAATATAAATTACCGTACAAAGAACAAGAGAAATGATCATTCCTTTCGGAAGGGTTTTCTGGGGATCTTTGGTCTCTTCGGAAAGGACACTTAATGCATCAAAACCTATATAGGCAAAGAAAACTCCTGAAACTGCACTCATAACTCCTGCAAAACCATTTGGCATGAAGGAGGCTACCTGGGTTTCCGGATTTACGGGCGTCCAGTTATCCGTGTTGATATAAGCAAAGCCTACAAGGATCACCAAAACAATGACCGCAAGTTTTAAAATAACCAAAGAATTATTGAAGTTTTTACTTTCTTTCACCCCAACATAACAAAGCCACGTAATGAGGCCGTTGATCACTAATGCAGGCACATCAACGATGAATTTTAAACTGCCAATCAGTGGGGCAGACTTCCATGCGTTTAAAAGTTCTTTATTCTCAGAACCGTTCTGGAAAGCTTTTCGGGCTTCCGTATAGCTGCAGGTAAGATAATCAGGGATATGCATGCCCAGACGTTCCAGGAAGCTGGTAAAATAATCGGACCAGGAAAAGGCTACATAAATATTTCCGAAAGAATATTCCATGATCAGAGCCCATCCGATTACCCAGGCGATCAGTTCACCGAAACTGGCATAAGCATACGTATAGGCAGAACCGGCTGTAGGAATTCTGCTCGCAAATTCAGCATAGCATAATGCAGTAAAGCCACAGGCAAAACCACAAATCAAATACAGTAGAATCACTCCGGGGCCGCCTCTGAAAACCGCTTCACCTAAACTGCTGAAACTTCCTGCTCCAATAATGGCCGCAATACCAAAAAAAACAATATCCCAAACACCTAAAACCCTTAAAAGGCTTGTAGAAGTATCTGTTTCTGAATAGTTTTTCCTTCTAAAAAGTTGATTCATTCAATATATATTTGAGTTTGAAAAAAAGCAAATGTAATGAATTTTTATTTTGGTGCTGGCTGTAATCATAATATTTCGTTGAAAAGGCTGAGGTTATAAGCCTTAAAGGCCATTATTCTTGATAAATAGGTATTTCCACATAGCTGTCGTTGTGCCATTTTATTTCCAAGGGTTCACCGGAATCCTTTATCGTTTCATCACTTACATCTTTTCCTGTTCCGTAGTTGATCTGCCAGCTTGGGCTTTTGTTGACGCCTACCAACAGAACAAGTCTGCTTCCTTTTTCTATTTTTTTACTGATGAATATTGAATTTTTTATAGGAATCTGTTCTGTTTTACCGGGTTCAAGAAGCTGGCGTAAAGCATTGTCTTTTGCATAGCTCGCTCTTACAATATGGGTTGACAGCAGGAAAGTTTTGCCATCCGGCTGTATCTGGTAAAGATAAGTATCCGTATCAAAATCTTTTTTGTTAATGGTAACATTGAAGAATCCGGCCGGATTTCCGCTGATAATAAGGTCTTTGTCTAACACTTCACTTTCAAAATACACCGAATTTGTGGTTTTTACACTGTCTGTTTTACTTACGGCATGATAAGTGTCTTTTTGATCCCGGTTTTTAAAATCAACCGTTTGCTGAATAAAGCTTTTCTCTGCGGGAGGATTAAAAACGGATGAATTGCCTTTACGATTCTGAAGGTAAAACTTAAGTGTTGAAGTGTGCATTTTTTCAAGAGTAGGAGCATGTTTCCATGTATTGGTATTCATTACCTGAAAGTTAATTCTGTCTTTTAAAAGAGCCGGTTTTTTCCCGTTTTTCAGAATATAATCAAACCATGAAAAGGCCAGGTCATCAATGCTTATTCTGGCTGCAGGATCTATTGGTCTGCCATTAACGAAAGTAAATCCGAAGCTTTGTGCACCGCCATGATCATATGGGCCCATTACAAGATAATGATTGGCATTCTTATTATATTGATGATGAGCCTTAAAGTAGGAGATGGCGCCAATCTGATCATCATCATAATACCCTGTGGTCGTTAAGATAGGAATATTGATGTTCGCAAAATCTTCTTTGTAAGGGACCATTTTTTGCCAGTACTGATCATAACCCGGATGATCCAGCCATCTTTGAAATATCCTGTTAGGCTTGCCACTGATGGTGTCCAAAGCCCTGAATGATCTTCCACTTTTGTACCACGCGGTATTGATAGAATCCCATTTCTTGAAATTATTAAAATCTGCCTCATCAGTAAGCTTATTATTCGTCACATAATTGATCCACTGCAGCATATAGCTCATGAATATATTGTTTTGGGCAGGGTAATCTATTCCAATTCCTACGGCGACCTGCGGAACAATGGTTTTTAAGGCCGGATGCAGTTTTTTTACCGCTGCCCACTGGCTGAAACCTAAATAGCTTCCGCCGATCATTCCTACTTTACCGTTGCTCCAGGGCTGCTTACTTACCCAATCTATCACTTCGTAAATGTCCTGCGATTCGTGCTCGAAAGGGTTGTTTTCATCATTGCTGTTTCTTTTGCCACGCGTATTGACAACAGCTCCTACATAATTATAAACGGCTGCCCGTTTTCCAAAATAGGCATCAAAAGGTCCGGCATAGATATTATTGGTAAGAATAACAGGAAGGGGAGTTGTGTTCGCCTTTTTTCTGACAATAGTGATTGTAAGGGTATTTCCGTTTTTGGTTTTCAGATCCTTTGTCTCGGTAATGAATTTTTCCTGGTCTTTTAATTCCACTAACTTTACAATCTGAGGTTTAGTGCTGGAAAAAATCTTATAATTTAAATAGCTTTTGCATAAAGCAAGAGCCGATGCGTAATCTATACTATCCTTATCTTTCTGTTTATTCAGGGTCTCTTTTAAGAGTTTTCTGGAAGCGGGGATATCCCCATCAACGGCCATACCTATTTTGGTGATCAATTGGTCTGGAAGGCTCTCGTATTTTTTATTGAATGCTTTTTGAAGCGCATCAGGAAAACTTATTTTTTCCTTCTCCTCAATAAGCTTTGCCAGGCTGTAAAATTCATAGGCAATAAATTTGTTTCCGGCCATATTATGGTCTGCAAATTCCTTACGGTAATCTGCTAAAGTGGCGTTGGATTTTTTATAATCTTTAGCAACCAGCTCCAAACGCAGCAAGTTGTCCAAATAAGCAAGTTTATTCGTTTTTTTCAGCTTAAGCATTGGAGCCTGATTGATCAGTTTTGATGCCAACATGGGCATTTGTTTTTCCAGAACTACAGAGTCGGTGACTGCTGTTTTGGGGAAGTACAACTTCTGCGCATGTATCAGATTGACAAATATTAATGCTAAAAGTATCTTAATTTTCATAATATGGTATGTTTTTAGCTGCTGTAGAATCAGAATTAAATCTAAATATTTTTTAATAACTCTACATTAACATCTACTCGGTTTTGATGATACTAAAATAATCATTTTTTTATCATCAGACGGTGAAATGTATTCAATGGGTATTTTGGATTATTAAACCTTTTAAAACTTGCTTAAACAATAAGTTTTTAATATTTTCGTTAACTTATATAGACTAATCTTTTTATCAGAAAAAGAATGAATTCAAAAAAAATCCTTCTCTCAGCTGCCGTGCTTTATTTCGGAACTTCCGAAGCGCAACAGTCACAGTACTTTACACAGAAAGAAAATTACAGATTCAGCCTCGCAGAAAATCTTTATCAGACCAAAATATACAATGCTTCCCAGTTCGAATATGCCAGACAATACTTCTATAATCAGAATTTGTCCAAATCGAGAAAGGAAGCGGCGCAGTTTTTTGATAACGTGATCGGGGTGATTCTGCAGAAAAACCATGCAGAGGAAGGATTAACAGCCTTCATGAAAGAATATCCCAATTCTGCGTATTTTGCTCAGGCTAATCTGCCGCTGGCCGATTATTACCTGGCTAAAAAAGATTTTGAAAAGGCTTTAGAAACGCTCAAAAAAGTGAATCAGTACCAGCTTTCAAAAGAAGAGAATACACAGTATATTCTGAAGCTGGGCTATGCCAAATTCATGATGGGCGATACCAAAGGAGCTACAGATGCCCTGGAAGAAGCCTATAAAACAGCTGATGAGTCTCAGAAAGGAGATATCGCCTATATGCTGGGTCACCTGTATTATTCCAACAGACAGAGTGATAAAGCGTTCCAGTATTTTGATTCTGTAAAAGACCAGCCTAAGTTTTCTAAGCTGGTGCGTCCTTATTATGTACAGATGTACTATAATGACAAGAATTATGATCAGGCGATTACCGAGGGAACCGCCCTCCTGAACGAAGATATTTCTGATTCTTATAAAGCGGAGGTCCATAAGATCATCGGGGAGAGTTATTTCATGAAAAATGACTATACTTCAGCATATCCGCACCTTAAAGACTATTTGAGCGTACAGCAGAACCCTTCCGAAAATGACCTTTACGAAATGGGGTTTGTAGCTGCACAGCTTAAAAAATATGATGAAGCGGTTTCGTATTACAACCAGCTTATCAACAGCAATTCAGCGCTGGCACAGAATGCTTACTATCAGCTGGGAAATGCCTATCTGGCAGTAGACAAAAAGCAGGAAGCTCTTTCGGCTTTCCGTTCTTCCTACCAGATGGATTATGATGCCAAGGTGAAGAAATTGGCGCACGAGCAGTACGCAAAATTAAGCTACGATATCGGAAACCCGTTTGAAAGCCCTTCCGCGGTGATCCAAAATTATATCAACAACAATCAGAATGATGCAAATGCTCCGGAAATGAGATCGCTTCTTGTGAAATCTTATTTATATTCCGGAAACTATAAAGAAACCCTGAATGCGATCGACAGGCTTCAGGATTCCACTCCGGAAATCAATAAAGTGGATCAGGAGGTTTCCTATTTATTGGGAACGGAGGAATTCAACAAAGGAAATTATGATGAAGCTGAAAAATATTTTCTGAGAAGTTTAGGATTCAATATCAATAAAGAATTTTATAACAGAGCATTATATTGGCTGGGACAGGTGTATTACCAGAAAGGAAACTACCCGTCTGCCATTGTTCGTTATGAGAAACTTCTTACCGAAAATTTCCCTGAAAAACAGCAGCTGCCTTATGATTTGGGCTATGCGTATTTCAAGGCTAAAAAATTCGACCAGGCGCAGACTTATTTCAAGCAGTATCTGAGCAACCCGAAACCTGAATTTAAAAATGATGCAGAACTCCGTCTGGCGGATATTCATTATGCCAACAATGATCTGAACGAAGCGATTGCGATTTACGATAAAAATGAAGATGCTACGGACTATACTTTATATCAGAAAGCGATGGCTTTAGGATTTAAAGGCGACACGCAGGCAAAGATTACCAATTTGAAGAATCTTTTATCCAAATATCCGGATTCTGAATATTATGATGATGCTCAGTATGAGATGGGAACGGCTTATGCTGCCCAGGATGATTTTGCCAACTCCAATGATGCTTTTGCCAAAGTGATCAAAACATCTTCGGATAAAGACCTTATTGCGAACGCATCCATTTACAGAGCGCAGAACTATATTGACCAGAACCAAAGCGATAAGGCGCTTTCTGAACTTAAATCTTTGGGAGAGCAGTATAAAAATACAGCGTATGCCGAGAAAATTGTTCAGGCTGCAAAACCTGTTTTCACGAAAAACGGAGATGTTTCCGGATATGAAAGCTTTGCAAAAAGTATCGGGGTGAATGTAGATGCTTCTGAGATCGATGAGATCAATTTGTCTACGGGGAAACAGTATTTTACCAAGAAAGACTACAAGAATGCTATTTCTTATTACGAAAAATACTTAACACAGAATCCTACCGGAGAAGGGCTTTACCAGGCTAAATACGAGCTTGGAGAAAGCTATTATCAGACCAATAATGCTACGAAAGCGCTTCTTGTTCTTCAGGAAGTGGCCTCGGTTCAGAATGATTACCAGGATGATGCACAGACCCGTCTGGCGCAGATCTCTATAGCTCAGGGGAATTCCGCAGAAGCTAAAAAGTATCTTGAAAATCTCAAAAACTCTTCAGATATCAGCATTAAGAACTATGCAAATGTAGAGCTGATGAAGATGTATGCGGATGAGAAAAACTTCTCTCAGGCTGAAAAACTGGCAGATGCAGTAATTGCCAACACGAAAAACTCTGCAGCAATCATTGAAACTGCGAAAGTAATCAAAGCGAGAAGCTTGATGAATTCAGGAAAAGATAAAGATGCGCAGTCAGCTTATACGCCTCTTGAAAAATCATCCAACACATCGGTGGCGGCAGAAGCATTGTATGCCAAAGCTTATTATCAGAATAAAGGAAAGGCATTCAAATCTTCAAACGAGACGATCTTTAAGCTGGCCAATAATTATGCATCCGAAGACTATTGGGGGGCAAAAGCTTTGGTTCTTATGGCTAAAAACTACGTTGGACTGAAAGACAATTACCAGGCAAGCTATACCTGCGATCAGATCATCGAGAATTATAAAGATTTCCCGGAAATTGTAGCGGAAGCAAAAGAGGTTAAAAAGCAGATTAAAAAGTAAATGTACTACTGTATTAATGTACAATGTATTCATGTAAAAATCATTAATGCATTTTACTTAAATACTTAAATACAAAAAATAATGAACAGAAAAATTCAATTATTATCCATATTATTTTTAGGGTTTTCGCAGTTTGCGTTTTCCCAGATCAAGGAGGAAAAACTGATTCTGAATAAGAAGCGGGAGCCGGAAGTGAAGAAGATCGAGAAGAAGAAAACCTCCGTGGAAACGATCAAGAATTATCCGCCGGAAGAGAAATCCCAGAACCCTGTGAAATATACGATTACGGATGTGCCAGCGGTTTCAGATTTCAAAACTTCTACAATTCAGGGACAGGATGTGACTCCGAAATTCGAAGGAACAGCTCAGAATAATTATGTACAGTTCGGAATGGGTAACTTCGGGAAAATCCTTGCAGATGCCAATGTTTCCAAGACTCTTGATAATAAGCTGGAAGTAGGGGCAGATTTCCATTTCCTTTCTACCCTGGGTCTGAAAAAAGAATATGCCTGGGATTCCAAGCAGAGCTCTACGGCGATCGGAGCTTACCTGAATTCATATGGTGAAAAAGGAAAATTCAATCTGAATGCTCAATATGGACTGGATAATAACAGATATTACGGGATCTATGCGCTGGAACCGGCTGCAGATGTAGATTTGAAGCAGAGAGTGAGCCAGTTCAAAGTGAATGGTTATTACGATTTTTATTCCAACGAAATTTTAAATGATGTAAGGGTGAAATCCTCTTTCCTGAAAGATCATTTTGATGCACAGGAGAATCAGGTTTCCATCTTGGCAAATCTTTCCAAGCATGCTGTTGAGATCGGAAAATCAGGAATCAATTTAAATGCGGACTTAGGAGTAGGACTGGAAGCTGTAAAAACGGAATTTGCCATCGTAGATAAAAATTCATCCAACTTCTTTAATACGACCCTGGACCCGAAAGTGACTTTCAGAAAAGGAGATTCTTATTTAATGCTGGGATCTACATTTTCGTTCTTAAATGCCAAGAATTCAAATGACAGGCTTGGCGGTGAAGTCAAAAATAATAAAACGTACTGGTTTCCACAGGCTGAGTTTCAGGTTGCTGCCGCTAAAGAATTCAAATTTTATGGTGGGGTAGACGGAGGTTTAAAGCTCAATACCTTTTCCGATCTCCTACAGGCTAATCCATTCATTGTTTCTGACCAGTTTTTAAAGCCTACAGAGACGCAATATCATTTTTATATAGGACTGAGAGGGGATATCGATGAAACATTCAAGTATGACTTCTCTGCAGGTTATGGAAAGATGAAAGATATTATGTTTTTCCAGGGTAACAACCTTTTCGACAATGTTTATACTTTGAACCGTTCTGCCTATAATTTTGCAAATACATTCTCTGCAATTTATGATGACGGAAACGTAAGTGATATCAAGGGAAGTGTACAGTATTTCCCTCTTGAAAACCTGATTTTAGATGGGGAAGTAAGATTTACAAAATATGATCTGAAAAATTATGAGGATATTTACAACGTTCCTTTAGTCAATGCCAGTATCGGTGCAAAATATACCATGCTGGATAAAAAATTACTGTTAGGATTCAAAGGGATTTTTGCCAGCGACAGAACAACCAATTCTTTTGCCATCGAAGGAGTAGCAAATCCGGATCTGGTTTACCAGTCTACGGAAAACAGAAACGATAAGGTAGGAGGCTATGCAGATTTAAATCTTTCTGCAGAGTACAAATTCCATAAAAATTTCAGTGTTTTTGCCATCGGAAACAATCTTCTTAATTCCAATTACCAGACCTACAAAGGATATAAAGTCTTAGGGGCACAGATTCTTGGAGGCGTGAAGATTACCTTCTAAACCTAAAGAAATATTCAATACAATAAAAGCCTTGCATTTTAAAATGTAAGGCTTTTTTATTTATGAGTTACTACTTTATTCTGTGGCTGTTGAAAATTCAAAAGACCTTTATAATTTAAATTTAAGATGAGTATGCCCAATAAATAATTGACATAAAAGAAAAAAGAGAAAATGCAATTATCTTATTTTCAATAATATACAAATTCTCTTTTTGTTAAAAGTGACCGCAGAAGGATTCGAACCCTCACTGTCGGAGCCGAAATCCGAAGTTCTATCCATTAAACTATGCAGCCGTGTTCATCAGCAGTGAATAACCTTAAAAAACTTATCACTTATGATTTCCGACTGCGAAAATACTGATTTTTTTACAATTTATAAAGTCTGCAAAAGGTTAATTCCAAAATCAGTGCAAGATAAAATATCTTTTACAACAGGGGATCAGCTGAGGTAGAGACAAATAATTAAAGCTCAGTTGTTTAAAAAATAAGGCGTCCTGCAATTTAAATTACAAAATATAAAACCGTTGAAGCAATGTTTCACTTCAACGGATAGCTAGAGTAAATATGTATTGCCCAAAACTAATGGGTAAAACCTTACATGGAATTACAAATACTGTTTATCTGCCGGGGTGTGCACTGTCTGATACTGCTGCATTAACATTACCGGTGCCGTTACCTGTATTGTTATTGCTTGTTTTTCTGCCGCCTATATGAGTCTTTGTATTGATACTGTCTCTACCTGTCATGCTGTCTGCGGAGACGGAAGGTGATGTGGCGGCTGTATCTGGATTAGAATAGGCACTTTGTGTATTGGCTAAATCAGCAGCAGCTGTATTTTTTTCTTCGTTATTTTTTTTACAGGCTAAAGTGATGAAGCTTATAGCCATAATTGATAAGAATAAATTTTTCATAAGTTATATAATGATGGTTAGTGTTCTATTAAATGCTTTAATTATTCAAAATTATATAATTACTCATCAATAGGTCTATGAGTGAGATCATAATACATTAACGGGGAGAATTGCATGATGCTTTACCACAGAAACCAGGACAATGAAGTTTTGCCAATAGCTAAGCCTTAATTGAAATAGAAAAAGTACAAAGTGAAATTTTGTCAGTTTTTCTGCAAAAAAATCACATTTTTCTGCGTGGTATTTTTTTTGATATTTTTCAGGTACAGTTGGCCAGCTGTATGTATATAAAATGATTGTTTAACTTAATTTAAAAGGATTATTATGAATCTTATTAAAAGAAACCCGAATGGCTATTCAGCCTTGCCTGGTCTTTTCGATGATTTTTTTAATCGTGAACTTTTTAACTGGGGAAACAACAATTATTCATCAACCAGTACAACGGTTCCTTCGGTTAATATCAGAGAAAATGAAGATGCTTATGAGGTGCAGATTGCTGCGCCGGGTATGGACAAAAAAGATTTCGAGGTAAAGCTCGATGGAAACCTTTTGACTATTTCATCCTCTAAACAGGATAGCAGCGAAAGTCAGCAGGATAATTTTACCCGCAGGGAGTTCAGCTATCAATCTTTCCAAAGAAGTCTGCAGCTTCCAAAGGATGTGGTCGATCAGGATAATATCAATGCGAAATATGAGAATGGACTGCTTTTACTGACCATTCCTAAGAAAGAGGATGCAAAGCAGAAACCACCGCGGTTGATTGAAATATCTTAAGATAAATTCCAATTGTCATGAAAAGTAAGAAAGAAGGTCTGAACCAGGCCTTCTTTTTATTTGATTACGATAAAGTGGATATAATCCCATTTGATACATTAGAAAGTTTTTTTGAAAAGAATTTGAAATAATTTTTTAATGCTCTGTGTTCCAGGCAAAGACTTTAAAGGCTTTGCTTTTTTTATTTATATAATAATGAAACATTCATATATGAAGAAATTTCATTTTTTTAACATTATGATATTTTAACATATTTAGTTTGAAATTTGAAAAATACTGTGTTGCAATGAGATATGAATGTTGTATGTTTTGCATGGTTAAAATAGGTAATAATTTCAATAAACAATATGTTAAATTAACATATGAGTCTAAATAATGTATTAATAATTAATTATATTTGTTTAAAATTAAAAACCACCAAATGTTGAATTAAATAAAAAAATATAATATTTTTAGGTTTATTTGTAGTATGGGGAATGTTTTTAAAATCAAAGAGTTAAGGTATGTACCTAGGTGGTTAGTTTTTTTTATTGATATTTCAATAGTTTCCTTTTCTGTCTTAACGATCTATCTGTTATTAAAAAAACTGCACGTACAAATTTATTTTGTTGAGTATCTCAATGAAAAAATTTTGACAATTATTGCAGTTAATATTTTATTCATGTTCCTTTTCAAAACGTATGCAGGAATAATAAGATACTCTACTTTTTTTGACTTTTTTAGAATTCTGTGGTCATCGGGCAGTACCTTTATCGTATTGCTGGGACTGAATTTTATGTCAGATATGGTATTGGGGAGACCGCTCTATTTATACCCGGCTCTTTTTTTATTCTTTTTCATTTCCACTCTTCTGATGTTCTTTTTCAGGATGCTTACCAAACAGATTTTCAGCATGGTTATGGATCATAAGTATAAGACGGTTCCATCCAAAATAAGAGTTGCTGTTGTAGGAGTGGGAGGCGAATCTGTATCATTGGCCAATGCAATTATTCATAATCCGGGACACGCTTATCAGCTGGCAGGTTTTTTTAGCGCCAGATCGGATTCTAAAAAGGCAACATTACTGGGGTACAAAATCTGTAATAAAAAAGAACTTCTCAAAAGTCATAGTCTGACTAATCAATTTGATGCGGTTCTAATCCGGGGAACGATGGAGAAGGGAGAAATGGAAGAGTGGATGACGATTGCATTGGATAGGGGATTGAAAGTGTTGAAAGCGCCTTGTCTCAGCAAAATAAAGGAAGATGGTATTGTAGGAGTTTTCAGTCTTCTTCAGATTGAAGATTTACTGGACCGAAGCCCGATAAAAATAGAAAGTGAAGAGGTAAAAAGCCGTCATTATAATAAAAGTATTCTGGTGACCGGAGGCGCCGGGTCTATTGGAAGTGAAATTGTACGGCAGGTTGCTCAGTTGGGTTCATCAATTATTGTAGTTGTGGATCAGGCCGAATCACCTTTACACGAACTGAAGCTTGAGTTGCTGGAAAGATTTCCGAACCAGAAGTTCAAATTTGTATTGGCAGATATTTCGAACCACTACAGACTTGAAAAATTATTTGAAGATTACCGTTTTTCAATAGTGTATCATGCGGCAGCATATAAGCATGTTCCATTAATAGAAGATAATCCGCATGAAGCTATTTTTGTAAATATTGGGGGGACCAGAAACTTAGCTTTGTTATCCAGACAATATCATGTGAGCCGTTTTGTAATGGTATCTACCGATAAAGCTGTGAACCCAACCAATGTAATGGGTGCCTCTAAAAGAGCTGCCGAACTTTTTGTGCAGTCTCTACAAAACACTCCCGATAATACAACAAAATTTATTACAACCCGTTTTGGAAACGTGCTGGGGTCTAACGGTTCTGTAATACCGCATTTCAGGAAGCAGATTGAAAAAGGAGGCCCGGTTACCATTACCCATCCCGATATTATCCGTTATTTTATGACCATACCTGAGGCCTGTGAACTGGTGCTTCAGGCAGGAACAATGGGAAATGGAGGCGAAATTTACGTTTTTGATATGGGCAAACCGGTTAAAATTCTGGATCTGGCGAGGAGGATGATCAAGTTATCAGGATATACGCCGGATGTTGATATTAAAATTGATTTTATAGGATTAAGGCCTGGTGAAAAGTTGTACGAGGAGCTTTTAACGGATAATTCTACAACTATTCCTACCCATCATGAGAAAATCATGATTTCAAGAGATCCATTGATGGAATTTGAAGATATAGAACTCCTGTGCAAGCAGATTATGAGGTCGGCCATAAAAAAAGAAGGTTTGCAGGTCGTTCGGATTCTGAAAATAATTGTGCCGGAATTTATAAGTAATAATTCAGAATTTGAAATTTTAGATAAAACACCGGAACGTGAAGTCTATCAATAACATAGTTTTAATTATGGTGCTGATAAGTGAAAAATAATCAAATATTTTTATTGTTTTATTTCCAATCGGAATGAAAATTGCTACAGAATGAATTGACTTTTAAAATAAGATATTTTGTTTAAAATCATTTCACGTATACGTGAAATTGTATTTAATATATAAAATATACTAATTCTGTCTTTTGTTGTAGAAATATTTAATAAAAATTGCATATTAATCCGAATAGACTTAAATAACATATGAAGAAAACTATTATTACATATATAATACTGTTATCGGCTACTTTGCTATCATGTAAGCCCAAACAGAATATGGTGTATATGTCAAAGCATAATATGGAGGAGGAAGTTAGCAGGGCAAAGTTTCAGGGCTTGCATATTCAGGAAGGAGATGTTCTTCTGATCCTGGTGTCGGCACTTGATGAAATTGCTGTAAAGCCTTTCAACCTTAATACAACCAATAAGGTGGGAAGTGATACCAATACCGGAATAAACCAATATGTACAGCCAAGCGAATATCTAGTGAACGAAGAAGGGTATATTTCTTTCCCTGTATTAGGGAATGTGTATGCTAAAGGAATGACACAGGTACAGCTAAAACAGGATCTGGAGTCGCGTCTGAAGAGATATCTTACCGATCCTATGGTGTCTATTACGCTGAAAAATTTCAATGTAAGTATTTTGGGTGAAGTGAAAGATCCCGGGCAGAAAGAAAGTGTTTCCCAGAAAATTAATGTGTTCCAGGCACTTGGTCTTGCAGGTGATATGACGGACTATGGAGACCGCACGAACGTAAAGCTTATCCGTACAGGGGATGATGGAGTAGACCAGGTAGTCAATATTGACCTTTCCAGATCTGATATTGTAAGCTCACCATACTATTATATGAAGCAAAACGACATATTATATGTACAGCCGGATAAAAACAAGCAGGTTCAGGCAAACACCAATCCGAACAGGGCTCTTACATTCCAGATTATTGGAGCATTATTAACGGCAGGGACACTTATTGTTGCTTTAACAAGATAATAAACATATGCAGCAGACAGAATTTCAGGCAAGGCAAGAAAAATTGAATATCAGGAAAACCATTTCTCAATACCTGTATAAATGGCCATGGTTTATTGCTTCTATGTTAGTCTTTGTAGCAGGTGCCTATATTTATCTCAGATACAGCGTTCCTAAATATCAGTCAAAGACTACCCTTAAATTTGATAAAAAACAAAATGATCTTTCTTCAGCTTTAGCTGATCTTGATAATCTCGGGATAGGGCTTGGCAATGCAGATGAGCTGAAAAGTGAGGCGGCAGTAGTGAACTCGCGGCCTATACTCATGCAGGTGGTGAAAAATCTTAATCTCAATGTAGAATATTTCAGTGCAGGAGAAATTAAAGATTCACAGCTGTTTTCCAAAGCTCCTATAACAGCAAAGATATTAACTTATACCAACGAAAAATTTGTATCCACCCAGTACTCCATATCGGAAATAAAAGGAGATCAGTTTACGCTTCACAGTGAGAAAAAAAAGGATATTACAGGGAAATTCAATATTCCTTTACATCTGGAATTCGGAACGGTGATATTGCAGAAAAATGCTGATATTAAGCCTAAGTCTGAATATAAAATTATTTTTTCGAGTCCTATTGAGAAAGTAAAAAAGCTTGAAAAAGCTATACAGGTAAACATTCCGGATGAAAAGGCCATGCTGATGGAAATTAGCCTGATAGGATCTCTTCCGGAAAAATCAGAGGCTGTTCTGAACGAAGTAACCAAACAGTATAATCTGGATGGACTGAGAGACAAAAATCTGCAGGCCAAGAATACCCAGGAGTTTATTGATAAACGACTGGAAGTGATTACTAAAGACCTTTCCGGAGTGGAAAACCAGAAAGAAGATTTCCAAAACCGTAACCGTATCGTTGATTTGCAGGCACAGGCAGAACTGGCCCTGCAGAATACCAGCGAGAATACTAAAGCTCTTCTTCAGCAGCAGGCACAGCTTGACCTTCTGAACTCCCTTTCAGCAGAAGCTTTAAAAGGCAACAATCAGCTTATGCCGTCCAATCTGGGTCTGAACCCTTCATTGGAACAGTCTATCTCCCAGTATAACCTGCTTATCATCAGCAGAAACAAAACCCTTAAGCAGGCCACCAATGAAAACCCTGCTGTCATAGAGATGAACAGGGAAATTGCTTCTCTGAAAAGCATTATTCGTGACAACATCAATGAACAGAAACAAACGGTACAGACCGGTATCTCCCAGCTTCAAAACCAAATTGCAACCAGCAATAATGTCATAGAAAAAGTTCCGGGACAGTCTAAGGTTTACAGAGGAATAGAACGTCAGCAGAACCTTAAGGAGCAGCTCTTCTTGTTTCTTCTGCAAAAAAGAGAAGAAAACGCAATCAATCTGTCCGTAGAAGTTCCGAAGGCTAAAATTGTAAACCCTGCATTTACAGAAGATACTCCGGTATCACCTAAAAAAGATATTATTTTTCCGGGAGCACTTTTCCTTGGAATGTTGATCCCTTTTGCAGTTTTCTATTTACTGTTCATGCTGGATGACAAAATTTATAACAGAGACGATATTAAAGAACGTTCCGGCTTGGGCGTGCTGGTAGACATTCCGTCACTTAAAGATAATGAGAACCATTTGGTTCAGAAAAACGACTTTTCGGAGCTGGCTGAAGCATTCAGGGTTCTGGTTTCCAACCTTAAATTTGTTTTGCCAACAAAAGATTCTGCCAAGGTAGTTATGGTAACCTCTTCGGTAAAAGGTGAAGGTAATACCCTGGTATCCGTTAATCTTGCTCTTACCATAGCCAATAAAAACGGGAGAGCCCTTCTGATTGGTTCGGATATCCGTAATCCTCAGATCCAGAGGTATGATAGTGAACCTGTAAAAAGAAAGGGTCTTACAGAATATTTATATGATGATTCGGTAAATGTAGAGGACCTTATCCATACATCAACTACCAATCCTTCATGTGATGTGATTTACGCAGGATCTATTCCTCCCAATCCTCAGGAATTACTTTCTAATGGAAGATATCAGAAGCTTATTGAGCAGATGTCTTCTGAGTATGCTTATATTATTATAGACTCCGCACCGCTTATGCTGGTTTCGGATACACTGAGTATTGCAGATGCAGCGGATGCAACATTATATGTAGTAAGGTCCGGAGTATCAAAAAATATATTGATAGATTTTGCCAACGACCTGGTAAGAGACTCTAAACTGAAGAACGTATCTTTTGTTGTTAATGATGTTTCCAGAAGGGCAGGAGGTTATGGATATAACTACAGCTATGGCTATGGCTACAGCCAGACCAAGGAGAAAGACAGCTGGTGGAAGAAAATTTTTAAATCATAGAAATGCATAAAATTTTAATTACAGGAGGAGCGGGTTTTATAGGTTCCAACTTAACGGAATATTTTTTAAATAAAGGGCATTATGTTGTTTGCTTAGATAATTTTGCAACAGGACACCGACATAATATCGAGCCTTTCCTTAACAACCCAAATTATAAGCTGATTGAAGGTGATATCCGTGATTTGGAAGCTTGCCGGAAAGCGGTAGAAAATGTAGATTATATACTGCACCAGGCTGCATTAGGTTCTGTTCCTAGATCAATTAAAGATCCTGCTACAAGTAACGATGTGAATGTTTCAGGATTTTTGAATATGCTGATTGCTGCACGCGATGCCAATGTAAAACGCTTTGTATATGCTGCTTCATCATCTACCTATGGTGATTCTGCATCATTGCCTAAAGTGGAAGATGTGATCGGGAAACCTTTATCACCCTATGCCATCACCAAATATGTCAATGAGCTGTATGCTGATGTGTTTGGAAAAACATACGGAATGCAGTGTATCGGTTTAAGATATTTCAATGTATTTGGTCGCAGACAGGATCCGAACGGAGCATACGCTGCTGTGATTCCCTTGTTTGTAAAACAGTTAATCAACCACGAATCTCCTACCATTAACGGGACCGGAGATTATTCACGTGATTTTACTTATATCGATAATGTCATTCAGATGAATGAACTGGCTATGCTTACAGAGAATCCTGAAGCGGTGAATACAGTTTACAATACAGCAGTAGGTGACCGTACAACACTGAATGACCTGATTGGATACCTTAAAAAATATTTAAGCGAATTCGATGCAAAAATTGCTGATGTTAATGTCATTTACGGTCCGAACCGTGTCGGTGATATCCCGCATTCACTGGCATCCGTTGAAAAAGCAGGAAAATTATTAGGATATCAGCCTACCCATACGATAGAAAAAGGATTGAAAGAAGCTATCAGCTGGTATTGGGAAAATTTAAAATAAACAAGTTTAAATCGAGTTTTTGTGGAAAAACAATATAAAATTGCCGTTATCGGATTAGGATACGTAGGTCTGCCTTTAGCACGATTATTTGCAACCCAGTATCCGGTTGTAGGTTTTGATATCAATCAGAAAAGGATTGAGGAATTAAATACGGGTGTAGACAATACTTTAGAAGTGGAAAACGAAGTGTTGAAAGCCATATTAAAAGAGGAAAACCCTTTTCACCACTCCAATGAAAAAGGATTGTACTGCTCTGCTGATATCAACGATATCCAGGATGCAAACATCTATATTATTACGGTTCCAACACCGGTTGATAAACATAACCGTCCCGATCTTACCCCATTATACAAATCATCGGAAACAGTGGGTAAAGTATTGTCAAAAGGAGATATTGTAATTTATGAATCTACGGTATATCCGGGTGCTACCGAGGAAGAATGTATTCCTGTTCTGGAAAAAGTTTCAGGATTGAAGTTCAATCAGGACTTCTTTGCAGGATATTCCCCGGAGCGTATTAACCCTGGAGATAAAGAGCATACGGTAGAGAAAATCCTGAAGGTTACTTCAGGTTCTACACCGGAAATTGGAAAAGTAGTTGACGCTTTATATAAATCTGTGATCATTGCCGGGACTCATTTGGCTCCGACTATCAAGATTGCGGAAGCAGCTAAAGTTATTGAAAACTCCCAGAGAGATATTAACATCGCTTTTGTAAATGAGCTGGCGAAAATTTTCAATCTTCTGGAAATTGATACCCATGCTGTATTGGAGGCTGCAGGAACCAAATGGAACTTTTTACCTTTCAAACCCGGATTGGTAGGTGGTCACTGCATCGGGGTAGATCCGTATTACCTGGCTCAGAAAGCACAGGAAAACGGTTATCACCCTGAAATTATCCTTGCCGGACGCCGCCTTAACGATTCTATGGGACAGTATGTGGCTTCCCAGCTTGTGAAAACGATGATTAAAAAGAAGATCACGATCAACGGGGCCAGAGTCTTAAACCTGGGAATTACCTTTAAAGAGAACTGCCCGGATGTCCGTAATACCAAAGCGGTAGATGTAATCCGCGGACTTGAAGATTATGCTTTGCACGTTACTACTTTTGATCCATGGGCTAAACCTGAAGAAGTAAAACATGAGTACGACCTTAATGTGATTAATGAGATTCCGGATGAAAAGTTTGATGCAATTATTCTTACTGTTGCTCACAAAGAATTCATGGATATCAACCTGAATCATTATCTGAAGGAAGAAGGGATTATCTATGATGTAAAAGGAATCCTGGAAGAATGTGATTCCAGGCTGTAATAAAAAATAGAGCTGGGAGAAAGGGTAAAGATTACTTTTTCTCTCAGTTTTCCGGAATTCATTCCGGTTTGAGATGTTTGTACCGTATTATACTATTTATTTTAACTGAGAAGTAAGCAGCCTATTGAGCATGGAGGGAAATAAATCATATAAATTAGTTTTATTCACTTTAAGTTTTCTGTTTTTCTCTATAGGTTTTTTTATCTATGGGAAAGTCAGCAATACTTCTTATCAGGATGTTTACTTTTTACCGATAGGTTTAGGTTTCTTTACCTTATTTATTTCCAGCATATTTGTAAAGCTTAAGTCTTATTTTATCTTTTGGATTATAACGACTCAGCAGATTTTGCGTTATATTGTTATTCCTCTTCTTTTTATTGGAGGCGACAAATTAAGATTTGGCAGCACTACAGTCAACGAAGCTTATGCTGTTTCTATGATGCTTATTGAGCTGTTATTCATCCTAATAGCTTATTATATCTGTACCTATTCACAAGAAGCAAAACAGAAAACCGGTAAACTGAATTTTTTACCGTTAAATACCATTACTACCGGCTTATTCCTTTTATTCGTACTGATTATTGCAACGAACAGGAGCTTTTTACATAAATTAAGTTTTGTCTGGGATGTTGCTACTTATTTAAAGCTTAAAGTTTCCGGGGATCTGGAAAATATTTCTCCGTTAGTAAGTATTATGTTCCCTGTGATGAGGGCATATATCGCTCTCTTTATCTTTTCAGTAATCAATTCATTTAATCTGAAGCAGGGCACAAAACTGATGCTTTCGATACTGGTTGTATTAATCAATGCGACCATTATTGTAGGGATCAGCCGTTTCAGTATTGTATACGCTTCTTTTCCTTTAATACTCTTATTGATTTATTTTTATCCGGCTTACAGGAAAAAAGTGGTAACCTATACCACTGTTTTCTTTGGGCTTATATTGATGGTGGCTTCACTGGCTAAGTTTTCCGGAAATACAAAAAAAGCTGATGTGGGCGGGTTTTTCACCCTTCATGAACTGAATGCATATTTTGGAGGAGTAGCCAACTATGCAATAGGATACGACTCCTATGAGAAGAATATGGTAAATCCATTTGACAAGTATTATTATTTTATTTCTGATATTACCCAGAATATTCCTGTGTTGTCAAAGTTTTCCAATGACAACTATAAGACCAACATTAAATTCAATAATCAGATCTACGGGGCCGGCCGTTCCAGGGATCAGATTGTGCCTGTATCTGTAGCAGGACTCTACCATTTCTCAAAGTATTTTTTCTATATCTATATATTTGTTTTAACCGTCTTAGCCTTTAAATTTGAGACAAAAGCTTATACTACCAATTCCCCCGTCTTATTTTTTTTATATATCATTTTAGCTTTTGGCTGTTCAACATCCATGATGATTAATATTGGTTCCCTTTCCGCTACGTTATTTATCAACTTAGTTGTGTTTATACCATTCTTTACAATGATTAACAAATTAAATCTAGCAAAATGAAAAAGCTGATATTCTTATTTTTCGTATTCATATATTTTTTGGGAAGCTGTCAGTCTTATGTTAAAGACCGTTTTTCAGGATATGCAACAGTTAAAAGCGAATATTTCAAAAATGCAAAAGACCTTACCGTTTATCTGCCGAAAGGATATTCTAAAAACGGAGACACAGATTATACTTCCTATATTCAGAAGGGAATCAACGAGAATTCCACTCTTGTGATGCCTGATTTTCCTGTTTTGATCAATGAAAACGGACTGGCATTAAAATCAGATCAGAAAATACTTTTTCAGCAGAATTCGAAACTGATCATGAAGCCTAACAGCAAGGACCGCAATGGGATGCTTAATTTGTTCAATATTCAGAATGTAGATATATATTATGCCAATATCACAGGAGACAAACATAAACATTTGTCAACCACCGGAGAATGGGGAATGGGAATCTATATACTGTCTTCCAGTAAGATCAATATCATCGGTTCTTACATTGAAAGCAGCTGGGGAGACGGAATTTGCATAGGAAGCAGAAATAATATCAATTCTTCAGATATCACCATTAAGAATGCCATATTAAAAGATAACCGCAGAAACGGACTAACCATAGGAGGAGTCATTAATATGCTGGTGGAAAACGCTTACATTGCCAATACCTCCGGAACCAATCCTCAGGCCGGAATAGATATTGAGCCGGACAGCAATTCCTACGAGGTGAAAAATGTCAGGCTGAATAACATAGAGACCGAAAATAACGGGAATTACGGAATCATCATTTCTCCGGGAAATATGGTTGGTAAAAAGCAGAAGGCAATCTCAGTGGCAATAAACAATTTTAAGGATAACGGATCTAAAATTGGTTTTGGAATGGCGATGACCAGAGACAAACCCAATACAGGCTTTCCTCAGTTAAACGGGAATATAAGCGTCAGTAATTTTTCTTCACAAAATAATGCAACAGCAAAATTCAGATCATTTAAAGGGGCTCCACACCAGGTCAGTGTAAACATGGATTTTGGTAAACTGGGTACAGCGGCTTCCAAGAGCAAAAGCAGTTATGATCAGAAATTAAAAAATAACGACGAAACGATTACCCTGAAATAATGATCAACAGACTAAAAAAGATTTTTAACACCAAAGACAAAAAAGCACTGTTGGAAAACTTTGTTTCATTATCTGCCCTGCAGTTAATAGGAATGCTGTTGCCATTGGTCACCCTGCCTTATATTTTAAGAGTAATAGGGTTTGAAAAATATGGAGTGATAGTCTTTTCAGCATCGCTTATTGCTTATTTTACGGCCCTTACTGATTTTAGTTTCAGGATTACAGCGACCCGTGATGTGGCTATTTATAGAGACAGCCCTAAAAAGCTGAATATTATTTACAGTAAGGTCCTGACGATTAAAACTCTTTTTCTGCTGCTTTCATGGATTATCATTGCAATAGCAGTATGCTTGTATCCGCCATTTTACGAAAATAAAGAAATTTACTTTTACACAAGCTTACTTTTACTAGGGTATGTCCTCTTTCCTGAATGGTTTTTCCAGGGCATTGAGAAAATGCGTTATATCACTTATCTGAATTTAGGGATTAAGCTTTTCTTTACCTTATGCGTTTTTATTCTGATTAAGAAGGAAAGCGACTTCTGGATTTACCCTTTACTGCAAAGCGCCGGATATATAGGAGCAGGTTTGGTAGGGCAGTATTTACTGGTAAAGAAATATAAGCTGAAATTTATTTTTCTGCCTTATAAACTCATTATTAAAACCATAAAGACCAACTCACCGATATTCATCAACCAGTTTGTTCCTAACCTGTACAACAATACCAGTACTTTCCTGTTGGGAATTTTGGGAACGCCTCAGTTGGTAGGGATCTATCAGGCTATCTTAACCGTAGTGAATCTGATTGTTACCTTAATAGAAATCCTTTCCCGTGTGTTTTTCCCTTTTTTAAACCGCAAGAAAGATGCATTCCAATGGTACAAAAATATGATGCTGGTCACTATTAGCGTCATGATAATGGGAGTATTGGCTTTTAATAAATTAATCTTCTGGTATTTAAACATAAACTATGACAATGCCTTTTGGATATTATTAGTGCTGGCAATAGGGCTGTTCGGATATACGCTGTATAACATTTTCGGGCTCAATTATTTTATTGTGCACCGTCAGGATAAGCTGGTTATGAAGAATACGCTGTTTGCTTCCCTTTTGGGGTTCATCTTAGCCTACCCGCTGATTCATTACTACTCGGTACTGGGGGCCGCTATTAACCTGTCTTTAGCAAGATGTGTAATGGGAGGAGGATTATTTTATAAATTTTTTACAACAAAGAAATGAAGGTAGCAGTACATCACCGTAAAGGAAGTTTTTCGGATCGCTGGATCGAATACTTACAAGAAAAAAATATACCTTATGTTATACTGAACGCTTTTGATAATGATATTATCACGCAGATAAAAGAACATAAGGCAACCCATTTCATGTGGCATTTCAACCAGAATTATTTTGAAGATATGCTGCATGCAAGAACCCTGTTCAGATCCATCAGCCAGATCGGGATAAAAACATTTCCTAATGAAGATTCATTTTGGCATTTTGATGATAAAGTAGCACAGAAATATCTCCTGGAAGCATTGGATGTGCCTCTGGTAAAAGCAGATGTTTTCTATCATAAAAAAGAGGCTGAAGAATATATTGAAAAAACATCATTTCCAAAAGTCTTTAAGCTGAAAGGAGGCGCCGGGTCTATTAACGTAAAACTCGTAAGAACAAAAAATCAGGCCAGAAAAATTGTAAACCAGGCATTTGGACGCGGCTTTGATGCGTTTGATTCCTGGACGGTTTTTACAGATACCATTGAAAGGTTCTGGAGACAGAAAACCACTCATAATTTTCTTAGAGTTTTGAAATGGGGCTTTAAAGGTGTTTTTGTAGACAAACAGTACAAAGTCTTTCCAAAACAGAGAAATTATGTCTATTTCCAGGAGTTTATTCCTGGTCTTTCCTATGATATCAGGCTTATTGTTATCGGGGATAAATGTTATTATCTCAAAAGAAATACAAGAGATAACGACTTCAGGGCTTCCGGAAGTGGTATGCTGGAATTTGCACCGGGAAAATTTAATCTGGAAGCGGTAGATATTGCTTTTAAGGCTGCCAGACAGTTAAATATGGTATGTGTTGCTTATGATTTTATATTCGATTCTAAGGATCAGCCGTTGATTGTGGAGATCAGTTATGGATTCCAGCCTTATGTTTATGACCAGTGTTTGGGCTTTTATGATACAGGTTTAAACTGGAATAAGGCGCAGGTTAACCTGGAATATGAAATAATTGATAATTTTTTAAATAAAATTTAATGTATTTGATTTTTGTTCAATGACTTACCGTTTTATTAAAAGTTAATAAAATATAAACTTTGATTCAAATATTTGTGATATATTAATTTTTTGTATATTTGTTTTATGTAGTGAAAAATTCATTAATAATGTAATTATTATAACAAATAATTAACATAAATGTATTATTTTAAAGATAATTTTACTGCAATTCTATTGATTATCTGAACACACAGATCTGAAAAAAAATCATTTTTATTATTGAGAATAATGACAATATTTTAGGCTTTATGGCTTTTAAAATACTGTAGTTGTTTTTGTTAAAGTTAAAACTCAGCTAAAAAACTAATAACCCGAATTTTATCTAACTATATAATGAAAGTGATATAAAAAATGAACATAATTTTCCTTGAAGCCGTTCAAATTCATGGTGGTGCCCGTAAGAGTACGATTGAATTGGCGAAACGACTAAATGAAGAGGGGCATAATTCCGTTATCGTAGATTTCTGGGGCAGTTGCAATGAATTTACTGAAGATGTAAAAGCCAATAAAATTCCAATAAAAATCTTAAAAAAGAATGATAAACCTATAGCCATTTTCAGTACCAGAAACCCTCTTAAGATAGGGATGAATATCACTTTGTTTTTATTAGACTGGATCAGGCTGAAAAAAGAATTCAGGAAATTTCAGAACACCTTTAAGCCGGATGTGGTTATTGTAAATAATATTAAAACCAATTCCATCTTAAAAAAAGGGAAAGACTATAAGATAGCTTATTTTGCACGGGGCTGGTTTGCTTACAACTCTATAGGCTTTATGAAAAAGCTGATGTTTAAGTACAATTCCGATTATTTTATCGGGGTTTCCCAATCCACCAGACAGGCTATTTATACAGGTGGTTTGGCTCCCTTAGAGAAAATTTTTGTGGTGCCGAATGCTATTGATTTAGCTAAAGTTGATCAATACAGAACGGAAAGACCGGAACGGAAGGATAACGACCCTATGGTGATTTTACATTGTGGTGGTTTTTTACCGGCAAAAGGACAGGATTTATCAATTTCTTTAGCCAGGAGATTGAAAGACAATAACATTAATTTTAAAATAATCTTAATGGGAGCCGTCTATGACACACCCGTTTCAGAGAATTTTTTAAATAAAATCCGTCATGAGATCAGTCAATATAAACTTGATGCTCATGTAGAGATCCTGCTCAATCAAAAAGATCCGTACAGTATTTTCAGGAACAGTGATATTTTAATACATCCGTCCGATACAGAAGGATTACCTCGTGTAATCATGGAAGCTCTGGCATTTGAAATACCTGTTATTGCCAATCCGGTAGGAGGGGTTACAGATTATATCCTGCACAATTTTACAGGATATATTGCCACTCATAATAGCGTGGATGATTATTATGAATATATCTATAAACTCTATCATGACAGAGCGCTTTACAGGTTTATTGCTGGTAATGGAAAATCATTGATCGTCAATAACTATGGTAAAAGAAACCAGGTAGAAGAGTTTGATAAAATCTTTAAAAAATTGGGTAAATCATGAAGTCAATAACTGTTTTTACGCCAACCTTTAATAGAGAGAAAACGCTGCTCAGGCTTTATGATTCTTTGTGCAGTCAAAGCAATCAGGATTTCAAGTGGATCATTGTAGATGATGGTTCCAGCGACAATACTTCCGCCCAGGTTGAAAAATGGATAGAAGAAAACAGGATCGAAATACAGTATTATTATCAGAAGAATAAAGGGAAGCTGGCAGCCCAGATATTAGCCCTTGATTATATAAATACTGAGTTATTTACCTGTATAGATTCTGATGATTATCTGCCTTGCGACGGTGTTGAGAAAATATTAAAATTCTGGAAAGCCAATAAAAAAAGCAATTCTGCAGGAATTATTGGTCTGGATGCCTATGAAGACGGTTCCGTAGCAGGAGAAAATTTACCGGATATAAAAGAATCTACCTATTCCGAATTAGTTGATCACTATAAAATAAAAGGAGACAAGAAATATATTTTTGATACTGAAATTTATAAAAAGTATCTGCCATACCCTTATTTCGAAAATGAAATTTTTCATGAGGTCAGCTGGATTTTCACACTGATTGACCAGGATTATAAATTTCTTCTCTCAAATGAAGTTTACTGTATTATAGAATACCAGCAGGACGGATTGTCCAACGGACTGTACAAAAGATATAAAGACAGCCCCAATTCATTTATTGAATACAGAAAAATGAAAATGAAGTATGGGATAAATAAAAAAGTAGTGCTAAAAAACTCAGTACACTATATATCCTCGTGCCTTTTTGCCAAAAAATGGAATTTTTTTAAAGGTTCCCCCAATAAGTTATATACTCTCATCGCAGTTCCTTTCGGAATAGCTCTGAATGTATACATCAACCATAAAGTAAAGCAAAACACACACAGGATTAAACAAGGAAAATTGATTTAGAATGAATAATGCTATAATAGTACCAGGAGTAACAGATTTAAATAAAGGAGATCAGGCTTTGGTTTGGGAAAGCTGGAGGCTGGCCAAAGATACCGGGCTTTATGATGAAGTATATATACTAGATTCCGGTGATAATGAAGAAGAAAGAATATTATTGTCTAAGCAGTCTGAAGATCATGGCTTTAAATTATTAGAAAATATTTTAAAACATCCAAGAAGGGGACAGCATAATTCCGATCAGCATATCAAAGAATCTAAGTTCGAGCTTTTAAAACAGATCAAAAATGCCGGATTAGATTTTAAAAATACAAGACATTTAATTAAAATATGTAATGACCTCGAGAAAGTTAAGAAATCCTTTGATCATAAAACCTATCAAACCGTTAAGCAGTTTCATGAGGCAAAAACCATTTTTGTAAAAGGTGGAGGCTTTATCCATGCCTATGGCGAAAAGACCGCACCGTATTTAATGTGGTATTTCTTATTCTATGTCAGATTGGCTAAGGCATTGGGAAAGAAAGTTGTGTTTTTACCCAATTCATATGGTCCGTTCATAGGATTAACGGTTAAACAGCAAGTGCGTACAGTATTTAATCAGCTGGATTTGGTTTATGCACGCGAGAATGTTTCTTCGAAAAGTTTAGGCCAGTTATTGGAAAAAAATATTCCGGTAGAAATGGATCTTGGGTTCTTCTTAGAAAAAGGAAGCCAGGAAGAGGCCCTGAAGATCTTACAGAAATATACTTTAACACCAGAAGATAAAATTGTAGGTATTACCATCCGTCCCTGGCGTTTTCCCGGATTATCAAATCCGGAAGGGCTGTACAAAAAATACATCGACTCAGTCGTAGATCTTATAAAGCATCTGTTGGGTAAAGGGTATAAGATCGCTTTATGTAATCAGTCATTAGGGGCCAATTCCCATGAAGACGACCGCAATGCCATAAAAGACTTGCTGGAGAAAGTTCAGGATCCTGATATTATCTGGATTAACGAGAATTTATCCTGTGATATACTGAAAGCGGTTTACTCCAACTTTTACTTCTTCATAGGGACACGTTTTCATTCCATTATATTTTCATTGACATCTCTGGTTCCTTCCATTGCTATAGGATATGGAGGTAACAAAGCTCTGGGGATCATGGGAGATTTTAATTTGGATGAGTATGTGGTTCAGATTCAGGATGTAGAGTCGGATTGGCTGATTAACAAATTTGATAAAGCCATTTCAGAATATGATGAAATAAAATCACAGCTGGAAAAATCCATGAGTCTGGTGACAGACAGCAGGAACAGATTAATAAAAGATATTCAATCCTTATACTAATATGAAAATAATTCGGACATCAACAATACCATTGTCTTTGAATGTTTTATTAAAAGGGCAATTGAAGTTCTTAAGCGATTTTTATGATATTGTAGGCATATCTTCTGAAGGTCAGCTGCTTGATGAAGTAAAGCAGAGAGAAGGTATAAAAACGATTGAAGTAAATATGGAAAGAGGGATCAGTCCTTTAAAAGACCTGACCTCTCTCTATAAATTATATAAAGTTTTAAAAAGAGAAAAGCCGGTCATTGTACATTCCATAACCCCAAAAGCAGGACTTTTGACCATGCTGTCAGGAAAAATGGCAGGAGTGCCGATCCGTATACACACCTTTACCGGGCTTATTTTCCCGACCAGAAAAGGGATGATACAGAGGCTTCTCATCAGTATGGATAAGCTGTTATGTTCAGCGGCTACCCATATTTATCCCGAAGGTGAAGGAGTAAAAAAAGATTTAATTAATTATAAAATTACCTCAAAGTCACTAAAAGTTATAGCAAATGGTAATGTGAACGGTATCGATCTGGAACATTTTTCACCCGGACAGGTTACTGAAGCACAGAAAGAGCTTTTAAAAAAAGAATTGAATATAGAAGATGAACATTTTGTTTTTGTCTTTGTCGGGCGTTTGGTAGGAGATAAAGGAATTAATGAATTGATAAAAGCCTTTTCTCATATAAATAAAAAAGAAAACCCACAGCGCCATTCCAAATTATTACTGGTTGGCCCTCTGGAACAGGAGCTGGATCCTTTGTATCCGGATACATTACAGGAAATTGAAAATAATCCTGATATCATATCTGTAGGTTTTCAGAAAGATGTACGTCCTTATTTTGCTATTTCCGATGCATTGGCCTTTCCAAGCTATCGGGAAGGATTTCCAAATGTGGTGATGCAGGCAGGAGCAATGGGATTACCAAGCATTGTTTCCGACATTAACGGGTGCAACGAAATTATTATAGAAGACCAGAACGGAGTAATAGTTCCGGTGAAAAACAGTGAAAAGCTTGGTGAAGCAATGGAAAGAATGAAGTCGGACACCGATTATTATCAGAAATTGAAAATGAATGCCCGTCCAATGATAGAATCTCGTTACGAGCAATCTGTTATTTGGAATGCTTTATTGAATGAATACAAAAAACTAATTAAAGAAAGAGATTATCGTGTATAAATTTTTTTTTAAACGGGTTATAGATTTTCTGATTGCGTTAATAGGGCTGATTTTGTTATCACCTGTTTTCATTATTGTCACGGTTTTGCTGTACTTCGCAAATCAGGGAAAACCCTTCTTTCTGCAGGCACGGCCGGGATTAAATGAGAAGATATTCAATATCATCAAGTTTAAGACCATGAATGATAAAAAAGACGGACAGGGTAATTATCTGCCCGATTCGGAACGCTTAACAGGGGTTGGAAGTTTTATACGTCAGACTTCCCTGGATGAGCTTCCGCAATTAATTAATGTATTGAAAGGAGACATGGCGATTATCGGTCCCAGACCTTTGTTGCCGCAATACCTTTCTTTATATAATGAATCTCAGAGACGAAGACACAATATACGCCCTGGCATTACAGGCTGGGCGCAGGTGAATGGGAGAAATGCCATTTCCTGGACGATGAAATTTGAATTAGATGTTTGGTACATAGATAATGTATCATTTGCAACAGATTGCAAAGTGATGTTCCTTACTTTAAAAAAAGTAATAAAAAAGGAAGGTATAAACCAGGCTGATCAGGCCACGGTTGAGGCCTTTACAGGAAATAATTAATTTAAATTAAATGTAGACAGAATATGTATTTATACGGAGCAAGTGGTCATGGCAAAGTAGTGGCTGAAATCGCTGAAGAATGCGGCTATAATATTGAAGCTTATATCGACGAAAATCCGTCGAAGGAGAGAGTGTTGAATTACACTGTTATTCATAAAGCTCCGCCCTATGATATCGAAGTACTTATTTCTATAGGCAATAACAGGCTGCGGAAAAGAGTGGTTAATCGGGGCGAGCATTTCAATTATGTTACCCTGCTTCATCCCAAGGCAATACTATCTAAAAGATTAAAAATCGAAGAAGGAACTATCGTTATGCCCGGTGTTACTATAAATGCAGCAGTAAAGATAGGGAAGCATTGTATCATCAATACCAATGCTTCTATTGATCACGATTGTATAATTGAAGATTTTGTCCATATATCACCCAATGTTGCCCTGGCCGGAAATGTATATGTAGGAGAAGGCACGCATATCGGAATCGGGGCCAGTGTGATACAGGGAATAGAAATTGGCAGATGGTGCACCATTGGTGCCGGAGCTGTCATTATTAGCGATGTACCGGATGGCGCTACAGTAGTAGGGAATCCGGGTAAAATAATAAAAAGTAGAAGTTTAAATATTTAGTAAAATTTAGAATAGTAAAATATGAAATCAAAAGTATGGTTGTCCTCTCCCCATTTGGGTGGAAACGAATTAAAATACATTAAAGAAGCAATCGCCTCAAATTGGGTAGCACCTTTGGGCCCGAATGTTGATGGTTTTGAACAAGATTTGGAATTATTCTTAAATGAAGATGTAAAAGTAGCTGCACTTTCTGCAGGTACTGCAGCTTTACACCTGGCATTAATTGAGTGCGATGTCACTCATGGAGACGAAGTTATCTGTCAGTCTATGACATTTTCCGCCTCGGCTAATCCTATTGTTTATCTGGGAGCAGTGCCCGTTTTTATAGATTCTGAAAAAGATACATGGAATATGTGTCCGGTGGCTTTACAGGAAGCGATAGAAGACAGAATTTCAAAAGGCAAAAAGCCCAAAGCAATTATTGTCGTTAACCTTTACGGAATGCCTGCAAAAATGGATGAAATTTTATCTATTGCTGCAGAATATGACATTCCTTTAATTGAAGATGCCGCCGAATCACTGGGTTCCAGATATAAAGGAAAGGCCTGTGGAACTTTCGGTCGTTTCGGTATCTTGTCATTCAACGGGAACAAAATTATTACCACTTCCGGAGGCGGCGCATTAGTATGCCATTCCCAGGAAGATAAAGATAAAGCGGTGTTCCTTTCTACACAGGCAAGAGATAATGCCCCGCATTATCAGCATTCCCAGATTGGATACAATTACAGAATGAGTAATATCAGTGCAGGAATCGGAAGAGGACAAATGGAAGTGCTGGATGAGAGGGTAGAAGGCCGCAGAAAAATGCACAGCTTTTATTCAGAACTCTGTGAAAATATAGAAGGCGTAAAAATATTTTCAGAACCTGACTCCGATTTTTATAGCAATCACTGGTTGTCTGTTATTACAGTTGATGATTCAAAAACAAAAACATCAAAAAACCACGAAGATTTACGCCTTGCATTTCTGAAAGAAGACATTGAGTCCCGTCCTATCTGGAAACCAATGCATCTGCAGCCTATATTTCAAGATGCACCATATTACGGAGGCAAAGTGGCAGAAAATCTTTTCGGAAATAGCTTATGCCTGCCGTCAGGATCTAATCTTTCGGAAGATGAGAGAGTCAGAATCGCAAAAGTTATGCTGGATGTCCTTTCAAATAAGAAAGAATATTCGGTGATGAGGTAATCTAAGCCTGTATTTTGATGGTGCCTGATAAAAAATTAACACCAAATTATTTATATAAAATATACTTTCCATTAAGTTGGCACCTTCGGCAGGCTTAAGATAATTTAAAAGTGATCATTTAAGAATGGTCACTTTTTTTATTCTTAGTTGTAAATTTTTCTGTTGACTCCTTTGTTACAGTAGTAAAAAATTTAATTACCATCACAATGAG
Source organism: Chryseobacterium sp. UF-81 (assembly GCF_058245105.1). Lineage (NCBI taxonomy): Bacteria > Pseudomonadati > Bacteroidota > Flavobacteriia > Flavobacteriales > Weeksellaceae > Chryseobacterium > Chryseobacterium sp. UF-81. The sequence continues at coordinate 47,317 of NZ_JBSIBX010000015.1, read as the reverse complement.
TTGTAACAACTGACACAGTAAATGTTTTTTTGTGGTTCAATTGATTGTAAATTAAATATTGACAATTTCATATAAAAAACAGCATCATTAGAAATTTAATGATGCTGTCCACATTTAGTGTTTTTACCTTAGTTGTTTAGATCGAAATCGTAATTTTTATGCCTCATTATCAGTTGTGTTCTAATAACGGTCTTCATCATTTCATTTCCATTATCTCTGAAGCATTTTTAAACTGAGGGAATAAAAACTGGATCCTGGTCAGTGAATGGTTTAAATCAGCATTTTATACAGCCTTCGGAATCTGATTTCCCTGCATCTGAAAGTTGTTCTGCTTTAAAATACACCATATTGAGACCTGAATTTTTTTTAGTTTTTCAACCTAAATAGTGTTAAAATATATATCGAATGGTTTAGTTTGCGCAAATATACAAAATAAGACACTACTCGGTGTCTAAAATAATTAAAATTTTCTTAAACTTGTATAATCGAATCTTTAGCTATGGAAAGAAAATCAGCAGCAGGCAGTGTCCGGAACAAGGAGCGAAGCAGAAAGAAATTTTTGGATGCCGTTGGAAAGATATTGAAAACGAAAGGATATGCGGCATTAAAGATAAATGATATTGCAGCTACAGCCGGAGTAGATAAAAAAATGATCTATACCTATTTTGGAGGAATGGATGGTCTGATGGATGAATATATCCGGTCTCAGGATTATTGGAGTAATGTGACCACCGAAACAATGACGCCCGATCCAAAAGATGGCGGAAAAGCATTTACCGAGGCAATGTTACTCCAGCAATTTGATTATGTAGGCAACAACAAAGAGCTACAGAAACTATTATTGTGGCGTTTGTCTGAATACCGGAAATCCCTTACAAAGCTGACCAATATGCAGGAAGAAAACGGGGAAACTCTTTTTAAATTTATTATCGATCCCCACTTTGGAGAGCGTTCACAGGATTTCCGTGCAATAGCAGCCATTTTAGTTTCAGGACTTTATTACCTGAATATGTATGCTTCCGTAAATGGCAGCGTGTTTTGTGGTATAGATCTTAATACTGATGATGGCCGAGATAAAATTAAAAAAGCAGTATCTTTTTTAATAGAGCAAACTTATGAGAATCTATAATATTTAATAAGCAGGATAAGAAACATTAATTGTATTCATGTTTTTACTTTAGCTGATATTTTCACTATTGAGTGTATCAATGGGTACTACTCGTAGGTCATATCTTATCATTTCCAATAAAAACCGATAAATGTACAGTCAATAAAAGCTAAAAACGTCAACATATGTCTATTTTTCTGAAAATGTTGAAAGCTATATTTGCTTCAATATTTTAGAACAAATAATAGATATCATGAAAAGGTTAGTATTAAATTTATCCACTGTCTGTGTAGGATTTTTGGCTTTCTCACAAAATACAAATCACTATAAGCCAAAGAAACAAACTCATGTTGCTGCTATCGTCCACAAAAATCCCAAAAGTCTTTTTCTTAAAATTACGATTTTAATTGTTGATCATGATCAGGAGAAGCTTAAAATATGGACAGAGGAAATGCATAAAGTATGGGAACATAACCAATTTCCGGCAAGTACTTTAATTCCCGTCCCCAGGCTGGCATTAGATGGTATGCTGATAGAAGTAGATGCTGTTGCATTTATTAAAAAGTAAAAAAGAGGCAATCACCTGCTCCTTTATTTTATAGTATTGGATTGTTTATGCTTAGAATTCTGGAAACGGATTTTTAATGCCCATTTTAAACCAAAAGCAGAGATCAATTCTCTGCTTGTTCTTTTTTAACGGCTTGGTGCATGATCAGGATAATTCCTAAAAGTATAATGGCAATCGCCAGATAACGCCATGCAAGGCCGTCCTGCTCCGTGACGGTTCCACTGACCGAAATGATAAAACTTGTGATAGACGTTATCACATAAACCAGTCCTCCCATCAGTCCACCCGCTGTTCCTGCATTTTTAGGGAAATAAAGCATACTGGTCGTAAAAAATGACGTAAACAAAATTCCTGAACAGATATGAATAAAGAATGCAAAAGGAACCATAATAAACAGGTTCTCCGCATAAAAGCTGGTCACAATCAGTCCGGTAATCAGGATCAGCTGAAAAATAATAGGCTGTAGGATCCGTTCCTTAAAATCAAGTTTAAGCCTCCGTTTTCCTATAAAGCCTCCGATCATCCATGAAAATCCTAAAATCAGGGTACAATACCCGATAACCACAGGGGTAAAATGAAATGTATTTTCAATGATAAAAGGCCCCGTAATATTGAAAAGCATTACGATAGAGTAGCTCAGTCCAAGAATAAAAATTCCCAGCATAAAGATTCTGTTTTTCAGCATCATTTTATACAGGCTGATATTTTCAGAAAGATTAAGTTTCTTTTTCTCCGGTAAGCTTTCACCACTGAAAAACCATTCAAACAAAAGTAGGATTCCCGCATAGAAAGCAAGGAAATAAAAATTGGCGTGCCAGTTAAACAGTTTTTCAAGATAGCCACCCAGGAAAGGAGCCAGGATAGGTCCGCATGACCAGACGATCGTGAAATAGCTCAGATAATGCTTTACTTTTTCAGAATCATAGAGATCCACAAAAATAGCCCGGGTAGCAACAACCAATACGGAAACGGCTGCCCCCTGTAAAATACGGAGCAGACAGATCAGCAGAATACTGTCGGTCATTGTGATCAGAATACTGCTGATGATCAGTAAAAGCAGTGAAATCAGCTTTGGCCGGTAGCGCCCGATACTGTCCAGGATTCCCCCGACAAAAAGCTGTGAGATTCCGTAGCTCAGCAAGTAAGACGTTAAAGTGATCTGGATGTCCTTTTCAGAGACCTGCATCTCCTTTGCCATCGATGGGAATGATGGTAAATAAATATCAGTGACAAACCCGGAAAGCGGGATCGACACAAAAGCCATAATGGTTATTAATCTGATTCTTTTTTCAGATGCTTCTTTCAACAACATATTCATTCGTTATTTTACTAGGCAAAAATAAGCCGGGAATACAGAAATTCAATTTTAAAAGACAAAGTAAAAATTACAAAAATCAAAGATTTAAAATGTGTTTTTAAATTTTAGGGGCGAAACCTCTGCATGTTTTTTAAAGAAATTATTAAAATGGGAAGGCTGTTCAAATCCCAGGGTATAACCTATTTCCGCAATATCCCAGTTAGTGTATTTTAAAAGGTTTTTGGACTCTTCAAATACTCTTTCTTTAATAATTTGAGTGGTGGTAAGGTGGGTGACAGATTTTACCGACGAATTCAAATGATTAACGTGTACATTAAGCTGGTCTGCAAAGTCGGAAGCGGTTTTCAGAGCCAGCGGATACGCCGGAGAATCCAGTGGGAACTGTTTGTTAAGCAGCTCGTCAAACAGGCGGTATAAACGGATATTAGCCGGAAGTTCACTGGGATTGATATCTTCCACCCGGTTCTCCAGGGCCAGGTGCATCACAGAGGCGAGGTGGCTTTTGATACTGCTGCACCGGAAAGGGTATGCTGAATTGTTCAGCTTATACATCTGCTCAAAATAAAGGGTGGCCAGCTGGGTCTGTTCATCCGTTAAAAAAACAATAGGCTTGCTCCATTCTTTAAACAGCGAGGTCTTCTTAAACAGGTTGAATTCAGTATTCCCGGTAAAAAATTCCTGATTGAACAGGCAGAAATATCCTTCCTGAAGATCCCCGTCGCACTCCCATGAATATGGAATATTAGGCGAAGGAAAAAAGAGGGCAGGACGGTCAATATACAGTTTATGCGATCCATATTGAAATGTGCCCTTTCCCAGAATAAAGCTTATCTTATAATAATCACGGCGGTTATACGGACTTTTAAAACTGCAGTATCTTCTCATAGAAATATTGAAATGCGACTTTCCTGTTTCAAAATCATCAGAATCAAACATTTTTATCTGATTGTTCCGGACGCGTCTGTAATAATCTTCAATAGTTTCCAGCTGATCACTCATGATATAAAATTATAAAAATCAAAGATACGAAAAGTAATGTTATTTTAAACAGGTTATCATTAAGTAAAGCTTTGTCTTTTAAATGGCATAAAGCCCGGAAATTATCTGATCTCCAGTTTTAATAGATGTGACGGAAGCTGAAAAGGTCCTGCTGTAGCATCAGCAATAATGGTAAAACCTGATTCTTTTAGAAACTCTAAGAGCGGATCATGAACCATCATATTGATCCATAGTATATCTGTGAAACCGGCTGCAGACCTGCATTTTTTCCAGAGTGACTGTCGGATTTCAGGTGAATCAGATTGCGAAAGAATCACAAAGCTGATCTCTGTAGCCTTTTTCCCTTCCGGCAGGTCAGGATGGCCGGAACCGCTTTTAAGAATGCTGTAACCAACAGGCCGATCATCTGCATAGGTTATGATAAGCTGGTTGGAAAGGTCATTCAGATCATTGATCATTTTTCTGGGATCAATATTGTTGGCGATATATTTTTTGATATCTTCTTCAGGAATAAGTTCTTTGTGCAAGCTGTAAACCGAAGAATCGATAATGGTTATAAGATCAGAAATTCCCTCCTCAGAACCCACTGTAAATTTTGAAATTATATTCATGAATCTTTTTTATTCAAAATTAGAAGATTATCCTATTCAAAAGGGATACAGTTTTTATTAATTTATCGGGAACAGTTATTTAGACTATGTATTTTTTGCGGTTCAGTGCAAACGAACATCTTCAGGGTTCTGTAACTTTGGAATAAGAATAAATAGGCCGGATAAAAGGCCGGAAAAATATTCAGATAATGGCTAAAAGTGCTAATACGCTTAATAAAAGCCATTATTTTTTACTATAAATGCAAAGAAAATCAGATTGATAGAAGAAAAGCAGAAAAAAAATGCATTTTAAGCTAAACTTTTTATGCCTGAGTTAGGCTGGAATTACCATAAAACCTATATTTGCACCCTAAATTTTAAAAATAATGAAAGAACTAATTGAAAAAATCAACGCTGAATTCGAAGCGTTCGCAACTGAGGCTAACCAACAAGCAGAAAAAGGAAACAAAGCTGCAGGTACAAGAGCTCGTAAATCAGCTTTAGAACTTAGCAAACTGTTCAAAGAATTCAGAAAAGTTTCTGTAGAAGAAGCTAAAAAATAATTCGTCCCAAACCGGCTCACTGAGCCGGTTTTTTTTGCCTTTGATTCAACTGACCGAAATTCTGGTTTTGATCAAAATGGCCAGCCCGGAAAATCCGTAATTATCCTTTTATTCCTGCATTTTTTTCTGTATTCTGGCAAATTCTGCTATCTTTATGCATTCAATATAGGTTATGAAGATAAATAAATTTTTTGCTGTGCCGGCGGTTATGCTGGCCGCCCAGTTCTCATGGGCTCAGGTGAAGGTAGATCCGAAAGAAAAGCTTGATCCTGTTGTGAAAAGCTTTGTGGATGAAATCAACAACAATTCCCAGCTGGAAAATATGGCGTATGAGCTTCTGGACGGTATAGGACCGCGTCTTGTAGGGACTCCTGAAATGCTGGCTGCCAATGAATGGTCTGCGGCAAAACTCCGTTCCTGGGGAATAGAATCCAGCCTTCAGCAATTCGGAACATGGAAAGGATGGCAGCGTGGCATTACCCATGTGGATATGGTGTATCCGCGTGTAAAGTCATTGGCTGCAACATAGCTTGCGTGGAGTCCGGCCACCAAAAAAGCAATAGAAGCTGAGGTGGTGGTGCTTCCAAAAGTCTCTTCCAAAGCTGAATTCGATGCATGGCTTCCTTCTGCAAAGGGAAAAATAGTACTTATGGCGCAATACCAGAAGATCGGGCGTTCAGACGAACAGATCAAAGAATTTGCCACTCCGGAACTGTATGAAAAACTGAAAGCAGAAAAAGAGCAGACGGGAAAAGACTTCCGCGATTATGTAAAAAATATCGGGTATGACAATAATACGCTTCCTGAAGCTTTGGAAAAAGCAGGGGCAGCAGGAATCGCTATTTCCAATTGGACAGGTATCATGGGAGCGAACCGGATTTTCGGAGCGAAAACGTCGAAGATTCCAATGATAGACATCGATGTAGAAGATTACGGGATGCTTTACAGAATGGCAGAAAAAGGGGCCAGACCTAAAATTAAGGTAGAAGCCCAGTCCAAGATTCTTCCTGATGCGAAAAATTTTAATACAATAGGGATCATCAAAGGAAAGGAAAAACCTGAGGAATATGTCATCCTTTCTGCTCACCTTGATTCCTGGGACGGCGCTCAGGGAGCAACTGATAACGGAACAGGTACCCTTACCATGCTTGAGGCTATGAGAATACTGAAAAAATATTATCCTAACAATAAAAGGACCATCGTTGTCGGGCTTTGGGGGAGTGAAGAGCAGGGACTGAACGGTTCGAGAGGCTTCGTAGCAGATAATCCCCAGATTATAAAGGGAACACAGGCAGTATTCAACCAGGATAACGGAACCGGACGTGTAGTCAATATCAGCGGGCAGGGATTTGTGGATTCTTACAGCTATATCGGGAAATGGTTAACCGGAGTTCCGAAAACCGTGAGAGATCACATTAAAACCGATTTCCCGGGAATGCCTGGCGGAGGAGGCTCTGACCATGCATCATTCGTGGCAGCCGGAGTACCGGGATTTTCCTTAGGTTCCTTGAACTGGGGATATTTCGGTTATACATGGCACACTACAAAAGATACTTACGACAAGATCGTTTTTGATGAGGTGAAAAATAATGTGGTTTTAACGGCTGCATTGGCTTATATGGCATCAGAAGACCCTGAATTTACAAGCAGGGAAAGAAGAGTATTGCCTCAGGATGATAAAGGAGAAACGGTGAAATGGCCGGAAGCCAAAGAACCGATGAGAGATTCAAAAGGATATAAGTAGAGATAACAGACTTAAGATGTCGGATTTCAGACAGATGGGAAACTTATTAACTAATTTTTGATGTTTTAAATGTCTTGAAAAATATAAGGCTGTACAGATTCCTGTGCAGCCTTTGCTTTTTGAGAATAGATTAAACATAGAGCTCCAAATCCGAAAACTTGGAAACAGAAGGCTTGTAATGATTGGTGCTCAACTTTCCAAAGCCATATTCACAGAAAATAAAGGGTAGATCATTAAGCTTTGCAGAATCATAATCGGTCTGTGTGTCACCAATATACACTGAGTTTTCAGAGCTTAAATGATTCCTTTCCATGATCAGCCGGATATTTTCTGATTTAGGCTTTTTAGTCCGGCCATAGCTTTCAGTATCTGTAAATAGATCATTAAACCGGTAATAGTCTAAAAATGCTTCAATATATCCGTCCTGACAGTTGCTGACGATAAAAAGTTTGTGACTTTTTGCTAAAACTTTCAGAGTTTCTGAAACTCCGTCATACAAAATACCGCCATGAAGCCGAAGAACCTTACTTTCACGTTGCACAACTTCAGAAAGCACTTCATTAATTTTCTGATCAGAAATTCCGGGAATGATATCTTTTAAAATGTCATCTGCCAGTAAACCCAGGTATTGGTTCATATATTCAGGTTTCATCTCTTCTTTTATCAGCTCACGGCTCATCAGAACTTCATTCCATACTTTGATGATTGTGGCTCTGGGATCCCAAAATGTTCCGTCCAGGTCGAATATTAAATTTTTATAGCTCAAAATGTATTGTTATTTTCTTGATTTGTACTTTTGAATAGAGTGAGGGATGGTTATAAAATCATGCTCAGCTGTACTCTTTTTCTCGCTTCGTCCACTTCTGTCACTCTTACGCGTACATGCTGATGGAGTTTTACCACTTCATTTACATCAGAAACAAATCCGTCCTTGAGCTGGGAAATATGAACAAGCCCGCTTTCCTTGATCCCCATATCTACAAAACATCCGAAAGCTGTAATATTATTGACAATTCCGGGGAGAATCATTCCGGCTTTTAAATCCCGGATACTTTTTACATTAGGATCAAATTCAAATACTTTAGCCGCTTTTCTGGGATCTAATCCGGGTTTTTCAAGCTCTTTCAAAATATCTTTGATTCCTAAAATTCCGATTTCTTCTGTGACATAATTTTCGGGTTTTATCAAAGCTGTCTTTTCTTTGCTGGCAATCAGTTCATTGGTTTTGATGCCGAGATCTTTGGCCATTTTTTCTACAATTCCGTAAGCTTCAGGATGTACGGCTGAATTGTCGAGTGGATTTTTGGCATTGGTAATTCTAACAAAAGCTGCAGCCTGCTGGTAAGCTTTTTCTCCAAGCCTCGGAACTTTTTTAAGCTGTTTTCTGTCCTCAAAAGCACCGTTCTCCGTTCGGTAATTAACGATGTTCTCCGCCATTTTCTCCCCGATTCCTGAAACGTAGCTAAGTAATGATTTACTTGCTGTATTCAGGTTGATTCCCACAGAATTTACACACTTCATAACTGTCAGATCAAGTTCGTTTTTCAATTGAGTCTGGTCTACATCATGCTGGTATTGTCCCACGCCGATGGATTTGGCATCAATTTTCACCAGTTCCGCCAGTGGGTCGGCCAGCCTTCTCCCGATGGAAACTGCTCCACGCACTGTTACATCATACGACGGAAACTCATCCCTTGCAATTTTACTTGCAGAATATACCGATGCTCCTGCTTCCGAAACCACAAAAACCTGTAACGGTTTATCAAACGCAATTTTCTTAATGAAAAACTCAGTTTCACGGCTTGCCGTACCGTTTCCGATGGAGATCGCCTCGATATTGTAGGCATTTACCATGGAACGGATCTTTTTCATGGCCATTCCGCTTTCATTCTGTGGTGCGTGAGGGTAGAGGGTTTCATTATGGAGAAGATCCCCCTTTTCATCAATGCAGACCACTTTACAGCCGCTTTTATACCCCGGATCAATGGCTAAAATTCTTTTTTCGCCTAAAGGTGGCGCGAGAAGAAGCTGGCTCAGGTTTTCAGAAAATATTTCAATCGCTTTTTTATCTGCCTTTTCTTTGGCTTCCTGCAAAGCTTCGTTGGAAATAGCAGGCTCTAAAAGTCTTTTATAGCTGTCTTTTATAGCCAGAGCAATTTGCTCTGAGCTTTCATTATTGGATTTGATGATGGCTTTTTCTATAAAATCAATAGCCTCTTCCTTATCAATGCCTATATTCAGTTTTACAAAACCTTCAGATTCAGCTCTGAGCATTGCCAAAAGCCTGTGAGAAGGGGTTCTGTTAAGATTTTCCTCCCATTCAAAATACTGTGAGAATTTCTGTGCGTCTTCTTCGTCTTTTTTAGTCTTTATGGCTTTGGAGGTGATCACTGCCTTACGCTGGAACAGGCGGCGAAGATTTTTACGGACATACATATTTTCGTTGATCCATTCCGCCATAATATCCCTTGCGCCCTGAAGTGCTTCTTCTTCCGATGGAACTTCACTGTTCAGGTATTTTGAGGCAAGAAACTGCAGATCGTTGCTTTTCTGGCTCATAATAATTTTGGCTAAAGGCTCCAATCCTTTCTCTTTGGCAGTATCAGCTTTTGTTTTTCTGCGTTTTTTGAAGGGTAAATACAAATCTTCCAGCTCCGGAATATCGAAACTTTCTTCAATTCTCTGTTTCAGTTCGGCTGTCAGGGCATTCTGCTCTTCAATTGATTTTAAAATACTTTCTTTTCGCTTTACAATGTCGTCAAACTGTTTGCTGATCTTTGAGATCTGTTCAATCTGAACTTCGTCCAGGTTTCCTGTTTTGTCCTTTCTGTAGCGTGAAATAAACGGAATCGTGCAGTCTTCTGCTAATAACTGAAGGGTATTGTTGATGCTTTTTTCGGATATATCGAGTGTCTGTTTTATATAGCTTGTAAGGTTCATTCTAAATTTTAAACAGCTAAAATAGGCAATTTTACGATGGAGTGAAATATTTTGGATCTGCCTTTTTCAGCTGTTTCATTTTTTATAAGAGTTCATAAACAGCAGAAATTCTTATTTCTTGATGTATGTTAAGATGATAATTGATATGGTTTTTCTATTTTTGAAACTTTAAATTTAAGATTTAATTAAATTTTTTAAACAAATAAACAATATGAAAAAACTTAGTGTAATTGCATTGGTAGGAATAGGATTACTTGCAGTATCGTGTACAAAAGAAAAATCAGCAGATACTGCAGCAACTGCGACAGAGCAGAAAGTAGCAGAGAGCAAAGGTGAAGTTTTAGCAGTTGATGTTGCTACTTCTGTGGTAAACTGGAAAGCTTTCCACAAAGGAGGTATGGCTCCTCGTTGGGGAACACTTAACGTAAAATCAGGAGATTTAAGCGTTGAAGGAGGTCAACTGACTGCTGGGAACTTTGTGATCGATATGAATTCTATCAAAGTAGATCCGGCTTCAGTAACAGAAAAAGATAAAAAACCTGCAGACCTTGAAGCTCACTTGAAAAACCCTGATTTCTTTGATACAGCAAAGAACCCTACTTCAGATTTCAAAATTACAAGTGTTACAGATCTTAAAGAAGCACCTAAAGATGCTGTTGCAGGAGCAAACAAAACAGTAAGCGGAAACCTTACATTATCAGGAAAAACAATGAACGTAACGTTCCCTGCTAAAGTAGATGTTACTGAAGGTTCAGCTTCTGTTCAGGCTAAATTTACAGTAAACAGAGCAGATTGGGGAATCAAATTCGGTACTTCAGAAGCAGATCCTGCAGAATGGATGATCAGCAAAGACATCGAAATCGCTGTTGATGTAAAAGCTAAAAAATAATTTCTTAGATACAAAATACCAGAGCTGCTTTCTTAGGAAGGCAGCTTTTTTTATGGTGATTGATGTCACTGTAATCCACCGTCCAATTCACTACTTTTGCCCTATGATTATGATATACATTCTGTTGATAATTAATTTTATTACCTTCATTATTTTTGGCTGGGACAAAAGACTTTCCATCAAACATAAAAGGAGAATTCCGGAAAGTACACTTTTAGGAGCAACTTTTATAGGAGGGACTATAGGGGCAATTTTAGGTATGCTTATTTTCAGGCATAAGGTTTCAAAAAAGTTTTTTTTGCTGAAATTTGCCCTTATAGTTTTGGTTCAGGCTATATGTGTTTATTTTTTGAAAAGATATTATTAAAATTAATCTTTAAAACTTAATAGCATATTCTTGAGCTTCAAATTTAATTGATTATAAAAACTTCAATTTTAAAGCTTTAATAAGGCTGAATGGAGAACTTCCTCATTATAAATTTGTTAATTAATTTATATTCTTGCTTATTATTCATTAAGATTAAGGAAGACTTAAATTTGATACTTCAAAAGCGAATTCTGCTGAATGGATGATTAACAAAGATATTGAAATTGCTGCAATGTAAAGGCTAAAAAAATAATTTGTTAATACAGAAAATGAAGAGCTGCTTTCCAGGAAAGCAGCTCTTTTTATATGATAAACTCCGGGATATTTTATTATTTTGATTTACACTACTGTTCCTGTGCTATCTTTCCACGTAGAATCCAGGCCATCATACCAAATTGGCTTTCTGAGATTGTTATCGTAAAAGAATTGTGCATGTTTTAAGTTTTTGTTCGGACGTACAAATCCATGATCGAAATAACTGGCTGTCAAAGCTGCTTTGTTTATGGTTTTAAAGTCATTTCCATTTCTATAAAAGGAACCGGAGAAATTGTTTTCAGGCGAACCGGTATAAGTAGAGTCCTTTACAATGATGGCGTTAGGATATGAAATGAAGTTGCTATCCCAATTTAGGCTGTCAATACTGGAAACGTATGCCGCGTATGGAACGGAGCTTCCGCTTGCCACTAAAAACTTGTTGCCGATCACTGAGGTTCTTCCCAGTGTTTCAGCTACGTAAATGTTTGCTCCTTCATCATTAACGGCAATATGATCGCCACAGTTATTAAAGATATTGTTAAATATTTCCCAATCATAGCAATTGCTCCCTTGGTATATAACATTTTTATTGATACCATTAATTACACTTGAGGTAATTGTAATTCTATTGGAATTAATGCCTTTAATAAAATGACTGGTATAATCATTTGCCGTTGAATACAGGCCTTTACCTAAAACATTGATACCATTCAAAATAATTTCATCAGCTTTGTCTGCATATACGAGTCCATTTATTGAGTCACCGGTAGCATGAACGAAGAATGAATTGCTGATTTGAACCTGTTGTACTCTTTTAATATCGTTACCCCTGATCCGAATAGCATACGCTTCGGTTGGACTATCCACCTCACCAATATATAAATTAGTGATAGAGGTATTTTGATGACCCGTATTAGTATCCAGAGGTTCAATATCCAGGCATGAGACTTTACCGGAATTACACCATACATTGACTAATCTGTTACCTCCGGCAACGAGTCTTAAAGGAATATCTCCTGCAGCGAATTCCGAATTGGAGATACTGCTGTCCGAATATATTTGAGCACCAATTTTATTATCCCGGAAATAGCAGTTTTCGATTCTTAATAAACCTCTTCTAGAATACAAACCATATTCAGAGAAATTTTTTACCACCACTCTGTCCAAAATTAATCCCCCACCTTCAGTAAAATCCATTGCAATAGTTCCTGATGTAGTAGCATTAGCATCATGTTTTCCATCAAAAATAATATTTGAAATTTTGAAAGTATTTACTCCTAATGCTCCTTTAAAAAGCGTATTTGAAGCTTTCGTTGTAAGGATAGTACTGTTTTTATCCCATATATCACTTCCGCTTCCTGAAATGCTAAGCCCTGAAAATTCCATTGGAATATCGATCGTAGAATTGATGAGATATTGACCAGGGTCGAGTCTTACCGAATGAGAAGAGTGAATAGCTTTTTTTATTGCTTCCGTGTCATCTGTTTCACCGTCACCCTTAGCTCCAAACCACTTTACATTTACCGTGTCATCAACTAATACTCTTCTGTAATACTTATCATCAATTTTTTTGTAGATAATCCCATCGCAATCATTCACGGTAATCTCAGGAAGTGGAGTATTCGGGTCGTTATCGTCATTATAGTACTTATGTACAGCTTCTTCAAAAACTGTCCATTCATTGGTAAACTGGTCATTTAATTCAATTGTTGCCATTTTTTGTTTTTTGATGTTAATAAATTTTGCTTCCTGCAGGAAACTACTGAAGCAAAGATAAATGCAGCCTGCGACAGAACTTGACGTATATTATTTTAACTGACTTTTTGAAAGAATTTGCTTAAATTTCTCATTATGAATTTGTTAATTAATTTATATTCTTGCTCATTATTCATTAGAAATCACTATTTTTGCACCCGTAAAAATCATTCATGCAAAACATTAGAAATATTGCGATTATCGCACACGTTGACCACGGGAAGACGACTTTGGTTGACAAGATTATTCATGCTACAAACATTTTCAGAGAAAATCAGGAAAGTGGAGAATTAATAATGGATAACAATGACCTTGAAAGAGAAAGAGGCATTACGATCTTATCCAAAAATATTTCTGTTACCTATAAAGACACAAAAATTAACGTAATTGATACTCCTGGTCACGCCGATTTCGGTGGTGAGGTAGAAAGAGTGTTAAAAATGGCAGATGGGGTAATCCTTTTGGTTGATGCCTTTGAAGGTCCAATGCCTCAGACGAGGTTCGTACTTCAGAAAGCGTTGGAATTAGGACTTAGACCATTGGTAGTAATCAATAAAGTAGATAAGCCAAACTGTCGTCCTGAAGAAGTTCATGACCAGGTATTTGACTTATTCTTCAACCTTGAGGCTACTGAAGAGCAGCTTGACTTCCCAACATTCTATGGTTCTTCCAAGCAAGGTTGGTTCAACACTTCATTAGAGCAGACTGAAGATATTCTTCCATTATTGGATGGTATCCTTCAATATGTTCCTGAGCCTAAAGTAGAAGAAGGAACGTTGCAGATGCAGATTGTTTCTCTTGACTTTTCTTCTTTCCTAGGAAGAATTGCAATTGGAAAAGTGATCAGAGGAGAGATCAAAGAATCTCAGTGGATCGGTCTTGCTCAGGCAGACGGTAAAATTTTGAAAGGAAAAGTAAAAGAATTATACGTTTTCGAAGGTTTAGGAAAGAAAAAAGTTTCAGAAGTAAAAGCAGGGGATATTTGTGCTGTTGTAGGATTTGATGCTTTCCAGATCGGTGATTCATTCGTAGATCTTGAAAATCCTGAGCCATTGCCAAGAACTGCCATTGATGAGCCTACATTGAACATGACGTTCTCTATCAACAATTCACCTTTCTTCGGTAAAGACGGTAAATTTGTGACATCAAATCACCTGAAAGAAAGATTAACAAAAGAATTAGAGAAAAACCTGGCATTAAGAGTTCAGCAGACTGATGATGCCAATACATTCCTTGTTTTCGGTAGAGGTATTCTTCACTTGTCAGTTTTAATTGAAACAATGAGAAGAGAAGGTTACGAAATGACAATTGGTCAGCCACAGGTTATCCTGAGAGAAATTGACGGTGAAAAATGTGAGCCTTACGAATCTTTGGTAGTTGATGTTCCTGAAGAATTTGCTTCAAGAGTAATCGACTTGGCTACTCAGAGAAAAGGTGACCTTCATATTATGGAAACTAAAGGAGAAATGCAGCATATGGAATTCGAGATTCCTTCAAGAGGATTGATCGGATTGCGTTCTCAGATGTTGACGGCTACTGCAGGTGAAGCTATTATGGCACACCGTTTCACAGAATACAAGCCTTTCAAAGGATCTATTCCTGGAAGAAACAATGGAGTATTGATCAGCAAAACTCAAGGTCCTGCTACAGAATATTCTATCGCTAAATTACAGGACAGAGGTAAGTTCTTTGTGGATCCGGGTGAGGAAATCTACGCAGGTATGATCATCGGTGAACAGAACAAGCCGGGAGATTTGGTTGTAAACATTGTAGAAGCAAAACAGCTGAACAACATGAGAGCCTCCGGAAAAGATAAAGATACTGGTGTTGCACCGAAAATCCTGTTCTCACTGGAAGAATGTATGGAATACATCCAGGGTGATGAAGCAATCGAGGTGACTCCAAACTTCATCAGAATGAGAAAGAAAATCCTTTCTGAAGAAGAAAGAAAAAGAATGGACAGATCAGCGAAAGCATAAGAAATTCTTATATATACTAGAAAAGCCTCGAATTTTTCGGGGCTTTTTTATTACACTATGTCCTAAAATGTTTATTTTGGCATAATAATCTCTTAGAAGAAATAAATTTAAAGTAGTTTGCAAACGATGAGAATGAATATCATAAAGCTTACTGTTTTAGCCGGAGTTTTTGCGTCATATGCCAGCTGCTCCGTCCAGAACAATACAATAAAAGAAGCACCAACAAAAAATACAGCAAAGCCTAACAACAATACCACAAAGCCTCCGGTTACGGTAGTAAAACCTGTAACAGCACCTCCGGCTGATGAGAACTTCAGAACCGTCCTTCCGGAGGTTAAAAGAGAATTCCGGGGAGCATGGATCGCAAGTGTAGCCAATATCAACTGGCCTTCAAGGAATAATTTAACGGTCGACCAGCAGAAAGCAGAAGCTATAAGCATGCTTGATATGCTGAAAGACAACAACTTCAATGCAGCAATCTTCCAGATCAGGCCTTCTGCAGATGCTTTGTATACCAGTAATATAGAGCCATGGTCATACTTTCTGACCGGACAGACCGGAACAGCTCCATATCCGAATTATGATCCCCTTCAGTTCTGGATTGAAGAAGCCCATAAAAGAGGTCTGGAACTTCATGTATGGTTGAACCCTTACCGTGCCCATCACTCAAACGGAGGTGCTGTAAACAGCCTGTCTATGGCAAGCAAGCTTTCCGATATTGTGGTAAGACTAAAGAACGGAATGTACTGGTTCGACCCTGCCAATCCCAAAACGCAAGGACATGTTTCCAATGTTGTAAAAGATATTGTGAAAAGATATGATATCGATGCTATACATTTTGATGATTATTTCTATCCTTACGCCACCTACAACAGGGGTGCAGACTTTCCAGATAATGCATCGTGGAATGAATACCAGAGAAACGGCGGAACCTTATCCAGGGCAGACTGGAGAAGAGACAATGTCAATAAATTTGTTGAGAGGATTTACAAGGAAATTCATGCAGAGAAAGATTATGTAAGATTCGGGATCAGTCCGTTTGGAATCTGGAAACCCGGATATCCTGCGGGAATTGTAGGTTCTTCTCAATATGACGAACTATATGCTGATGCCAAATTATGGCTGAATAAAGGCTGGGTGGATTATTTCTCTCCGCAGCTGTATTGGCCGATCGATGCCAAAGGTCAGGGCTTTGAAGCATTATTAAACTGGTGGAAATCCGAAAATACAATGAACCGCCATCTTTGGCCGGGCCTTAATACCGTTGAGATCAAAGTATCAGACCGCCCTGCAGAAATTAAGAACCAGATTGAAATCTCACGACAGATTCTAAAGAACGATGCCGGAGAAATACATTGGAGCATTGCCGGATTAACAAAAAATGCAGGCATGCTTCCTACACTGAAAAACGGACCTTACAGCGAAAAAGCATTAGTTCCGAAAACACCATGGATAAAAGCAGTTCCATTACAGACTCCGACTTTATTCATAACTGACAACGGAAGTTTTGTACAAACGAACTGGAGTGCCAAAAATATCGGAAATGTCTTCCAGTGGGTGCTTTTCACCCAATACAACGGAGTTTGGGAAACAGAAATCCTTACATTGGATACTCTTTCCAGAGATATACCAAAATCGAAAGGCGGCAGAAAACTGAATGCAGTGGCCATAAAAGCGGTAGACAGGCTTGGAAATGAAAGTGATTATATGGCTAAAAAGATAAAATAACCTGAATTGGGTAAGGAACTAGAATGGAAGAGGGAAGTGATTAATTTTAATTTCTAGCCTCTTCTTTCAGGTTCCAAGCCATTATCCTCTTGCATTTCTTATGCCGCTCAGGCTAATCTGCAATTGAATGATGCAGATTTTTTTCATTCAATTCATTTATAAAATACTTTAAATCATTTATACTGTATTCATTCGGCATTAATGTTTCCTGGAAAATTTTTACAGGAGTATAATTTAATTCATTCTCTTTACACCAATTGAAATGTGACAGAATCATTGCTTTTGCCTGTTCGGAGATCTCAGCAATATGTTTCTTTTCAAAACTATCTAAAGGCAATTTATTTATATGCCAGTCTTTCAGTAATTCTATGGCCCTTTCTCCGCCCTCCAAAAGATACGTTTGTGCAATGATTTCGCAGATTTTTGAATAAGAGTTCCGGCTATTTTCAATATTTACATTAAAATATATGGATAATTTGAATTTATCAGAAAATGTCAGCAATAAGTTATAACTGTCTTCAAAAGCTTTATGACAGTGTCCGCAGGACGGACTTAAAAACAGTCTCAGTTCTGTCTTTGCTTCGGGGTTGCCTAATTCTATTTTTTGTAATAGCTGTAATGTTTTCAGGGAGAATTTTTGTGTAGTACCTGATAATGCCTTAAAGACATTTGTATTGCGTTTGAATCTTTTATGAATTATGTCTGTTTTTTTTAGCTCAAAATATCCATTGATTATAGGTTTCAGATTCATCCAGACTACAGCCATTAATCCGAATGATATCATAAAGTGTACAACAGAAATAAATACTTCTTTAATATTACTTAGATCATAATTTACAAGTGAAATGATAATGATGCCTGTTAAAATAATGGATATTCCCAAACATAGCGGACACCATTTTTTTACTCGGATCTTTTGATACCATATGGAGTAAAGAATAACTGGAATAAAGAAAATACTGATGATCTGAAAATATAATGTATTACCACTGCTAAAAATGTTTAACACGACCAATGTTCCGAATAATATGAAGCAGGCATCGGAAAGTGTATAACTGTTATATATTTTAGCCCCTTCTGATGATAGAACGCTTTGGCATGCTCCTTTATCCGTTTGGGTTGCGCCACATATTTTTGAAGTAATTTCATTGCTTAGTCCAAAATTTTCCTGGAGAATAAGAATGCTTAATCCCAGGCCAATAAGCGACAGAACAGAATATGCCAAAGTATCCCAAAGCCAACCCATGAAAATGTTTGAAAAAATAATTAATGCTAAACCTATAAAAAGGACAAGACTCCACTGTAATTTGTTTTGTCCTGCAACTCTATTGTCAACCGGATTTTCATTCTCATCAACAGCTACAGTAATTTCTTTCCAGTTAGAAAGAAACTGGTTTTTGGTAATTGTTGTTTCTTTATTTTCTTCGGTAAGGTAAGAGACCGAAGCATCGTTTTTAGAAGTTATATATATAAACTCATTTGTTTTTCCGGTATTGAAGAGGGTCAGGAATTTATCCGGGAGATGCTCAAATTGATCTATCGGAACTCTTGCAGCGATATTTTCAATCCCGAAAAAGGTCAGAGTATCTGTTACTGCATATAAACTCGGGTAGTCCGGATGGGAAAGATAATAATCATTAAATTCCTCATGGTTTGGAAAATAATTATTATCGTGTATATATTTTTCTGCTAATTTTATCATATCCTCTTTTCTTGATGGAAAATAACCAATTCCGGATTTTTGGAATTGGCTACATTATTATTTTTCTGTTTACTTTGTTACGGAGTAAGGTCATCACATATGCACTGGCAGTATTTAACACTAAAAAAACCATTGCCTATACACGTTGTATTGCAATAACTATTATCTTGCGGCTGGCAATTCCAACCTCCGGTTACTTTCAGTTGGCTTTCTTTGTTTAGCACCTGAACATTTCTTAATTTTTTTAAATTTTTCATTGGTATAATTTTTTTATGTTTTTATATTTTACTGATGTATCAATTTATACTACAGGCAAATTTGCTGTGGTGATCTGCATATTCCCATGGACTTGCAGCATATGGAAGTTCCAGGGCAATAATCACCCATTATACATGCGAAACCACCATTAATAGTTTTCAATTGATTTCTGCTAAGTTTATTTATATTTTTCATTGTAATAACTTTTGGTATTTCCCTACTCTGTCAGCTTTTCGGATTCCGCTTTTGATATTGTCTGTAGTTTTAAAGAACTGTGGGGTTTTCTAATTACAGTTGTAGTTACCCACAATATCTAACATTACCGGCATTTGTTAAGCAATTGCCACTGCAACATGGAGTTGGATCGGTTTCGGGACAAACAACTCCTTCAGAATAACATGCAGCTCCTTTAACTCCATTATTGTAACCGCCACTGATTGACTTTTGGTCATTTTTTGCAAGTATTTTAACACCTGTTAAATTTTTTAAATTTTTCATTTTTAATGATTTTATTATTTATATACTAATTTTATATACTACGGTTTAAACCCAAATTTTTTCGTTTAATAAAGAACAGAGAAACAAAAGTTTCTCTGCCTTTCTAATTTTACTTTTACTTTACATCATATATTAAAGGGTTTTAAATGTCATTAAAAGACTTTTTACAACTTGAGCAATCGCCAACACTACATCCGGAAGTTGAAGAACATCCATATTGACAGCTTGCTTCAGGAAAACATTTTGGCAGCTGAAATAATCCTCCGTTAATTGATTTTTGGTCATTGCGGGTAAGTGCTTTCAGACTTGTTATATTTTTTAGATTTTTCATTGTATTAACTTTAGTATTTTCCTACTCTGTTAGCTTTTCGGATTCCGCCGTTTTTTTGTTAAGAATTAAAGACGGAGAAATTTTATTTTCTCTGTTTTTTAAGATATTATCTCAAAATTGTTATTGAGGATTGTAATCAGGACCATTATTTATAGGCCCATTACATACTGCACATTGTTCCCCACATCCTTGATATGAATAACAACCGTTTTCACATTCATAATCCCATTTACAGGCTATAGCTCGATGTAATCCTCCGCTAATTGATTTTTGATCATTGCGTGTAAGTACTTTCAGACCTTTTACATTTTTTAAATTTTTCATTTTAATGATTTTTTTAGTTAATAGTAATTCTCAATTATTTATAGACCATTAAGATTTTGTCTTTACTATTTCTTGCAAGGAATATCTGACAAATTTTATCTTTATTAATGTGAAAAAAAACAAGAAGAGGCTATATTTTATAAAATATAGCCATATATTTTATAAAATATGCTATCCTTATTCGTGTTTAATTTATTGATTATTAATAAATTGTGTCTTAATGAGCGGTTTTTGATGCAAAGTGTCAGAATCGGTAGTATTAACCGGTTTTATATCAATAAATTTGTCTTACAAAAAATATAGATTATGAATTTAAAAATGAAATTTAAGGGTACGGTTCTGTCCAGAAAGGAATTAGTAAATATATTTGCTGGAGATACTAAACCTCCCCGCAATAATTCAGGAACTGCCAGTGACAGCCCTTGGGACTGTATGGGAGGTGCTCCTTTAAACAATTATGAAACCTGTGTTGAATGGATTGCCAATAATTGTGATACTACAGATGGAGCTGTTTACTGTAGACAAAATATAAGACCGGAAAGTTCTATCTAATGTATAATATGGTCATTAAAGTTTACTCTTCCTGATTTAATTTATCAATATACTGAAACGGGGTAACTCCCGTTTTTTCTTTAAAAGATCTTGCGAAAGAATTCCCATTCTTATAGCCTATCATTTCAGCTAATGCCTGAGTAGTGTATCCTCTTATTTTTTTATTTTCGGATAATTCTTTCAAAATATAATGTATTCGCAGTTCATTAGAATATTCACTGAAAGTTTTCTTCATGTAATTATTAATGGCCTGAGACAGATAAGCCGTATTTGTACCCAGTTTTTTTGCGACATAAGCCTGGCTGAATTCAGGTTTTAAATAATGTTCCTTTTTTTCCAGTAAGAGCAGTTTTTCAATAATCTCAGCTTCTTTTTCATTACTTATTGTATAAAGATTTTTCTCTTTATCATTAAGGGTTGGTTGGTCTTTATCTGCTTTTACTTTTTGTACCAGATCATCCAATTGCCTTTCCAGATTTTTCTTTTTTCTGAACTGAAAAACAGAATAAGAAATGACACCGATAATAATAAAACCTAAAATAAAAGTTACTAACAGCCAGGTAGTTAATGTTCCGCTATTTTGTTTTTTTATTTTGTCTATTTCAGCTTCCAGATCTTTTTTGTTGAGATTCTTATAAAGCTGAGTTATATTTTGTTTCTCTTTTTCAGAGTTTCTTTCATATAAACTGACAAAAAGATCAGAATAATAGGTTGCAGAATCTATATTTTTCTCATTCAGATAAATCTTGGATAAATAATCCTGGACAAAAATATAATCCGAATTTATTATGGAATCCTTTTCATATAATTTGGAAAGTCTTATAAATTGCTTTTTAGAATTCTGGATTTTATTTAATTCATAATCATTAACAGCAATATTGTACCGGACATTCAAAGCTTTATTTCTGAGTTGCAGGCTGTCAAAAATCCTCAAGCTTTCGTGATAGTAGTCCGAACTCTTAAGTCTGTTATTTTTATACACATACAATGTTCCCAATCTTAGATAAGTCTCTGCAATTAATATTTTGTTTTTCGATGTTTTTAAAACCCTGTTGAACTCTGTTAATGCACGATCGAAATAAATTTTGTTTTTTGTATGATCCGAGATAAATTTATCCGAATACAAATGTCCCAGGTTGGAAATATTATTGTTATATATTATTTCGAAATTCTCTTTTGGATATAAATTTTTATTCTTATCCATCAGGGAAAGAACTTCTTGCAGATCTGCAATACCTTCATCGGTTTGCTTCAGTTCAAGCTTTATGCTGGCAATATTTCCTTTAATTTTTATAGCTTGCTTTATATCATTATTTTTCCGGGCAAAATAATCAGCCTTTAGAAATTCTTTTAGCGCTTTGTCATATTGTTCATTTGCTTTAGCGGTAATTCCCAGAATATTATAGATATTAGACAGATCAGTATAGTTTTGCTGTATTTCCGGAACTTTTTTTAAATAGAAATTTATTTTTGAAATATACTCATCATCATTATTATTTTTACCTGTTATAGTCAGTAAATGTCTTTTTGCCGTATAAGAAAATGCTAAATCTATGTCTTTTTTTGAAGCAAAGACTTTGTTGGTGTAAATCAGTGCACTGTCTGTACCAATATTGGGATACAGAAAGAATTTACTTTTATAAATTTCAATTTCTTTTTGTGTTTGCGGGAATATAAGGGTAGCACTTATTAAAAACAGAAACGTAATAAATCTTTTCCTTATCCGATGAAAGTTATACTTGTTTTTGAGATTGGTTCTTACTATGTAGAGCTTTTTCATCGATACAGTGCTTTGAGTTGTTATTGTTGACTTATAAGCAAAGATATGCGATAAACAGAGAATTAAAATCAAATTTTATGATTATTTAATTATGTATCGGTATATAAACATGGGCTCTTATTATTTAAAAAATTGTATTTAAAATGAGCCTGTTTTTTTTCTTAATTCTGAAGCCGGTAGTTTTTTATTAATAATTATTTTAGAATAACTATAAATTATTTGTTTAAATTAATGTCATTCAGGCGATTGTAAACAGGATTTAAATTAATAACTCTAAAATATAACCCTATCGGAACCATTTTTGCATTATTAGATGATAATTACCAAAAATATATTATTATGAATACCAACAGACTTTCCCCGACCATTGAAAAAGCATTGAGTGATCAGATGAACAAAGAAATTCATGCATCACACGTTTTTCTGTCTTACGGGATCTGGGCAGATGATAAAGGATATCAGGGAATTGCCAATTTCCTCTACAGACATGCGCAGGAAGAAAGAAATCATTCTATCAAGTTTATGGAATATGTGCTGAACAGGGGAGGGAAACCGAAAGTAGATGCCATTCCGGCTCCGCCTGCCGATCCGGAATCTTTAACAGCCTGTTTTGACGGAGTCTTTAAACATGAAGTTGACAATACTACAGCAATTTACAGAATTGTAGATCTTGCGTTGGAAGAAAAAGATTGGGCTACATGGAATTTTATGCAATGGTTTGTACAGGAGCAGATAGAAGAAGAAACATTGGCTGCCAACCTGATTGATAAATTGAAAATTGCAGGCGGTGACCGTGCTACGGATGAGTCTTTATTTACTTTAGATAAAACATTGCAGGAAACACCGAATGATGTGCCTTTGGCCCAGGAAGCCACAGGAAACAATCCATAAAAAACCAATTGATGGACTAAAATTATTGAAAAATCTGCCTGAAACCCGGCAGATTTTTTTATTATGAAACTCCTTTTAAATTCACTATCTTTGCAGGCTGAAAGTTAAGTGGTCGGAATATGGATTTAAACATCAGACTTCCAGCCTGAACTTATTGAATATTAAACTTTGAATTTTACAATATGAAATGTGGAATTGTAGGCCTTCCGAATGTAGGCAAATCAACTCTCTTTAACTGCTTAAGCAATGCTAAAGCTCAATCTGCAAACTATCCTTTCTGTACGATAGAGCCGAATCTCGGTACGGTATCTGTACCGGATCAGAGACTTTTTGAACTTGAAAAAATAGTTAATCCGGAGAGAGTATTGCCGGCTGTAGTTGAAATTGTTGACATTGCAGGGCTTGTAAAAGGAGCCAGCAAAGGAGAAGGACTGGGAAACCAGTTTCTTGCCAATATCCGCGAGTGTGAAGCCATTATCCATGTTTTAAGATGTTTTGATAACGGTAACATTATCCACGTTGAAGGTTCTGTAGACCCGATGAGAGATAAAGAAATTATCGATATCGAATTACAGCTTAAAGATCTTGAAACAGTAGGAAAAGCTGTTGAAAAGGCTAAAAAATTCATCAAATCCGGAAAAAAAGATGATATCCTGGTATATGAAACGCTTCAGAACCTGGAAAAGTTCATCGAGGACGGGAAAAATGCAAGAGAGTTTCCGGTTAATGATTTAACACAGCCCATTATCGACGATATCCAGCTTTTGACCAAAAAGCCTGTATTATATGTTTGTAACGTAGACGAAAATTCTATCAAAAACGGTAACGAATGGATAGAAAAGATCGATGCGATGGCTAAAAACGAGGGAGCTGAGACTGTTGTTCTGGCAGCACAGATTGAGGCAGATATCAACGAACTGGAAACATTTGAAGAAAGAGAGATTTTCCTTGAAGAATTAGGGCTTGAAGAACCGGGAGTCAACCGTCTGATCAGAAAAGCTTACGATTTATTGAAACTTCAGACTTATTTTACCGCAGGTGTGAAAGAAGTAAGAGCATGGACAATAGGACAGGGATGGACAGCTCCACAGGCTGCCGGAGTAATCCACACTGACTTCGAAAAAGGCTTCATCCGTGCAGAAGTAATCAAGTATAATGATTATATCACTTATGGTTCAGAAGTAAAAATTAAAGAAGCCGGAAAACTTTCTGTTGAAGGTAAAGAATATATCGTTCAGGATGGTGACATCATGCACTTTAGATTCAACGTATAAGAATATATTAAAGTTAGTTATAATTGAAAACGCTTCGGAGATCATTTCTGAAGCGTTTTTTCATTTTCTGTTAATAGTAAAAAACCACCCTTATGCAGAGTGGTTCTTTTTAATTTGTTGATTAAGGCTCAATTCCAGGTCTGCATTGCAGCTGTGCACAGCCTATTGATATTTTACTGCAGGCTCCGGTCATAGGATCAATACAGTCCATTAATCCGCCGGTAATACTTCTTAACTGCTTTTTGTTCAGTTTTTTTCCTTTCTGTAAATCTTGATTTTTCATTGTTTTGATTTTTAGTGAGTTAGTTTGAAAACTAAGATAAGAAAAATAGGTATATGTATATCACTTCATGAAGAAAAAAGTAAAATATTTTTTCATTTTCAAATCCCGCTAAGTTTGTATATTTGAATTTTACAAACAGTCGGTTATGGAAAAGATCACGCATTCATCCCTTGAAGATTTCTATAAAGAGATGGCCGCCAAGCTGGGAAAAGATCTTGAAAGTATTTTTCCGAAAGGACTTCACAAAGATATCGGGCATTTTAACGTATTCGATATCAGGCAGACTATTGAAAGGGTGAAGACCACTTCAGAAATGCCTTACAACAGGAGAAAATATTACAAAATAAGCCTCATCAGAGGACGGAACAGGGCAGAATATGCGGACAAAATTATAGCCATCAAAAAGAACGCTTTATTATTTGCTACCCCAAAAGTCCCGTATCACTGGGTACCGGAAGACCCTGACCAGTCGGGAAGCTTCTGTGTATTTACAGAGGATTTCTTCATCAAAGCGCAATCCCGGTTTTCATTGGAAGACCTGCCGATTTTTCAGCCGGGAAATATTCCGTTGTTTGAGATTGATGATGAGCTGGCGGACGAAATACAAATTCTGTTTGCGAAGATAAAAACGGAAATCGCCTCCGACTATATTTTCAAATACGATTTAATCAGGAACTATGTGCTGGAATTGATCCATTACGGACAGAAGCTGCAGCCAGCCGCAAAACTTTCCGCTTCAAATGATGCCTCATTACGTGTGGTTTCATTATTTATAGAGCTTTTGGAAAGACAGTTCCCGATAGAATCTGCAGACCAGAGATTACAGCTGAAAACGGCAAAAGACTATGCTGACAGATTAGCGGTTCATGTGAATTATTTAAATAAAAAATTAAAAGAAAGAACCGGAAAGACAACCACCGAATTGATTGCCGACCGTATGATTCAGGAAGCTAAAATCCTTTTAAGGCAAACCAAATGGAACGTTTCTGAGATTTCCTATGCGTTGGGTTTTGAAGAAATAGCCCATTTTTCCAATTTTTTCAAAAGAAAGACTTCATTTACCCCGATGGAATTCCGCTCGTGATTTGAATTTTGCAAATTTCAGATTGATTCAGGCAAATGTTTCTTGTGCAGAATTTTCCAACTTTGTATCATTAAATAATCAATCAAACAATATAAAGATGAATACAAAAACAAAAATCGCATTGATCACAGGTGGAAGCCGCGGGCTGGGAAAAAATGCTGCCCTTAAGATCGCCCAAAAAGGATTAGATGTTATTATTACTTATAAGAACAGCAGTGAAGAAGCCGATGCTGTGATCAACGAAATAAAAGCAATGGGCCAGAACGCTGCTGCTTACCAGCTGGATACAAGAGATGTAAAAAGCTTTGATGCATTTGTAAAAAATATAACAGATCATCTGAAAACTGAAACAGGCAGCCCAAACATCGATTTCCTGATCAATAATGCGGGAACAGCTTTATATTCTCCGATCACTGAAACTACGGAAGAACAGCTTGACGATATTGTCAATGTTCATTTTAAAGGAGTTTTCTTTCTGACCCAGAAACTGCTTCCTTTCATCAATGACGGGGGAGGAATTATTAATATTTCATCAGGGCTGGCAAGATTTGCTCTGCCGGGATCTTCTGTTTACGGTTCCATGAAAGCCGGAGTGGAAATGCTGACGAAATATATGGCAAAAGAACTTGGACCCCGTAAGATCAAAGCAAATGTTATAGCACCGGGAGCGATTGAAACAGATTTTGGAGGGGGAAGAACAAGAGACGACCAGAATGTGAATTCAATGATTTCAAATATTACGGCATTAGGTAGAGCCGGACTTCCTGATGATATCGGAGGGGTCGTGGCATTCTTGTGTACCGAAGATGCAGGCTGGATCAATGGACAGAGAATAGAAGCTTCCGGCGGAATGTTTTTATAAAATATTAATACAAAATAGTTTTTAAATTAAAAAAGTAAACCAGATCTGAAAATGAGCTGGTTTTTTTGTAAACAAAAAACACAGATTAACGATCCCGTTTCTTTTATCTTTTTGCCTATCTTTAATATCTGCAAAGTTCAAAGTATGATAAAAGAGTTTTTCGATCAATTCCCGTATATTCTTGTAGGACTCGAAGTTCTTTATCTTATCGGGATTATTTTTCTGGCCGGTAAAATCATTATGGATACCAAGAATACGGGCAAAACCCTGGCTTATCTTATGCTGATCATCTTTTTTCCGGTTATAGGGATTATCATTTATTTTGTATTTGGAGTCAATTACCGGAAAAATAAGTTCTATAGTTTTAAAATTGCACGGAACGAACAGGTCTATCAGGAAGTAAGTGCTTATATCCGGAAAACACATTATAAAACATTAAAAAATCATACAGAAGAAATAGAGCAGTTTTTAACGACAGTCAATTTTCTTTATAATGCTTCCTATTCTCCGCTTTCACCGGGAAATCATGCAGAAATACTGATCAATGGTGAAGGTAAATTTGAAAAAGTTTTTGAAGTTATTGAAAAAGCCGTCCATCATATCCATCTGGAATATTATATCTATGATAATGACAGAATAGGGAACCGGCTTGCGGACCTGCTGATCAAAAAGGCAAAAGAAGGTGTAATTGTCCGTTTCCTCTATGATGATATGGGGAGCGGGAAAATAGGGCGTAAGCTTTTGAAAAGATTAAAAGAAGGAGGCATTCAGGTATCTCCTGTTAATAAGATTACGTTCAGGCTGCTGGCTAACCGGGTCAATTACAGAGATCACAGGAAGATCATTATTGTAGATGGCACAGAGGTTTTTACAGGCGGGATCAATGTTTCTGATAAATATATTAATCCTAATCCCATACAATATTGGAGGGATGTTCATCTTTATATAAAAGGCGAGGCTGCTTTCTACTTTCAGTTTTTATTCCTCAGTAACTGGACCTTCGCAACAGAAAAAATTCCTGAAATCTCTAAGCTTTATTTTGATTATAAGGACAAAGAGGAAGGAAATTCGCTTATTCAGACAGCGGCCAGCGGTCCGGATACCAAGCCTTCCATTATGCTGAGTACAGCATCTGCTGTACTTTCTGCCAGAAAAAGAATATATATTGTTACCCCATACTTTATCCCGGTAGAAACCGTACTGAATGCCATTAAACAGGCTGGCCTTTCCGGAGTCGATGTAAGGCTCATGGTTCCTAAATCCGGCGATTCCATGGTTGTGAATGCTGCAGCATATTCTTACTATGAAGAGCTCCTCGAAAATAATGTGAGGATTTTCTTTTACAAAAAGGGCTTTATCCACGCTAAAACGATGATTATCGATGATAATTTTTCATGTGTCGGAACCGCCAATATGGATGTAAGAAGCCAGGAACTGAATTTCGAGGTCAATGCACTGGTTTTTAATGAAAAGATCAATGAAAAGCTTCAGGAACTATTTCATGAAGATATGAACGACTGCGAGGAGGTTTCTCTTGAATCATGGAGGAAAAGACCAAAAACCAAAGTGTTTTTTGAGCATCTGGCCAGGCTGCTGTCTCCGCTTATATAAAATCTAAAGCCTGGAAAGGTTTTCTATAGCTTTTTCTAACGTTTCCTGCTTTTTTGCAAAACATAAGCGGATCACATGGTCATTCCTTTTATTTTTATAGAATGACGAAAAAGGAACACTGGCCACTTTATGATTGATCGTCAGCTCCGAAGCGAAATCAAAATCATTTTTATCGGATATCTTGTCATACGTAAGAGCCTGGAAATAAGTTCCCTCACAGTCAAGGATTCCGAAGGATGTACCTGCAAGGCCTTTTCTTAGAAAATCTCTCTTTTCCTGAAAAAAGGTATTCAGATGAAGGTAATGCTCATCATTTTTCATGTATTCGGCAAGAGCAAGCTGGATAGGCGTATTGACACAGAAAACATTGAACTGGTGCACTTTTCTGAATTCATCGGTAAGGTTTTTTGGAGCGGCACAGTAGCCTGTTTTCCAGCCTGTGACATGGAAAAGCTTCCCAAACGAAGCAACAAGCAGACTTCTCTCTTTAAGCTCGGGGTATTGGCAGATGCTCAGATGCTGCTTTCCGTCAAAAACAATATTTTCGTATACCTCATCACTCAGGATAAGGATTGAAGTGTCTTTTACAATTTTGATCAATTCCTGCAGATCATTTTCCTTTAAAACCTTCCCGGAAGGATTATTAGGATTATTAAGGATGATCATTTTGGTTTTATCACTTACCAGATTCCTTACTGTAGTCCAGTCGATTTCATAATCCGGGGCTTTCATCTCAAAACGCTTTACAACTCCTCCAAAAAGCTCTACTGTAGGCTCATAACAGTCGTAAGCAGGCTCAAAAATGATTACTTCATCCTCTTTTTTAACAAAAGTGGCAATGGCTGTAAAAATAGCCTGGGTTCCGCCGGCAGTGACCGTAATCTCAGAATCAGGGTGGTAAACCGCCTTATGGCTGTTTTCTATTTTTCTGGCGATCTCTTCTTTAAGAGGCATCATCCCTCCCAGAGGAGCATATTGGTTGAATCCTTTTTGGATAAAATGATTGACATGATCCAGCAGTTCAGCATCCGGCATGAAATCAGGAAATCCCTGGGAAAGGTTAATAGCCTCATTTTCATTGGCTAGCTGCGTCATCTGGCTGAAAATGGTGGTTCCTACATCTGAAAGCTTGGATAATGGAAGTTGTATCATGAAGATCAATTTTGCTGATCCGAATTTAATTTATTTTTTGCAATCATGAAACATGAGGATACAAAAAAGACCGTTTCGGGTGAAACGGTCTTCTGCTTATTTTGCATTGTTAAAAGAGTATCATCGATTCTACTTTATTGTTAACATAACCCAGGATGCCCCAAAACATAACTGTAGATCCTCCCCATCCTGAGAGAGAGACTAAATGCTTTCTGAAAAACTTTTTGTCGTAAAGATGCTCCACCATATAAATGTGCTGTCTTTTATAACATCCTATCTTATTATTCCAATTGTCAAAAAACCAGAATCCCAGAGTAGGAGTGACCGGAGACATGACATATTTATTGGAACCATATGGGATAATGTCATCATAAACCCGCAGCCATCCCGGACCGGATGCGCCAAAGAAAGTCTGGTACTGCTGCTTTTCAAATGTATAATAGCTGTCCGGTAGCTGTTCCCCGGCTTCAGCCACCTGGACAAGGCCATTAATCTCAGCATATTTCTGTATGGATTCATTAAAAGCTTTGGTCTCGCGGAATTTCAGGCCGTTCTGATCCCCATACTGCAGATATTTTTCCTCGGTTGAAAAAGTTCTTACAGTAATCACGGCGGATTGATCGAGCGGATTCTTCACAAGAGAAGCAACAGGGAATTTATCTTCCAGGTCAGCAATCATATCAACCGGCTGGCCGTCGGAGAAATAGTCGACCCGCACTTTATCGATATCAATGCCGTCCTGGGCAAACTCTTCTCTGATTTCCGGTGGAGCAGGAGGAAGATTGGACGGTTCGAATTTGCTTAAAGCAGTAGTTTTCTCTGCTGTTATTTCTTCCAGCGGTTCATTGTTGTCCCGGCAGCCTGATAAAAGGAAAAGTCCTGCAGACATTCCTACAATGACAATGTTTCTGAGTTTCATATCGTATAGTTTTTATGGTTGGTTCGTTTTTGTAACTGTCAGATAGGATATTCAGTCTCGTCTGATAGTTTTATTTTGGATAAAATTAAGCGCTTTATCAACTCCCATAAGCGTGAGTTGGTAAGTGTGGGTATTTTTCTAGTAAGTGTTATTAAATTCCGGATAAGTGTTGGTTTTTCTCATTCTACTGAAAACAATAATCAGGTTTTTATTACCCTGAAAACTGATATTCCTCACCTATTTTCTTCGGGAAACCACTTATATTTGTTAGAATAAAGACTGATATATAAAGCCACTGCCATGAAGATCGAAAAAACTGAATTTCCCCGAAGATCTGTTTTATCAGGAGAAAAAAAACTGTTTGACTATACAGACAGTTTTAAAGGAGAATTAGATGGAAAACAAAATATCACCATGTTAGAAATCGGGAGGACTTTTTTCACCAGCACTCCTCAATGGGGAAAGAAAATGTTTGCTTTCAGAAACAGCATTGTTAAAATGTTCGGACTGAAAACCGGAACGGGCAGCAGTAAGCCATTATCAACGGATGATTTTAATTTTGAAGTGGGAGATCAGATAGGAATTTTCAAAATACTCAATAAAACGGATCACGAAATTATTATGGGTGAGAATGACAGGCACCTTGATTTCAGGGTTTCTCTTTTTTATGATGATACACAGCGCGGTACTGAAAATAACTCTTTAACAATTTCAACTACCGTGAAATACCACAACCGGATGGGAATGCTGTATTTCATTCCTGTACGTCCCTTCCACCAGTTGATCGTTCCTGTAATGCTGAAAAAAATGATTGAAAAACTGGAAGGCAGATAACAAAACAGAATATAGTTCCGGCTTTGGTTTTTATTCTAAATTTTCAATCTTGTTTAGGAAATCATTCTTTTTACGCACAGAAACATCCAGTACAGAATGGTCCGCCATCACTACCTGCCCGCCTTTACCTTTTATGTATTCTTTAAGGTGAAAAAGGTTGATCAGATGCTTATGATGAATCCTGAAAAAATTATATTTTGTAAGATGTTCTTCAAATTCATGCAGCGTTTTGGAAACAATGATCTTTGTTTTATCCACAAGATAAAAGGTTGTATAGCTGGAATCTGCCTCACAGCGTATGATATCGCTGATGTTGGTTAATTTGAAACCCTGAAGGGTAGGAAGGCTGATCTTGTTCTCGCTGGAAGAGAGGCCCGGAACACTTTTACTTTTTTTAATCGTTTCCAGCACCTTATTGACAGCAATGATAAAATCTATTTTTTTAATGGGTTTAAGTAAATAATCTGCCGCACCGTTTTTAATAGCCTGAATGGCAAAATTTTCAAATGCGGTAATGAAAATGATCCGGGAATCTATTTCCCTGAACTTTGAAAGCAGGTCAAAGGCAGTACCGTCTTTCAGCTGAACATCCAGAAAAAGAATATCCGGTGAATGTTTAGTAAGATAAATATAAGCTTCCTCTACGCTTGATGCCTGAAATGCCGTGTTGATTTCGGGGAATTCATTCTCCAGCAGAAGAGCAATATAATCTCTTCCGTCCTGTTCATCATCAATGATGCATGCCTGTATTTTGGTTTTCATAAGGTTTTATATAAAGTTTAATCTGCGTTCCCGGTCTTTGTTCTTTTTCAGAAAGATCATGAATTTCCAGTATGATATGAGTCTCAAAAAGCTGCCTGAATGTTTCAATTCTTTTCTGGGATAATCTTACCCCGAAAGAATCAGGGCTTGTCTTCCTTTTGCTGTTAATGCCTGTACCATTATCTTCTATGACGACACATATTGATGTTCCGGTATGCTCAAAAGATACCTGTATGTTTCCTTTTCTGTCCTTTAAACCTGCAATTCCGTGTTTTATGGCATTTTCCACAAAAGGCTGGATCAGCAGGGAAGGGAGCACCCAGTTTTCGTTAATATTTTCAGATAAGCTGATTTTATAGTCGAACAGATCTTTTAACCTGAGTTTTTCCATATTCAGATATAACGAAAGATAATCTGCTTCATCTTTGATAGACATGAATGTTTTCTCAGAATAATGCAGCGTTTTCCGGATCATCTGGGCAAATATTTCAAGATAATTCTCTGTTTCTTTATAATCTTTTTTATACAGAAGAAACTGGATGGAATTGAGGCAGTTATAAATGAAATGGGGATTGATCTGTGCCTTGATTGCCTGCAGCTCAAGCTCGGCGATCTTTTTTTCATAATATAACATTTCCAGCTTTTTATTCCTTTTTTTCTGAAAATAAAGGTTGATAAAGATAAACAGGAGAGCAACCCCCAGGCTGATCATCATCAGCCTGAACCACCACGTCTGCCAGAATTTGGGAAGAATCTCAAATGGAATATCCGTAGAGCTATAAGACTGTTTTCCATTATAGCCGATCCCGAAAATCTTAAACGTATAGTTGCCCGGAGGAAGAGAAGAAAAAATAATTTTCTGGGAAGTGCCCGTTTGCCAGTCATTACTGAGTCCCTCGATTTTGTACCGGTAACTTATCTTTCCCTGGGAAGCGAAATCCGGAAAACTTACATTGAAGGTAACGTCATTGTCCGGAGTCTGGCCCGTTAACATCTGTCTGATGTTAAAAATTTCATTACCACCGATGTCAACTGAATTGATGATTACCTTTTTGTTGATGAACTTCTTCTGGCTCATCAGATTTTTAATAGAAAGAATTCCCAATCCTTTTGAGGTGGCTACATAGATGGTATCACCGGAAATGACACATCCGGATACTGAATTTGATGGCAGGCCGTCTGTCTGCGTGAAATTATTGATTTTGATGTCAGATCCCTTAAGCTCGATCCTGCTGAGCCCATAATTTGTACTT
This sequence comes from Chryseobacterium sp. UF-81, assembly GCF_058245105.1. Classification (NCBI taxonomy): domain Bacteria; kingdom Pseudomonadati; phylum Bacteroidota; class Flavobacteriia; order Flavobacteriales; family Weeksellaceae; genus Chryseobacterium; species Chryseobacterium sp. UF-81. The sequence goes on along the minus strand of NZ_JBSIBX010000015.1, from coordinate 14,144 downwards.
GCCCAGAATATATTTTTATTTTCTATCTCAATTTTTTTGATCTGACCTGTAATCAGCCCATTTTTTTCCGAAATTTTCCTGAGAATTTTAGAGTTGTCAAAAAGAATGATCCCGCTCACATTGCTAGCCCCGATATACAGATTGTCCCCGGACTTTTTAAGGTCTGTAAAATAGTATCCCTTCAGAAACAGTTTTTTCTTTTTAGAAACAGTATTCACTTTATAAAGATCCTTAAAGTTCCCGGCAAACAAGCTGTCCCTGGCATAAGGAAGAGCGTTGTACATCCTTTCTTTACTGAGTATTTCAGTATAAGTGCCTGTTTTGTAGTTGTAAGCAATAAGCCCGTCTGATGTGCATAATATGATAGATCCGGGAGCATAGGGCACAATATTTTTTAAGAGGTAATCCTTTAAAAAATATTTTTTTTTCGTCATGATATCATACTGAAAAAGACTTCTTGTAAGCCCGAATATTACTGTGTTTCCTTCAGAAAAAATAGATTTGTGCTCTATTTTAATATTTTTTTCAAAAACAAGATCTGTTATCTGCCCTTTGTGATAGATGCCGCTTTTAGCTTCATTATAACCAAGGAAAACACCATGGCTGCTTTTGGCAATGGCTTTTATGTTTGATGAATTATTTTTGATCGGAAAACGGACATAATTTTTAAAGAACTGGTCAGCAATGAAAAATATGCCATTATTCCGGGTAGAAAACCATGTATTGTTGTCTTTATCCACAAAAATATCATTGAGGATGTAGTTTTCCATTATTCTGACAGGATCGGAAAGCCTGCTGTCATCAGATAAAGGCTGTTTAAAATAAAGAGCTCCCCCTTCTTCAGGACATAACCAGAGACGGTAGTTATTATCGATGACGAGCCGGTGGATATTTTCCTGTGCGGTATAGCTTTTAAGTTTTTTGAAATAAAATTTGTTGTAAAGCTGATAAACTTCTACCGTTCTTTTGTTTCTGAAAACAAAGATGTCACCTTTTCTTAATATAGCCGTGTTTTTCTTAATAGAAATATTGCAGGATGTTTTCTTTTTTGTGATGATATGATAAGCCTGAATATTTTCCTTCTTTTCTTCATGGAACAGATACAGCATCTGATCAACAGTGTTCAGGCCGAAAGCATAACAAGGATCTGCCAGGCTGCTCTTGATTGCTAAAGGAATCCTGCTCACCTTTTCATTCCGGTACCGATAGATATAATCCGGATTGTAAGCGGAAAACAGGTAAAGAGATTCATTGTCAACATAATAACCGGGATTAACGGTAAACTGCATTTTTTGCAATTCTCTGTTAGAATCTGAATTGATGATCCTGCCGTTTTTCAGGTAGGCAAAATCATTCAGAAAAGGGGCTATAAAAATTTCTCCGTTGGATAAAGGAATACAGGACAGAGCTTCAATATTTTTTAAGCCCTGCTTATTGTTGAAATGTTTAAACTCCTTTCCGTCGAACCGGAACAGTCCGTTATCGCTTCCTATCCATATTAATCCGGTTTTATCCTGGCTTATTGAGTAGGTATACGAATTATTCAGGCCATCCCCATCATTATAATTGACCATTCCGGGGATCTGGGCAAAAAATAATGAGGATAACAATATAAAAGAGAATAGATGAAAAAGTATAATTTTTTTCACTGTATATTGAATAATACGGTAAATATATGATTTGATTAATAATAATACAATATTTAAGGTTGGATATTGAAAAAAAACGAATCGAAAAATTCGGATAATTTTGTACAATTTCGTACTTTTGTATGTTTGCTGAAATCATATATGTCACAAGAAATAAATCCAATCTACTCCGAAGATAATATCAGAACCCTCGACTGGCAGGAACACATCCGTCTGCGCCCCGGAATGTACATCGGGAAGCTCGGAGACGGCTCCTCTGCGGACGACGGTATTTACATTCTGCTTAAAGAAATTCTGGACAACTCTATTGATGAGTTCAGAATGAAAGCAGGGAAAAGAATTGAAATAAAAGTGGATGACGGTAAAGTCAGCATCCGTGACTTTGGCCGTGGAATTCCACTGGGAAAAGTAGTAGATGCCGTATCCAAAATGAATACGGGAGGTAAGTACGACAGTAAAGCCTTCAAGAAATCCGTAGGATTGAATGGGGTTGGTACAAAAGCTGTTAATGCCCTTTCAGAATATTTCCGTGTAAGGTCTTTCCGTGAAGGAAAAATGAAGATGGCGGAATTTTCCAGGGGACTGATTACCGAAAACCATGAGGAAAAAGATACTTCAGACCGAAACGGAACGGAAATATCCTTCATTCCTGATGGGGAAATCTTCCTTCATTTCAAATACAGGAAAGAATATATAGAGAAAATGCTGCGCAACTATGCGTACCTGAATCCCGGTCTGAAAATTATTTTCAACGGAGAAACTTATTATTCTGAAAACGGACTTAAAGATCTTTTGGAAGAGGAAATGGAAAACGAAATTCTGTACTCCATCATTCACCTGAAAGATACTGATATAGAGCTCGCCATTACACATTCCGACAAATCACAGACAGAAACCTATTTTTCTTTCGTGAACGGGCAGAATACCACCCAGGGAGGAACGCACCTTAATGCCTTCCGTGAAGCTTATGTAAAGACGATCCGGGAGTTTTTCAATAAAAACTTTGATGCTTCAGACATCAGGAAATCTATCATTGCAGCCATTTCTATCAATGTAGAAGAACCTGTATTCGAATCCCAGACCAAAACAAAGCTGGGATCCAGTGATATGGGACCAAACGGACCTACTGTAAGAACGTTTATCATTGATTTTCTGAAGAGCAAACTCGATAATTTTCTGCATAGAAACCCTGAAATTGCCGAAGCGATCCAAAGAAAGATCCTTATTTCGGAAAGAGAAAGAAAGGAACTTTCGGGAATCCAGAAACTGGCAAGAGAAAGAGCCAAGAAAGTATCCCTTCACAATAAGAAACTCCGGGACTGCAGACAACATTATAACGACCAGAAGAATGAAAGAAAAGGGGAGACCCAGATCTTCATTACCGAGGGAGATTCCGCATCCGGATCTATCACCAAATCAAGAGACGTTGAGACCCAGGCCGTATTCTCGCTGAAAGGGAAACCTTTGAACTGCTTCGGGCTGACTAAAAAGGTGGTATACGAAAATGAAGAATTTAACCTTCTCCAGGCCGCTTTGAATATTGAAGAAAGCCTTGAAGATCTACGATACAATCAGGTGATTATCTCTACCGATGCCGATGTGGATGGTATGCACATCCGTCTGTTGATGATTACATTCTTCCTTCAGTTTTTCCCTGATCTGATCAAAAATGGCCATCTTTATATTCTTCAGACCCCATTATTCAGGGTGAGAAATAAAAAAGAGACAAGATACTGCTACACCGAAACGGAAAGAATAAAAGCTTTGAACGAACTTGGGAAAAACCCTGAAATCACCCGATTTAAAGGACTTGGAGAGATTTCACCCGACGAGTTCAAACATTTTATCGGGAAAGATATCCGTCTGGAGCCTGTAGTAATAGGCAAAGATCAGACAATAGATCAGCTGCTTGAATTTTATATGGGTAAAAATACACCGGACAGGCAGGTGTTTATCCTTGAAAATCTTGTGGTGGAAGATCCGGATATTGATAAAAAAGAAACCCTGGATGAAGTAGCAGGCTAAAAAAAATTTAACCAATAAACACAAATATCACAAATGAGACTCAGCAACCGTAATAAAGCTTCGGTTTACAATTTTGTACATACATTATTGTTAATGATGGTCATATTTGGAATTGCAGCATTTTTGTTGAATGAATACAGGTTTCATGCTGTAGGAAAAGAAAGTTATATTCTTCTTATTGTTCCAGTCATACTAATGGTGATTTTTCACCTGAACGGCAGACAAATATTTGAATATGACAGTGATGGAGAAGCACTGAATTTTAAAAACAGAAATATCATTCCTTTTTTGGACAGACCTCTTCATGATGAATTTCCAAAATATAAACTGATAAAGTATGAGATCGTCAGTATTTTTTTTGTCAAAAGACTATATGTTACCATCTCAAGTAAGAGCAGTGGTTCTACCATCCTTAAATATGAAATATCTTATTTGAGTGGAAAAGAAGTAAACGATTTAAAACTCTCTCTGAATAAAGTAGTAAAAATTAATAAAGAGAAAAACGATTAAAAACAGATGACGACAGAAGAAAACTCGCACGAAGGTGAGAGCTTGAAAAAAGTCTCAGGACTTTATAAAGACTGGTTTCTGGACTATGCTTCCTATGTAATTCTGGATAGAGCGATTCCTTCCGTCTATGATGGGCTAAAGCCCGTTCAGAGAAGAATCATGCACTCTATGCGGGAACTGGAGGACGGCCGTTACAATAAAGTAGCCAATATCGTAGGAAATACCATGAAATACCATCCTCACGGGGATGCTTCCATTACGGATGCCATGGTACAGATTGGCCAGAAGGAACTTCTGATAGATACCCAGGGAAACTGGGGGAATATCTATACCGGAGATTCAGCGGCGGCGGCGAGATATATCGAGGCCAGGCTGACCCCTTTCGCACTGGAAGTGGTCTTTAACCCTAAAACTACGGAATGGGCAAAATCCTACGACGGCAGAAATAATGAACCTATTGATCTTCCTGTAAAATTCCCACTGCTGCTCGCACAGGGAGTAGAAGGGATTGGTGTAGGGCTTTCTACGAAAATTCTTCCTCATAATTTCAATGAGCTTATCAATGCTTCTGTTGCTCACTTAAAAGGAAAGAAATTTGAACTGTTTCCTGACTTTATGACCGCCGGTTATCTTGATGTTTCCGAATACAATGACGGACACAGAGGCGGTAAGGTAAGGGCCAGAGCCAGGATTACCCAGACGGATAAGCATACACTGGTGATTTCCGAGCTTCCTTTCTCTAAGACGACAAGTGACCTGATCGATTCTATTCTGAAGGCCAATGAAAAAGGAAAGATCAAGATCAAAAAGATTGAAGATAATACCTCTGATACGGTAGAGATCCTTGTTCATCTTCATAATGATGTTTCGCCGGACAAAACCATAGATGCGCTCTATGCATTTACAGACTGCCAGGTAACCATCTCTCCGAATGCGTGTGTGATCGTAGGTGATAAACCTATGTTCATGAATGTTTCCGATATTCTGAAAATGAATACGGAGCACACGGTTTCATTGCTTAAGAAAGAACTTGAAATTGAGCTTCATGAGCTTCAGGAAAGCTGGCATTTCTCCTCACTGGAAAGGATCTTTATCGAGAATAGAATTTATCATGATATTGAAGAAGTAAAAACCTGGGAAGAGGTAATTAAAACTATTGATGCCGGATTAAAACCTCACACCAAGCATCTTTTAAGAGCGGTAACAGAAGAGGATATTTTAAAACTGACCGAGATCAGGATCAAGAGGATTTCAAGATTCGATTTAGATAAATTTAAAGAAAATATAGCTGCTCTGGAGGGCAAGATAGAACAGGTAAAACATCACCTTGCCAACCTGATTGCTTATGCTATTGAGTATTATTTGAATATTCAGAAAAAATACGGAAAAGACAAGCAGAGAAAAACGGAGCTTAGAATTTTTGACACTATTGATGCCACAAAAGTAGCCGTGGCCAATGAAAAATTCTATGCCAATTTTGAAGAAGGATTTATTGGTACATCACTCAAAAAAGACCAGTATCTGTTTGACTGTTCGGATATTGATGATATCATCATATTCAGAAAAGACGGCACCATGAAGGTTGTAAAGGTGGACGCCAAAACATTCGTCGGAAAAGATATCCTGCATGTTGCCATATGGAAGAAGAACGATAAAAGAACTGTCTATAATATGATCTACCGTGAAGGCAGAGACGGGCCATACTATATGAAACGTTTTTCTGTAACGGCGGTGACCCGAAATACAGACTATCCGCTGGCTTCTGATAAAAAAGGTTCCGAAACCCTGTATTTTTCAGCGAACCCTAATGGAGAAGCGGAAACAGTAACCGTCCTTTTAAAACCGAATCCGAGGATCAGGAAGAATAAAATGGAAATCGATTTCTCTGAACTTGCCATCAAAGGAAGAGATTCCAAAGGAAATCTGGTAACCAAATATTCTGTGAAAAAAGTGGATTTGAAGGAAGAAGGTGTTTCGACACTGGCTCCCAGAAAAATCTGGTTCGATGATACGGTAAGAAGACTCAATGCGGATGGTAGAGGAACTCTTTTGGGGAATTTCAAAGGGGACGACAAAATTCTGACGATCAATACCAATGGCGAGGTGAAGCTGGTTTCTTTCGATCTGGGGAACCGTTTTGATGATGAATATCTGGTGCTGGAAAAATGGAAGCCGCAACAGCCGGTGACCTGCATTTACTACGACGGAGAAAAGGAAATGTATTTTATCAAAAGATTCCTGCTGGAAAATACAGCCAATATACAGACCTTCATGCCTTCTGAACACCCGAAATCATTTATTGAAAATGTTATTGTAGCAGACGGCGCTTCAGCAGAAATCATTTTTGCTAAAGATAAAGGCAAAGACCGGGACCCGGAAACCATACCTATTGATGAGTTCATTGCTGTAAAAGGAATAAAGGCAATTGGAAACCAGTTTACAAAATTTAAAGTAAAAACAATCAATATCAGTATTCCTGAACCTGCAGAAGAAGAACCGGAAGTATATGAAGAGCCGGAAACAGGAGACGGTATTGTGGATGATGACCGGACTGTCATCGGGGATCTGTTTGAGAACGGTGAACCAGAAAATTAAGAATTTAAATTATGAGTACAATTGTTTTAGTGATTATGGCCGTAACCTGTATTATCAGTTACTTTGGGTTCAATAACACGGCTTTATTCGAGAAATATAAATTTAATGTAGGGGCAATTGCCAACCGTAAAGAATATATAAGACTTATCAGTTCAGCATTCTTGCATGCCGATTTTATGCATTTATTTTTTAATATGCTTTCTTTATACTTCTTCCAGGGAGTTGTGACGTCGTTTTTTGGAAATATAGGCTTTGTGATTATTTATTTTGGATCAATGATCCTTGGAAATTTATTCAGTCTTATGATTTATAAAAAACAGCCATGGTACTCTGCTATCGGAGCATCAGGGGCTGTTTCGGGTGTCATTTTTGCTTCTATTGCAATGGCTCCTAATGAGATTAGCGTTAACTTTTTACCAGGATGGCTGTTTGGAACATTGTATTTTGGATATTCTGTTTATATGATGCTGAATCCTAAACAATGGGATAATCTAGGGCATGCCGCTCATTTAGGGGGGGCATTCTTTGGACTTGTCTATTCTATTACACTGCATCCTCAACAAGCTATGAGTAATATTCTTTATTTAGGAGCCATGTCACTTCCGCTGATCTATCTGGGCTATGAAATATTCGTCAGGAAAAGAATAGGATAAAAGATTTACCTTTAATCAAAATATCAGGACCAATGAACACATCAGAGTTAAACCGTTTCATCGTTGTATTAATCTATGGTTCATTGGTCCTGCTTTCTTTACTGAAACTGTCCAATCCGTTGCTGGTAAACAGAAAGGCCAACTTCTGGTTTGGGATATTTCTTTTTTTATGGTCGAGTTTCTGGCTGGATGAGGTTCTTACCTTGGTGAACGATGCTCCGGTAGAAGTTCATTCCATTATTTCCGTTCAGATGATCCAGTTTCTGACACCCGTTATGTTCTATTTCAGTGTGTTATTTTATACCAATCCTGCATTTAAATTTAAAATTTCAGACCTGAAATACCTTATTCTGCCTGTTATTTTTTGGATCAATATTCTGTTACAGCGTTTTGGCGGATTTGATGATCATACTGTTTTTAATTTTGTTTTTATAGGCTTAATTCTTTTCCAGGCCTTATTCTACACCGGCCTTTCATATTTTACCATCCGGAAGCACAAAAAAAGGATCCAGCAGTTTTCTGCGAATACAGAAGGCATCAACCTGAACTGGCTGGAATACATTACTGTCATTATTTTCATTATCAACATTGCTTACATAGTTTATAATTTATCCTATGACTCCACGGCCCTGAATTTTTTTATTAACGGAGCTTTTCTGCTGGTTATTTATTTTGTAGGATATTATTCTTTAAAGCAGAAAGAAATTTATCCCCTGGAAGAAAAGCAGCGTGATGAACTGATTTCTATTGATGAAGATCCCCTGACAGAAGAAGTAAAGAAAAAGCTGATCTCCGATGAAGAACTGATGAAGATCAAAAATCAGCTGGAAGAAATCATGGATAAACAAAAGCCCTATCTGGACAGCGAGCTCAACCTGATCCGCCTTTCCGAACTTCTGTCTATCTCTACACACCATCTCTCTTATGTGATCAATACCGGATTTAAAAAGAACTTTTTCCAGTATGTAAATGAATACAGAATTGAGTATGCCAAGAAACTTCTTAAAGACCCTCAGAGCAAACTGTCAATTTTAGGGATCGCCTACGAATCCGGATTCAATTCCAAAACATCTTTCAACACCACCTTTAAAAAACTGACCGACCAGACGCCTTCCGAGTATAAAAATGGTTCGGGTTTATAAATGTTAACGTTCTTTTTTATTTAACTGATTGTATTTTAATAGATTATAAGTTTGGATTTTATTTTATAAAATAGGTTCACTCAGATAACCCTGAACATTCAAAGATACTTTTCACGATAGCTTTGCAGCATAAAATTGTTTTATGGACACCAAAGAATCATATGCTGTAGTAACGGGAGCAAGCCAGGGACTGGGAAAAGCGTTTGCAGAAAATCTGGCCAGTAAGAATATCAATGTCATTTTGGTAAGCCTTCCCGGTCAGCAATTAAAAGAGCTGTCCCGGCGGTTGGAAGAAACCTATAAGATCAAAGCTCATTATTATGAAGTAGACCTTTCCGTGAATGAAAATGTCATGAAGCTTACCGAATGGCTGAATGAGTCTTTCGATATTCATATTCTGATTAATAATGCAGGGCTTGGAGGTACGAAAAAATTTGTAGATGCTTCGCCGTCTTATATCAATACCATTTTACAGGTAAACGTAGCGGCAACCTCACTCATCACTCACCAGCTGCTGCCCAATCTGTTAAGACAGCCCAAAGCTTATATTCTGAATGTATCCAGCATGGCTGCGTTTTCACCGATCGGGTTTAAAACGGTATATCCTGCTTCCAAAACCTTTATCCATTCGTTTTCCAGAGGACTCTATGAAGAGCTGAAAGACACCAATGTTTTTGTAAGCGTTGTGAATCCCGGAGCGATGAAAACGAACATTGATGTCTGTAAAAGAATTGAAAAACAGGGTATTTTAGGAAAACTTACCCTTCTGGATCCTAATAAGGTAGCAGCTTACTGCATCAGGCAACTTTTCAGAAAAGATTCCGTTATTATGGTCAATCCCATCAGCTGGGTGATCATGAAGATCCTGCCGATATGGATTAAACTGCCTCTGATGACCAGTGCCATTAAAAAAGAAATAGAAGCATGAAGAAAGTTTTTGTAACCGGAGCCACAGGGCTTCTGGGTACCCATACCATTATTAAATTATTACAATATGATTATTCTGTTACTGCTCTGGTGCGTAAAAAAAGCAGCTGGATGGGCGAAGAAAATGAAAATCTCAGGATTATAGAAGGAGGTTTGTTCTCAGATATTTCAGAGCATCTGCAGGATGTGGATGCCGTTATCCATATTGCGGCAGAAACCAGTCAGGAACTGCTGCATTATGAAGATTATAAAAAAATAAATTATAATGCTGTGGTTCATCTGTTTGCTCAGGCTGTAGAAGCAGGAGCAGGAAAATTCCTGTTCATAAGTACGGCGAATACTTTAGGCTATGGAAATTCTGCTGCCCTGGGAAATGAACAGGCCCCGCAGCGCTATCCTTTTACCCGTTCCTATTATGCCCAAAGCAAATTGGAAGCAGAAAATTACCTCTTACAGCAGGACAAGAAAACAAAAGTGATTATTGTGAATCCTACTTTTATGATCGGGGCCTACGACCGCAAGCCGAGTTCAGGGAAAATTATCTTTTGGGCATGGAAAAAGAAGCTTGTATTTTACCCGAAAGGCGGAAAAAATTTTGTGCATGCCGAAGACGTGGCGGAAGGAATTATAAAAGCCGTTGAAAAAGGAAAAAACGGCGAAAAATACCTGCTGGCCAATGAAAACCTGACTTACAAAGAATTTTTCGGAAAGGTAAATACCATAACAGGACAGGCTCCCGTTATGATCCCAATACCAAACTCAGGGCTTGCCGTACTCGGAATAATAGGAGACATATTGAGAAAACTGAAGATAAAGACCAGCCTGAGTTCTCCTAATATGAAAGCTTTGAGGATCAATAATTATTACTCCAACCGGAAATCATCAGAAGAGCTGGAAGTAAGGTATCAGCCTATTGATAAGGCAGTTGAAGATGCGGTCTGCTTTTTTAAAAAAGAAAAACGAAGTAACTAAAATTGACGCACAGATATAAATAGCTAGAATATATAAATCCTGTTTATCCACCCGCTTCATCAGATCAACTTGTTGATCACATCTTTGCTTTCTTTAATAACAACTAGGTAAACTTTGCATTAAAAATATTCCCACAGATTTAGCAGATTGCAAAGATACTTGTCAGCTTCCCAGCCTTTCCAGAGCATTTTCAAGTGTTTCAGTGAAATTAATATGTTTTGTTTTATTGCTTTCGAGAATGAAATCCCTGATGCTTTTACTTTGATACTTTTCAAAATCCCCTACAATAGCAAGGCTCATGCGGTAATTAGAGAATTTTTGCAGAATATCTCCTGCTATTTTTGTTTTCAGATCAAAGAATTCAGGGGTGAGATTTTTCTCATAGATAATCAGCTTATCGAACCCCTGATAATAAATATTTCCGAGAAGATCCAGTCCGTCCTGAGCAGACTGAATAATGATGTCAGCAGAAATAATTTCGGCTATTTTAATTTCATTGACAGAGTGTGCGATAATTTCCATGACTCAATTTTTTATTTTTTTCCGGCAATAAAGCGGTCATTTCCAGATAAATCTTTGATCAGTTGAGCCTCAGAAAAAGAACCAGTGTATAACTCCAGTGTTTCAGGACCAAGTTTCTGATTGATTTCTAAAAAAAGAAGACCATTATCTTTTAGGTATTGCTTTGAATCTTCTGCAATTTTCCGGTAAAAGATCAAAGCATCCTGAACCGGGGAAAAGAGTGCCATTTTAGGTTCAAATTCCTTGACAGAATCAGCGATTTCAGTTTCCTCTTCAATCCCGATATAAGGAGGATTGGAAATGATGATATCATAGCTTTCCTTTAATTCAAAGCTCAGATAATCTGCATGAATAAAGTTGATTTCCAGCTGATGATATCCGGCATTTCTTTTTGCTGTTTCCAAAGCTTTTTCAGAAAAATCAATCGATGAAATTTCCGCTTCGGGAAAATGTTTTTTTAAAACCAATGGAATTATACCGCTTCCGGTGCCGATATCCAGAATCTTTATACCCTGAACATTTAATTCTGAATTTTGAAGGGTATGAATTGCCATTTCAAGCAGCTCCTCTGTTTCGGGACGTGGAATAAGGACATTTTCATCCACGAAAAATACCATTCCGTAAAATTCTGTTTCTCCAAGGATTTGTTGGTATGGTCTCCCGGTTTTTAAGTCGGAAACAGCCTGGATAAGCTGCTTCTCATCATCAATGAGGAGTTCCTGATCCGCCAGTCTTCTCTGGTGAAACGAGTCAAGACCTGTAATTTTCTGTATGAAAACACTGCATAAAAAAGCACTTTCCGAATCGTTATAAAGTTCGGAAAATTCAGTTTTAAAATATTTTTTGAATGCTGATATTGTCATTTATCTTGTGAAAACCAGTTTAGTGTCTGTAGATTTTTCCTCATCGATCAGATAGCCTTCATAGTTGAATGCCTTTACATCATCCAGCGTTTTGGCGTTAGTCTCCGCACAGAACCTTACCATAAGACCTCTTGCATGCTTGGTATAAACAACAATAGTTTTCAGTTTTCCGTCTTTTAATTCATAAAAATCAAAATCAATGACCTTATGATTTATTTTTTTCCTGTCAATCACTTTCCCGTACTCATTGCTGGCCAGATGAAGAAGAATTTCACCCTTTTTCATCTCGGAGTTCAGCTGTTCTGTGATCTTTTCTCTCCAGAATTCATATAAATTTTTATATTGATCGAATTCAAAATGGCGTCCCATTTCCAGCCGGTATAGCATTACTTTATCAGAAGGCTTCAGCAGTCCGTACAATCCGGAAAGCATCCTGTGATTTTTCTGTAAATAATCAACAGCATTTTTATCCAGGGTTTTTGCATCCAGTCCCCTGTAAACCTCTCCTGTAAAAGCAAATAGGGCAGGAGCAGATTCCTTTGCCGTTGGCTTTGCCTTCCATTTCTGGTTTCTTTCCCAGTTTTCATCGGCCAGCTTAGGTGATATTTCCATTAATTCCGAAAGATATTTCGGAGATTTGTGCTTCAAATAAGACTGAATGAATGCAGCTTCTTCGATGAATTTTGGTGTGGTTGATCTTAATAAGTCAGTTGAATTCTCAACGTTCATCAGTTTCGCTGGAGAAGTTATAATTTTCATAATGTTTAGAGTACAGATAAATGTTTAGTATCAATTAAATTCATGATCATCACAGACACAAAGTCGTACATAAAATGACAGATGATTAAAATTTTAATGTTCGAATATTGTTTATAAAACATAGCAAAAACGGTTCCGATAAAGAAAGGTACGACTACCTGTCCGATTGTTCCATAAGTGCTGTGCAGAATTCCAAATAATACGGCGGAAATAAAAATACCGCAATATTGATTATTGTATATCCTTTCAATTCTTGGCTGAATGTATCCTCTCATAAGAAGTTCTTCTACCACTCCGGCAGTAAGACAGATAAAGATCATGAGCAGATAATTATTTTTAAAAGCAGAAGAGATCTGAACCATTTTGCTGCTTATGCCTTCCTGAGTCAAAAGCTGGATAATTATACCAATAACGGAAGTTCCTATAAGACAGGTAAAATATAAACGGATTACTGACCGGGTATAGAATGATACGGGATATTTCTTTTCTTTCTGTAGCAGGAAAGGATTTTTTTCTACAAGAAAATTATATAGAAAAACAAAAAAAAGAACCATCCAAAGAACAATCCTTGTATAAAAAAAATTAACGGATGTAATTCCTTTTGTACCTGTAATTAAGTAAATAAGCGGAAATGCATAAAGCATTACTGCAGCAAGAAGCACAAAGGTAAAAAGAATTCCCAGTGCGTATTTACCGTTCAAACTCATAATCCAAATGATCGGTTGACTGCTTCTGATTAAATAATTCCCTTTCCCTGACGGATGATTTCCGGTTCTCCCGAAGTAAGATCCACGATGGTAGAAGCTATATTATCACCATATCCGGAATCGATTACAATATCCACCAGATGATCATACTTTTCTGCGATCAGTTCAGGATCTGTAGAATATTCAATGATCTCGTCATCATCCTTGATGGAGGTTGAAGCTATTGGGTGGCCTAATTTTTCCACAATAAGCTGCGGAATCGGATGATCGGGAACACGGATACCAATGGTTTTATGATTTTTATAGGCCAAAGGAAGGCTCTTGTTGGCATCCAGGATAAAAGTAAATGGTCCGGGAAGGTGGCTTTTCAGAAATCTAAATACTGAAGTGTCAATAGGTCTTGTAAAATCTGAAAGATGGCTCAGATCATTACAAATAATGGAAAACTGTGACTTTTCCAGCTTAACTTTTTTAAGCTGGGCCAGCTTTTCCATGGCTTTTATATCAAAAATATTACATCCCAGAGCATAGATCGTGTCAGAAGGATAGATAATAAGCCCGCCGTTTTGTAAGGTTTTAATAACCTCATTCACAAGATTTTCCTGAGGGTTATCAGGGTAAATTTTCAGTATTTTTGCCATAAAACAAAGATACAAATAATAAAATAGTTTTCATAAAAGTCCTTTATTTAAAAGAAAAATTAGGATTTTCAAAAAATTGCCGTATCTTTGCACTCACAATATCGCGGGATGGAGCAGTAGGTAGCTCGTCGGGCTCATAACCCGAAGGTCATCGGTTCGAGTCCGGTTCCCGCTACTAA
>NZ_JBSIBX010000014.1:0-144025 GCF_058245105.1 Chryseobacterium sp. UF-81 | reverse complement strand
TGTAGACCCACAGGGATTCGAACCCCGACTGACGGTACCAAAAACCGGAGTGCTACCGTTACACTATAGGTCTGTTTATTTTTGGTGGTGCAAATCTACAATTTTTTTCTTTACACACAAATAACTGTCCGGAAAAAATTAAATGAATTAAGTCTTATTTTTACGTGATCTTGTTTTTAGTGCTGTACTTTAAGCCTAATTTCAGTTGATTTTGGAATGAGCTTAAAAGAAGAATAAAAGCCTGGAAACTGAAAAAACAAAAACCACCCTTAAAAAGGATGGTTTGTAGACCCACAGGGATTCGAACCCCGACTGACGGTACCAAAAACCGGAGTGCTACCGTTACACTATAGGTCTGTTTTATTTTGGTGAGGCAAATTTACAGCTTTTTTGTTTAGATACAAGAATTTTTTAAAGTTTTTTTTAAATTTACACTGCTTTTTATTTACCTCAATCATGCTGATAGACTTCAATAATCTCAATATTAATAATTTATCCTTTCAAACAGATTTCGAACAGAAAATTAAAAATTTTTTAGTCGAATGGTTTTCTGATGAACCTACTGTAAAGGTTCAGACTTCGGGTTCTACAGGAACACCTAAAGTTTTTGAAATCGAAAAAAAGAAAATGGTCAATTCCGCTGTGATGACCTGTAATTTTTTAGAATTGAAAAAAGGGGACAAAGCATTAATATGTTTGCCGGTGGAATATATTTCCGGTAAAATGATGGTCGTTCGTTCTATTGAGAGAAAATTAAGGCTGATTGTTACCGAACCCTCTTTAAACCCACTTGAATATTTGAATGAAGAAATAGATTTCTGTGCCATGACTCCGCTTCAGGTGGAAAATTCACTGGATCAACTGCATTTGATAAAGAACCTGATTATTGGGGGAGCTGCTGTTTCAGAGTCATTAAAGAAAAAAATATCCCAAAATGAAAGATTAAGGAGCATCCGTATCTATGAAACCTATGGAATGTCCGAGACCCTTTCACATATTGCCCTTAAACAGATAATGCCGGAACCGGAAGATTATTTCACAGCTTTTGAAAATGTTTCTGTCAGTGTGGACGAAAGAGGCTGTCTGAAGATTTTTGCTCCCAATGTGAATGCTGAGGTTCTGCAAACTAATGATTTAGTTGAGGTTAGAAATGAAAGAGAGTTTAAATTTCTTGGGCGAATAGACCATGTCATTAATTCCGCAGGAGCTAAAATTTTCCCTGAAGCTTTGGAAACTTTAGTGAAAAAAGAGATTCCTAATGAAGCTGTTTTTATCGGAATGAAGGATGATAGTTTGGGCCAGAAACTGATATTGGTTATAGAAGGATCAGAATCTGCGGATCTGATTAAAAAAATTGCCGAAATACCATTTGAAAAAAGCTTTCATAAACCTAAAGAAATTATTTTCATTGAAAGCATTCCACGAACACCCAACGGTAAAGTAAACCGGATAGAATTAAAAAGAAAAATCAGCAAATATCTGTAATTCTTTATCTTGATTCTTGTTTCTTGAATCTCAAAATAAAAAACATGAAAGACTTCTCAAAAGAACTCAGCTTTAAAACTTCCCGGAGCAGTGGAGCAGGAGGCCAAAACGTCAATAAGGTGGAAACTTCCGTCACGGTTCTCTGGCCTGTTGCTGAATCTGAATTTTTTAATGACTATCAGAAGGAGCTGATCCAAACTAAATTAAAAAACAGAATCAATGCTGAAGGATATCTGTTTCTTACCGTATCGGAGAGCAGAACCCAGCTGATGAACAAGAATAAAGCAATTGAAAAAATTATCGAACTCGTCGATAAAGCTTTAATTGTTCCAAAGAAAAGACTGGCAACAAAACCGTCAAAAGGACAAAAACAAAAGCGTCTGGATACCAAAAAGAAAATTTCTGAAAAAAAGGAGAACAGGAAATTCAAATTTTAGGGATCTGGGATTCATAGTGAGGGTTGCGGGGTTCAAAATATGGAATTTGTGAGGAGATTTTTCCGCGTGTCAGGATTTTTAACTATCTTAGAGTATTATTAATATCTACATATGACAGCAACTATTCCTTTATCTGCAGACTGCCGCTCTAATGGCCTTTTGCTGTCGTTGCTGTACCTTCATAAAGATTCTTTTCTTAAAAGTTCCAAGGACTTTATTAATTAAGCCCTGTCAGGATCCTGGGCAGGGAATAGATTTCAACAAATTTCACATATTATTTTTTGCGGTTCTCCACAGGGAAAAGGCTGATGAGGTCTCACATCCTGCATTGGATCATGGAATGACTGCATCCCATTATTTTAAAAATTAAAAAATGTCCAATCCTATTATTGTAACTACCGGAATTTATGATGCTATAAAAGATACGCTCAGAAGAAAAAAAGTAAGCATGCCGGAAGAAAAAAGACTTGCTGAAGAATTGAGAAAAGCCAAACAGGTATTGAGAAGAGAGCTTCCTGCCGATGTAGTGACCGTTAACAGAAAAGTGACGATCAAAGATCATACTCAGAATTTTGAACACGAATATATTTTCGTAGCTTCTTCGAAAGCTAAACCAGCGAAAAACAAGCATTCTATCCTGTCGGACATTGCGCTTGCCACAGTTGGGTATAAAGTAGGAGATATCATCGACTGGCCTTTTAAAGACGGTGAAAGAAAAATTGAGATTTTAAAAGTGGAATCTTGTCACGGGTAATTCCCGTATCTATATTTGTTAGATGAAAGTACAGCTTCGCGGCTGTACTTTTTCATGAGAAGACTTATGACTAAAGCTGTTTATCATTTGTTAAAAAAGAATGTTCAGGCAAGAGTTTCTTTAAGTACTCATGTTCCATTCCGTTTTTAAGTTTTATCTTTGCAAAAATTAAAAAAATGAGCAAACCGATTTCTGAATTTATAGAGAAATATTACCTGCACTTCAATGCGGCTGCATTGGTAGATGCATCTAAGGGGTATGTTGCACATCTTAAAGATGGCGGAAAAATGATGATCACTTTGGCAGGTGCTATGTCTACTGCTGAATTGGGGAAAATCCTTGCAGAAATGATCCGTCAGGGGAAAGTTGATTTTATTTCTTGTACAGGAGCCAACCTTGAAGAAGATCTGATGAACCTTGTAGCGCACTCTCACTACGAAAGAGTTCCGCATTACAGAGATCTAACAGCGCAGGATGAGTGGGATCTATTGGAAAGAGGATTAAACAGAGTTACAGATACATGTATTCCGGAAGAAGAAGCTTTCAGAAGACTTCAAAAGCATATCGTGGAGATCTGGAAAGATGCAGAAGCTAAAGGCGAGCGTTATTTCCCGCACGAATTTATGTATAAAATGATCCTTTCAGGAGTGCTTGAGCAGTATTACGAAATTCCAAGAGAAAACTCATGGATGATTGCTGCTGCTGAGAAAAACCTTCCGATTGTAGTTCCGGGATGGGAAGATTCTACTATGGGGAACATCTTCGCTTCTTACTGCATCAAAGGTGAGCTTACCGCAACCACCATGAAATCGGGAATCGAATATATGACATACCTTGCTGACTGGTATACCAAAAATTCAGCAGGAAAAGGAGTTGGATTCTTCCAGATCGGAGGAGGTATTGCAGGAGATTTCCCGATCTGTGTAGTGCCGATGTTGTATCAGGATATGGAAATGCATGACATTCCTTTCTGGTCTTATTTCTGCCAGATCTCGGATTCTACAACGTCTTACGGTTCATATTCAGGAGCCGTTCCTAATGAGAAGATTACCTGGGGTAAACTGGATATCACGACACCGAAATTCATCGTTGAAAGTGATGCTACCATCTGTGCACCATTGATGTTCTCTTACATCTTAGAAAATTAAGAATAAATTTCTTATAAAAATACCAACGCTTCAATTCAGTTTGAAGCGTTTTTTTATTACATAATACTGTCATTGCGAGCGAAGCGAAGCAATCTCATAATGATTTTAATATTTGTTTTGAAATATTAAGGTTAGAATTAAGATTTTTAAGAGCATTAAGCTTGGAGACTTTGTTCCCTAATTATAAGATTGCTTCGCTTCGCTCGCAATGACATATACCATAGTTTCAAGTGCGTGCCACCAACTATTTCAGTCAAGAGAATTAACCAGCACAAAGTACCGGTAGGCCAGAATTTCTTTCTCTATCTTACTAAGTTTGTTCGGATCTTTATTGCTCAACTTGGGAAGCAGCTTTTTATTGACTGAATTCAGCAGCCGGAAAAATGATTTTTTCATATCTTTAATATTTTAAATCAGACATCATTGAATGATTGAGAATCCAAAAATGATGCAGAAAGATGTTTAAAGTTTATTTTTTTCAACACTATAAACAGATCGCTATATTATGGACGAAATTTTTAAACAGCAGATTTATGAGATTACAAGGCTTATTCCTAAAGGAAGAGTTTCCTCTTATGGTGCCATAGCTAAAGCGGTAGGTTATCCCAACCATTCCCGTCATGTAGGAAAGGCAATGGGAGGATGCCCGGAAGATGTGCCGGCACATCGTGTCATATCCAGCTCTGGTGTATTATCCGTTCCCGAATTTCAAAAAAGATTGGAAGCAGAAGGGATTACCGTTGAAAATTTGAGGATAAAAGATTTCAAAAAGCTGTTCTGGAACCCGCTTGAGGAGATTTAAGCTGTTAAAGTACTTCGGATTTCCGGCGGCGAAGCCGCCGGAAATCCGAAAAAAAAACTATCCTAATATTTTAACTGCCAGAAGCAGGATCATCATTCCTTTGTTTGAAGAGGCGGATTTTTGCTTGCAAAAAGACGGTAGTTAAAGGATTTGCAATAAATTTTCACAATAAAAAAACCTTGAATACTCAATAGTATCCAAGGTTTTTAAAATTTATACGTAAAAAAACGCACTGATTTTAAACTACAACCTTATTATCTTCCTTTTAATGTTCGTAATTCTTCTTTTAATTTCTCATTTTCCTCTTTCAGCAGGGCAATATAATCCTGTAGGTTCTGAATAATAGATGCTGAAATATTATGGAACTGAGTGATCACTCCTGATGATGAAGAGGATTGATCATTGTACACAGGATGGTTATTATTGATTACCACTTTAGCTTCTTCATCCTCATAAATATCTTCTACCGAAACATCAAGAAAACGGGCAATCTTCTCCCATTCATCCCTTACGATCTTTACATCACCGCTTTCCTTCCTGCTGTAGTTGGATACATCAGTCGCAATAATATCAGCTATCTGCTGCTGAGTATAGCCTTTTTGTTTTCTGATAACGCGTAATTTTTCTTTTTGCATATCCTACATTTTATACAAAAATGGAAAAAAAGCACAATGTGTACAACAGAAAATAGAAAAAATGTACAATGAACCTACGGGATTACCCTAAAGCATCAGAAAAGTTTAGAATATCAAAGTGATTAAATCAGCTTTAATGTTTTAAAATAAAAAATTAAAGAAAAAGTTCAGAGGTTAAAAATTATTAAGAGATTGCTTCGCTTTGCTCGCAATGACGACATCGGTATGTAGATCAATCTTTGAGTTTAAACTATTTTGTAAGTTTTAAAACATAAAAAAAGACTGTTCTCAGTATAAGAACAGTCTTTGGTATTTATTTGATATTGTTATTTCTCCAGCTGCTTGTAACTTCTCTGGATAAAATCTGTCAGGTCTTTTCCTTTCAATAGATTTTGTGAAAGTTTTGCCAGATCAAGAGCATATTTAATCAGTGTTTCCTTTTCCTCAGGATTTTCTGTCTTTAAAATTTGAGTTGAAAGCTCGCTGTTCGAGTTTACTACCAGATTATACATTTCCGGAAAACTTCCCATTCCAAACATTCCGCCGCCTCCGGTTGCCTGCATTTCCTTCATTCGTCTCATAAATTCTGGCTGCGTGATCGTAAACGGAGCATCATTGCTGTCAAGATCTTCAAGCTGTACGGTGAATTTGGCATCTTTTACAACCTCTTCCACATCTTTCTTTAAAGATTCTTTTTCAGTTTCATTCAATTTAGAAATAACCGGCTCATCTTTTTTGATGAGGTTATTGATGTGGTCCGCATCCACTCTTGCAAATGAGATTTTCTCTTTTGAAGTTTCCAGTTTTTGGATGACGTGGGAGATCACAGGTGAATCCAGTAAAAGAACGCTATATCCTTTATCATTAGCTGCCTGAATATAGCTGTGCTGCTCATCAGCATTCGTTGCATAAAGAATTACTGTATTCCCATTTTTATCCGTGTGGGCAGGCTGAATTTTTTCAATTAATTCATTCCAAAGGAAATATTTTCCGTCTGTAGTAGGATATAGTGTGAATTTATCTGCCTTTTCTGCAAATTTATCTTCCGTGATAATTCCGTATTCGATCACTATTTTAATGTCGTTCCATTTTTGCTCGTAGTCTTCACGGTTTTCGTTGATCAGGGAAGACATTTTATCGGCAACCTTCTTAGTGATATAAGAAGAGATTTTCTTCACAGCACCATCAGCCTGAAGATAAGAACGGGAAACATTCAATGGTATGTCCGGAGAATCTATCACTCCTCTCAGAAGCATAAGGAAGTCCGGAACGATCCCTTTTACTTCATCCGTTACGAATACCTGGTTCTGATACAATTGGATTTTATCCTTGTCAATATTTAAATTATTGCTCAGTTTCGGGAAGAATAAAATTCCTGTAAGATTAAAAGGATAATCAACATTCAGATGGATATTGAATAAAGGCTCCTCAAACTGCATAGGATACAGTTCATGGTAAAACTTCATGTAGTCTTCGTTCGTCAGCTCGCTTGGAGCGATAGTCCATGCCGGTGTTGGATTGTTGATGATATTATCCACTTCCTCGGTTTCAGCAACCGCATCTTCCGGTGCATCTTCCGGTAACGGAAGGGTATGTGTTCTGGTCCCGAATTTAATCGGAACAGGCATGAATTTATTATATTTTGACAATAATTCACGGATCTTAGCTTCTTCTAAAAACTCCGTAGAATCTTCTGCAATATGGAGAATAATCTCTGTTCCTCTGTCAGTTTTGTCAGTGGTTTCCTCAAGGGTAAATTCCGGGCTTCCGTCGCAGATCCATCTTACAGCAGAACCTTCTTTATAAGATTTTGTAAGGATTTCCACTTTTTCTGCCACCATAAATGCAGAATAGAAACCAAGACCGAAATGTCCGATGATTCCTGCATCTTTTGCAGTATCCTTATATTTTTCCAGGAATTCTTCGGCACCGGAAAAAGCAACCTGGTTGATATATTTTTCGACCTCTTCACCAGTCATACCAATTCCCTGGTCGATAATACGTAAAGTTTTTTGTTCCTTATCGATTTTAACTTCAATCTTAGGATTTCCGTATTCAACCTTTGCTTCTCCGATGCTTGTCAGATGCTTTAATTTTAAAGTAGCATCAGTTGCATTGGAGATCAGTTCTCTCAGGAATATTTCGTGGTCACTGTAAAGAAACTTTTTAATAAGCGGGAAAATGTTTTCCACAGATACATTAATATTTCCTTTAGTCATAATAATTTTTGTTTTTTAATTTTCTAGGTAAGCCTCAAAAAAAATACCATGAAAGAGAATGTGACAGAATGTCAGATGGGATGGAAGATTGAGCATTAAACATTATAATATTCTTATTAAATTCAGCAGGAGCGGGCTTTAGCCCCGCTTACAAATACACATAAAAGTCATTGGCTTTAGCCAAAACCTAAATTTGCAAACAAAAAAAGACAGCCCGAAAGCTGTCTTAAATTTATGTATTGAAAAAAATTATTTCACTTTATTTTTCAATTCTTCTTTGATCTTATTTTCCAGTTCTTCAGCAAGCTCAGGATTGTCTTTTAGCACATCTTTTACTGCATCACGACCTTGTCCTAACTTAGTTTCTTCATAGCTGAACCAAGAACCGCTTTTCTTTACAATTCCCTGTTCTACAGCCTGATCAAGAATTTCTCCTGTTTTAGAAACTCCTTCACCATACATAATATCGAATTCAGCCTGCTTGAAAGGTGGCGCTACTTTATTTTTCACGATCTTCACTTTTACACGGCTTCCGATAGCTTCATCGCCATTTTTAATAGGTGCACTTGCTTTTCTGATGTCTACTCTTACAGAAGCATAGAATTTCAATGCATTACCCCCAGTAGTGGTTTCAGGATTTCCAAACATCACACCGATCTTTTCTCTCAGCTGGTTGATGAAAATTACCGTACATTTTGTTCTTGAAATCGTAGCTGTCAGTTTTCTTAATGCCTGAGACATTAATCTTGCATGAAGCCCCATTTTAGAATCTCCCATTTCGCCTTCAATTTCCGCTTTTGGAGTAAGGGCTGCTACAGAGTCAATAACTACGATGTCAATTGCTCCCGAACGGATCAGGTTATCAGCAATTTCCAGAGCCTGCTCACCGTTGTCCGGCTGAGAAATGATTAAATTTTCAAGATCGATTCCCAATTTCCCAGCATAACCTCTGTCAAAAGCATGCTCTGCATCAATAAATGCTGCAATTCCACCTGCTTTTTGAGCTTCTGCAATAGCATGAAGCGTTAAAGTTGTTTTACCGGAAGATTCAGGTCCGTAGATCTCAATGATTCTTCCTCTTGGATATCCACCTACTCCGAGAGCGATGTCTAATCCCAAAGATCCGGAAGGAATAACTTCAATGGTAGTATCAATCGTACTGTCACCTAATGTCATTACAGTTCCTTTTCCGTATGTTTTATCTAGCTTGTCAAGCACTAATGCAAGTGCTTTTTTCTTATCGTCTATGTTGCTCATCTGTTGTTAAAATAATTGTTCAAAATTACGGAATTTTAACGTCAAAAACTAATATTATTTAAGATGAAAAACTGTTTTTAGCGTTAAAAAATAATAATGTTTTGAGACTGATGTTATTCATTACGAATGGAATGCAGAGTTTTATGATTCAAAACATAAAAAAATATTTTTTCCCGTTTAATGTACTTGCTGTTCGGTATGGTTCTAGTGAAAATTTGAATTTTTAGTGATTTTAAGATAGTCTTGCAGTACTTTCATCTGGTCTTTGTCTCCCTTTTTTATTCTTGTCTCCCGGCTTAACAGGTTATCATAAATTTTGTTGATGATAATTTTGGTTTTAGGAAACAGTTTGCGGTTGGAAACTTCAGGAATCTGCAGTCTTTTACATACCTCATCATCCAGAAGAAACCATGTGCAGCAAATATGCAGATACCTGAGGTTTTTCCTTTGAAATCTGAATTTTAAGATCGGGTTTTCCAGCGATTCATTCAGTAAAGAGTGGGCCAGCAAAATAGAATCTTTATCGGATGGCGGCTGTACAGAAGTCCACAGGTAAAAATATTCTGTTGCCTGTTTTTTAGTGTCGGGAAGAAGAGGCTCAGGAATTCCAAGCAAATATCCGACATATTTCCACAGATGAAAAATTCCCTTTTCCTCTTCTTCTGAAAAGGTATTTCCCAATTTTTGAAGACTATGAAGAAAAACGAGACTAAATCCTGTATACGTTGCCATCATATCCCATGAATTGATCGGTTCTCCCCAATTTTCAGTATTCCATTCTTTGTAATGTTTTTTGATGGAAAGTCTGGCGTAAGAATGGATCAGACGGGTCTTGATAGCAAATTCATAACCCTTTGCATGAATTTCAAGTGCATCATATCGTGTTACGTTGACCCAAAAGTCCAGCGTTTCTGAAAGACGTTTTACAGCACCTTTTTTCAGTGCTTCTGTAGCTGTAAGGGGTTTATTAAGATAAGCGTAATCATATCCGCCAATCAGGCAGTAATCTCTTAGTGAGATGAGGGAATCGATGTTACCTCTCATACAGAGCTCTGCGCCGCTTTTCAGCAGGCTGTAATCAAGCCAGTCCGGAATCTGCTGGGTCTGGGTAAAAAGTTTTTTTACGCTTTCAGGAACGGCATCCGTTTCGGAAACTCCGTTCCGGATATAATTTTCTATTTCTTTTGAGGCCTCATGAAATTTTTTAGTAAAATAAACATCTTTTACCACTTCATCTCCCATCTCATCCACATGATAAAAATAGCGTGAACATTTTTCAAAGTTCCTAAAGCTCACTTCAGCTCCGGAAAAATCGATAAGCTGTTTTCCGTTTCCTTTTCCCCAGAAATGTCTGAAGTGAGGCGCATCTTTAAAACGTGGCTGTATAATCATGTTTTCCATTACTATAAAAATACAAGTTTTACACCGAAATTTTCTGGTGAGATTTGTCAGTCCTTATTAAACGCTGAAGATATCAGATAAGTCCTCTTTCAAAAGCTTTTTTTACAAGTTCCTTACTGTTTCTGGAATCTGTTTTCCGTAAAATATTTTTTCTGTGTGTGCGAACTGTATGTTCAGACAAAATCAATGCCTGGGCTATTTCCGGTCCCGAATATCCTTTGGTGATGAGGGCAAGAATTTCCATTTCTCTCTTCGTTAGATGTTCAGAAAAATTTTCCGGTTTAGAAAAGGAATCCAGCCTCACCTGGTGAAAATCATTTCTCGGACCTATCCCGGAAACCAGAACGGTATAAGGGTTTTCTTTTGTGATATGATGAATATTGGTATGGATGTTTATAGCCTGCACAGGAATTCCGTTTTCATCTTCCATGGTGATAATGGACTGATGGTGGAACAGCTCATAATTTCCTTCTGCTGTTTTCATTCTGAAACAATAGCTGCCCTTAATGTAAAGCTGGTGCTCCAGACCGATTTCTGTCATTTTGTTGATAAGGAGCTGTTCGGCTTTCAGCACAAATTCTATATCATCAGGATGGGTAAGATCAATAACATCTTTTAAATTTTCAGGATATGATGGAAGACCGTGAAGTTTCAGAATGTTCTCATGATGGTGAGAAAGTGTACTGTTTGTAAGATTCAAAGCATAATAATAAAATTCTCCTATAGCAAACATTTCACCAATGATGCGCTCTATGGGAGGTTTGTCCAGGATTTTCCTGTCTCTCCTGACGCCGGGGTATGTATTCCAGACTTCTATGAGAGGATGCTTTTTTTCTGTGTTTTCCATGAATCATTAGTTTTAGCTAAAATAATTAAAATACTTACAAAATACCACAAAAGGGGGATTTTTTTACACTGATAAAATGCTAAACTTTGTACTGACTAATAACCATGACGACTCAATTTTTTTGTTCCGTTTTGTTTTATGATTTAATTTTTTCTATAATTTATTTAATCAGGTAAAATATTAAGTGCCGGAACATTGAATTTTTATGCAAGGTTCATTTCGAAGTTAATTAATGAATGTTATAAAAACAGTTTACTCTTTTCTTTTTTAGTTGTTTGAAAATGATAAACTACTAGCCTCTCTTTACTGGAGAGGTTTTTTCTTTTGCATACACTCCCAAAACATTCTCTTTGATATTTCAAAATCACCCAAACGGGTAATTTACTTGTGTTCATGAATTTCTAAACTTTGTAGAAAACTAATAGCCATGAAAACTTATTTATTAAAGATTCTTGCTTTTGCAATTTTTATTCCCTCGATTTTTTTTACACAAATAAAAGTCGAAGTAGGAAAGGAAGCAGGAGAAAACGGGAAAAAGACAATCCATAGAACAATTACTATTGATCTGTCTATTGAAATCGACAGCATGGAAATGTTTGTTGATAAAGGAAATTATAAATTATATATACCATCCTCGCAGTTGAAAAGTCTGGTCATTAGAAAGAAAGCCATTGATTACGAACCATTAAAAATGGAGAAGGAGCAAGAGGACAGTACTAAAAGCGTTACTGGTGAAAGTGATGTAATTGCAGAGCTGGTTTTTAGAAGTAATACTCAGTATATTCTCTATATCGGAGTAACGGGACAGGAGAACATAAGAAAGTATATTATAAAAAGCGAATCTGACTGGAAATGGACAACTTCTTTCGGAGCAAATGCTGTTTTTCTTACAAACCGTTCAAGATTCTCTTCTGTAAATAATGTAGTAGCAGAAAACAGAGATGGGAAAATGATGGACCTGACGCCTGGCATTATGTTTACCTTTATGAATAACCAGCGAAATTTTTCTCCCGGATTTACAGGCGGTTTAGGGTTTGATTTTGAAGAGTTGTCTGTTTTTGCCGGTGGTGCCCTGGGAATTGGTCAAAATATTATTCTGACAGCAGGTGTTGCCATCCATAAGCAAAACCGTCCCAATACAGATTATACTGTGGGCCAGACGATTGATAGCTCTGTGACATCAGACAATCTGAATAAAATGCAGTACAGAGTGAATCCTTTTGTAGGAATATCTTTTAGGTTTGATAAAAATCCATTTGTAGCAAAATAATAAAGTCATAAAATAAAAAACCTTCCCGACGGGAAGGTTTTCATTATTTATTGCAAATTGCTCATTACTTATGATAAAGAAGCAGCGTGTACAAGCATATCTACCAATTTGTTTGAGTAACCCATTTCGTTGTCATACCATGAAACAAGTTTTACAAAGTTTGGAGAAAGCATGATACCGGCATCTTTGTCGAAGATAGAAGTTCTCTTATCTCCTACGAAGTCCTGAGAAACTACAGCATCTTCAGTGTATCCCAAGATTCCTTTCAATTCACCCTCAGAAGCAGCTTTGATTACTGAACAGATTTCTTCATAAGAAGCAGCCTTTTCAATTCTCACGGTTAAATCTACTACAGAAACGTCAACAGTTGGTACTCTGAAAGACATACCTGTAAGTTTTCCGTTTAGTGAAGGGATTACTTTTCCTACCGCTTTAGCAGCACCTGTAGAAGAAGGGATAATGTTGTTTAGAGCAGCTCTTCCTCCTCTCCAGTCTTTCATTGAAGGACCGTCAACAGTTTTCTGAGTTGCCGTTGTAGCGTGTACCGTTGTCATAAGACCCTCAACGATCCCGAAGTTATCGTGGATTACTTTAGCTAAAGGAGCTAAACAGTTGGTTGTACAAGAAGCATTTGATAAAATTTTGATATCGTCAGTAAGTTCCTTGTGGTTCACACCCATTACGAACATTGGCGTGTCATCTTTAGATGGAGCAGAAAGGATTACTTTTTTAGCACCGGCATTGATGTGAGCCTGAGCAGAGTCCTTAGATAAGAAAAGACCTGTAGATTCTACGATATAGTCTGCACCGATCTCATTCCATTTTAGGTTGTTAGGATCTTTCTCAGCCGTTACTCTGATTCTTTTTCCGTTTACTACAAGATCATTTCCTTCTACAGAAACTTCTCCCGGGAAGATACCGTGTACAGAATCATATTTTAACATGTAAGCCATGTATTCTGCGTTGATTAGGTCATTGATTCCTACTACTTCAATGTTATCTCTTTCAGTCATTGCTCTGAAAACAAGACGTCCAATTCTACCAAAACCGTTGATACCTACTTTGATTGTTGACATAATAGTTTGTTTTAGATTATAAAAAAATAATTAGATTGCTAAAATTTCAGAAATCAGTAAAAGATCTTTATTGATTTCATTATGTTTTTTAATGGCTTCTTCGATCGGTGTGTACACCATATCGTTGGAACGCATTCCGGCCATTACATTTGTTTTTCCTTCCATGAGTCCCACTACGGCACCATAGCCCAGTCTGCTTGCCAGAACCCTGTCTGCACAGCTTGGAGAGCCTCCTCTCTGGATGTGTCCCAGGATCGTTACACGGATATCGTAATCAGGGAATTCTTCTTTGGTTTGATTGGCCAGATCATAGATACTTCCCAGCTTTTCACCTTCAGCCACTACAACGATGCTTGATGCTTTCCCTGTTTTTTCAGCTTTTCTGAAATTGGCGAAAAGATCTTCCATGCTGTCTTTTTTCTCAGGAATCAGGATGTCCAAAGCACCGGTAGCCAGTCCGCTGTTTAAAGCAATGAAACCTGCATCACGGCCCATTACCTCAACAAAGAAAACCCTGTTGTGGGAAGTAGCCGTATCACGAATCTTGTCAATAGCTTCCATAGCGGTATTTAAAGCCGTATCATAGCCTATGGTATTATCCGTTCCGAAAATATCGTTGTCAATAGTTCCCGGCACGCCAATTACTCTGATTCCGAATTCTTCGTTGAAGATTTTCGCTCCGGTGAAAGTACCGTCTCCGCCAATGCAAACCAATGCATCTACACCGTGTTTCACACAGTTGTCGTAAGCTTTCTGACGTCCTTCAGGAGTTCTGAATTCTACAGATCTGGCGGATTTAAGAATCGTTCCGCCCTGGTTGATTATATTTTTTACGGAACGGGGGCCCATTTTCAGGAAATCATCATTGATGAGTCCGTTATAGCCTTCCCTTACTCCGTAGCATTCGATATTATAATAGTTTGCAGTTCTAACGACTGCTCTTAATGCTGCATTCATACCCGGAGAGTCACCTCCTGAAGTAAGAACTGCAATTTTTTTTACAGCACTCTCTTTCATCTAGTAAAAAATTTCGAACACAAATTTACAAAAACAAGTTCAGATAATGGCAGTAAGTTCATAAGAGTTTTGAATATATATAATTAAAAGCTTCTAAAATTTGCAGGCTTTAAAAAATATCCTGCTGTTTGTGTTTATGAAGAATTTACATCAAGGCTATACAAAGCCGAAATATTTTATTGAAAAAGATTGGAAAGAATATGAATAGATATATCGGAGTACATACTTCGCTTAATAAAAAATAACTTTTTACACCATTTGTACATACGTTTGCATCTCATCAGATATGCCATCAGTTCAATCTGTGAAAACATGGTTGTATTAAATCGCCGCATCACCGTTTTTCCGTCAGATACTTCCAGTATCTTTTCGGAACATGCTGAACATGCAGCTTCAAATTTTTTCTTTCCACAATATTGGTCTTTATAAAATACCGTTGCCACAGCTTTTGATAATTGTTTTCATCGTCATGAAACTTCAGCTGGTACTGATGCAGATCCAGTTTTTCCTCCGGATAAAAGAAATCACAGCTTTCCAGATCGTATAAAATTCCATAATTCCTTCTCAAATCATAAATCATCCATTTCTGATCCTGGTACCGGTCTTTAAAATGTTTACGGATAAGCGGAAGAACATCAAAGTCCGGATCTATCTTCGCAAAGAAAACGCCGTCCTGCATTTTTTCAAACCTCACAAAAGCAGTCATTCTGTGCCTTTCCCGGCTTACCGATTTGCAGATTTTTGAAATTTTTAAAATATCGCTGTCAGCATAATTTTGCAGAATATTTTTATCAGGATGTTTTACCGACTGTTTTACAGCGGATAAAATAAGATGTTCCGATTCCGGAGCTTCTGATAAATAAACTTTTAATAATTCATGTATTCCTGACTGTCCAATATGCTGTTCCAGTTTGTTTAAAACCCGTTCAGCTTTATCATTTTGAGTAATGACTTCATGAATTTCAGCAAAGATGTTTTCCTGATGAAACCTCTCCTTACTCACTATTTCCGCTTCTTTATAGCGGTATTCGAAAACCTCGAATATCGCTGTAAAAAGTCCGTCGAAACTGCCGTCGTATAGGAGTGTAGTCATGTGATCTGATGATGTAATGCGTCGATAAAATAACTGTTTTTGATAACTTCCAGTGCCTATTTCTAAATCTCTAAATCTTTTAATTCTTCAATTTTTCAATTTTCTAAAACAGACTCAGCTGCTGTGAAAACTGATTGTGAAATTTAGAAGAGCTTCCACCCACAAGCAGTTTCCTGAAATATTTATCCGTTAGATATTTTAGATAAGCATTTCCGGCGTTAAAGTCAATGAAATACTTTGCTCTGTTGACTGCAGCTCCCAGTTTTTTCAGATGGTCCATATTTAACACCTGAAAACGTCTTGCACTCACAATTTTCTGCGCAGTTTTCACGCCTATTCCCGGAATTCTTAAAATCATCTGATAGTCCGCAGTCTGTAAATTAACAGGGAATTGATGCAGATGTCTCAAGGCCCAGCTCAATTTGGGGTCAACTTCAAGATCCAAAAACGGCATATTTGGATCCAGGATTTCTTCCGCCTTAAAACCATAAAAGCGCATCAGCCAATCCGACTGATACAGGCGGTTTTCACGAAGCATCGGAACTTCCGTAGTCAGAGAAGGCAGTCTTTTATCTTCCAGAACAGGAACATAACCGGAATAATAAACCCTTTTAAGATTGAAATTTTTATAAAAATGATCCGCCACTTTGATGATCTGCAGGTCGTTTTCGTTGGTTGCTCCCACGATCATCTGTGTAGACTGTCCTGCCGGAGCGAACTTCGGAACTTTCCTGAAGATTTTCTTTTCATCCTTATACTGAGCAATCCCATTCTGAATATATTTCATAGGATTAAGCATATCCTGCCGGTTTTTTTCAGGAGCCAACAATTTCAACCCGCTTTCTGTAGGGATTTCAAGGTTAATGGATAACCTATCTGCATAAAGAGCGGCTTCCTGCATCAGCTCATCACTTGCTCCCGGAATAGATTTCAAATGAATATAGCCGTTAAAATTTTCTTCTAAACGTAATTTTTTTGCCACCCTTACCAGACGCTCCATCGTCGTATCTGCATTTTTAAAGATTCCGGAGCTGAGAAATAACCCTTCAATATAATTTCTTCGGTAAAAATTAATCGTAAGGTCTGTTACCTCTTCCACTGTGAAGGCGGCTCTTTTAATATCATTGGAACTTCTGGATACGCAGTAGGCACAGTCGTAGATGCAATGGTTGGTCAGCAGAATTTTGAGCAGGGAAACACAGCGTCCGTCCTCTGTATAGGTATGACAGATCCCGCTTACGGAACTGTCTCCCAAGGCCCCTTTTTTATTCTTTCGCGTTCCTCCGCTGGAGGAGCAGGAAACGTCATATTTCGCTGCATCAGCAAGGATTTCGAGTTTTTCTTTCAGGCGTTCAAAATTCATTTTTCAGAAGAATGTTATAATTTGTATCTAAATTCTGTTCAAAAGTAGTTCCAAAATTGATAAATATCAATCTTTTTCAATAGAAGTTATCAACAACAGAGATTTTCAAAATTACTATCTTTACACCTATTAAATTTATGCTATGAATCATAAACCGGTAGAAGGCTTCTCTAAACTTACAAAGCAGGGAAAAATCGATTGGCTTGTCAGCGAATACCTTGAAGGAAACGAAGAATATCAAAATATACTAAAACAATACTGGAACGAAAATGCTGATCTTCAGAAACTTCATGAGGAGTTTTCTGAAAATACGATCTCCAATTTCTATATGCCTTACGGAATTGCCCCGAATTTCTTAATTGACGGAAAATTGTTCGCTCTTCCAATGGCCGTTGAAGAAAGTTCAGTAGTAGCAGCAGCTTCAAAAGCTGCGAAATTCTGGATCGATAAAGGAGGTTTTAAGACAACCATTATCAACAATGAAAAATTAGGACATACCCACTTTATATTCAAGGTGGAGTCTCATAAACTTCTGCATTTCTTTAATTTTAAATTAAAGAAAAAGCTGTTTGAAGCTACAGAAGATATTACGGCCAATATGAGAAAACGAGGCGGTGGAATCCTGGATATTAAATTAATAGACAAAACCTCCGAAATGCCGGATTACTATCAGCTTAAAGCAAGCTTTGACACGGTAGATTCCATGGGCGCAAATTTTATCAATTCGTGTCTTGAGCAGTTCGGAAAAACAATGAAGCAGGAAATTGCCACAAGTGAAGATTTCACGCAGGAAGAGAAAAACTCGTTACAGATCGTGATGAATATTCTTTCCAACTTTACACCGGACTGTCTCGTAAGAGCTGAGGTTTCATGTAAAATTGAAGATTTAAAGGATGACAGCGGCATTTCCAATGAAGAATTTGCAAGAAAATTCAAACAGGCTGTTACCATTGCTGAAATAGAGCCTTTCCGTGCAACCACACACAATAAGGGCGTAATGAATGGAGTAGATGCCGTAGTAATTGCTACAGGGAACGACTTCAGGGCAACAGAAGCCTGTGCTCATGCCTATGCGGCGAGAGACGGACAATACAGATCACTGACGCATTGTACAACGGACAACGGAATTTTCAGATTCTGGATTGATCTTCCAATTTCTGTAGGGGTAGTCGGAGGACTTACGAACCTTCACCCATTAGTAAAGTTCTCCTTGGCATTGCTTGGGAAACCATCTGCGCAGGAATTGATGAGCATTCTGGCTGTTTCCGGACTTGCCCAGAATTTCGGTGCTCTCCGCTCTTTGGTCACCACCGGAATCCAGAAAGGACATATGAAAATGCACCTGTTGAATATTCTAAACCAAATGGGCGCTACAGAAGAGGAAAAACAGCATTTCGTGAACTATTTTAAAGATAAAACGGTAAGCCACCATGAGGTTATTCATGAGTTTAACAGATTAAGAGCTCAATAATGCTGCAGATTATTCTCCCTATACTATTTATCATCTTCGGGATCTTCCTGAAGAAAACGACGTCACCAGGCTTCAGAAATTCCAAAAAGCTTTCCAATGTCTTTATTATATTGGGGATCTCCACATTGGTGGCAAAACTTATTTTAATCTACATTCATTCAAAATAATGAGAAAGAGAATAGTATTCTTCCTGTTGATTTCTGGTTTAAGTTTTTCTCAACAGAAAAATGTAAAGATCAGCAATTTACAGCCAAAATCTGAAGATACTGTTTTTCCGGTGATTTCCTATCCTGAAAATCCTTTGGTAGAAAATAAGATCAATACCTTTCTGCAGGTCAATGAACTGGAATATGTTCCGAATTCCGGCCCTGACCCTTTTAAAAAGGCTGCCACTGCGACCAACTCCTATGCCAATTATCTCTATTTTTACAGTTGGGAAAAATTAGAAACGCCTAAAAATATACTCAGTATTGCTTTAGACGGAGAGGCTTCGGGAGCTTACCCGGAAGGTTTTTCCAAATGGATTAATTTTGACCTCAGAACAGGAAACTTTATTAATTGTCCTGATTTATTTCTGCCCAGTGCTGTTAAAACGATTGAAAATTTAATTAATCAGGAAATCAGGAAGAGGGTTAATGATTTTCTTAAAGAATTAAAAGCAGATAAAAATCCTACAGAAGAAGTGCAGGAGCAGATCGGAATGTATGAGGACTGTTTTTTAGAGCATACCTTAGAATATATTGAGTTTTATTTTGGAAAAGATAAACTGACTTTCGTTGCCGGAAGATGTTCCAATCATGCGATGAGAGCATTGGATGATCTGGGAGATCACAGCATTGAAATTCCTTATAAAGACCTCGAAAAATACTGGAGTCCATACGCAAAAAATCTTCTTTCAGGTTCTGGAAAACCTGATGCGACAAGTTTCCAGTATAAACTGCTAAAAGGAAAGATTGATCAATATCCTATTACGGTTTTGATCAAACGTCTTTACACAGATCATGAAGAAAATGCTTTTTCTGCCATGTATTGGTATGACAAAAATAAAAAACTGATAGAATGGAACGGAAAGATCAAAGGAGATCATATTTCCATCACGGAGAATGATCACTATGATGAAGATTTGGAAAAATGGATTCCGAGGGCTTTTATTGAGGCCAATAAAAAAGGAAACAAGATCACCGGAACCTGGCAGGATTACAAAACAAAAAAATATTTAAATCTAGAATTAGAAGAATTATAAAAATGAAAACAATTACTTTAGTTTTTGGAGCAGTTTACGGAATGGTTTCTGTAATTCTGGGTGCATTCGGGGCACACGCTTTAAAGAAAATATTAGCTGTGGAAAGACTGGAAAGTTTTGAAACAGGAGTAAGATATCAGATGTATGCAGCTTTTTTCCTGCTGATCATCGGATATATCTTAAAATTTGAAACTTCTGCTGAGAAATGGACTTCCATTTTAATGATTGCAGGGACACTTTTATTTTCAGTAAGTATTTATTTCCTGAGCATGCAGGATTATCTTGGGATGAATCTTAAATTCTTAGGACCTATCACTCCGCTTGGAGGACTGATGATGATCTTAAGCTGGGGAATGCTGATTCTTTATTTTGCTAAAAACAGGATTTAATAATGAAAATCAATAGAAGAAGACGGTTAATAAAAACATTAAATCTTCTGGATCAGCCCATAAGATTCAATCCTTTTGTATTCAGCCGGACTTTTTTTATGTGGGCATTTACAGGTCTTGTGGGAGGAGCTATTGCAGGAAGTTACTGGATTGTGCTGGAACATTTTACAGAATTTTTAGCTGAATTCCAGGGGTGGATGGTTGTTCCTACCATGGCGGTCTGCGGTTTGCTGGCGGGACTTGTGATCCATTTCATCGGTGATCCGGGAGAAATTCATCTGATCGTTAATAATATCAGGTTTAATAAAGGAAAATTAGACCCCAAGAACAACCCTTCCATGATCCTTTCATCACTTTTCTGTGTGGCATCTGGTGGAAGTCTCGGTCCTGAAGCCCCTTTGGTGCAGGTAACAGGATCTACCGGAACCTGGCTTGGAAAAATTTTCAGGCTGAAAGGCGAGGAGTTGCGTTCTTTGAGCATTGCCGGAATGGCTTCCGGTTTTACCGCCCTGTTTGGAGCACCGCTTGGAGGAAGTCTTTTTTCTCTTGAAATTCTGCATCACAAACATGCGGTAGAGTATTATAAAGCTATTATTCCTGCTTTGGTCGCGAGCTGTTTCAGTTACGTTATGTTCGCTCTGATCATTCATTTGGGAATTGGTGCCACATGGGACCTTAAGGCCTATCATTATTCAGGAGTGTATGATTTCATCTACGCCTTTTTATTCGGGGTGGTGGCAACCGTTTTCGGATGGATCTTTATTTTTGTAGTAAAATTCTTCAAAAAAATTTTTGAATACAAATCATTCCCGATTTATATAAAAACACTGACGGGAGGAATTATTCTGGGAATTATCGCTTATTATTTTCCGCTCACAAGATATTTCGGTCATCATGAAATCAATGAGCTGATTAACGGGAATTTCGCGTTGAACTTTTTGATTGTCATCTTAGTTTTTAAAATCATAGCCATTGCGGTTACCGTAACGTCAGGATGGAGAGGAGGTTTTATTATCCCGCTGTTTTTTGTAGGGACCACTTTGGGACTGATTATTCATCAGCTGTTTCCTTCAGTGGATACTACTTTAGCTATTGTAAGCTGTA
Organism: Chryseobacterium sp. UF-81; assembly: GCF_058245105.1. Classification (NCBI taxonomy): domain Bacteria; kingdom Pseudomonadati; phylum Bacteroidota; class Flavobacteriia; order Flavobacteriales; family Weeksellaceae; genus Chryseobacterium; species Chryseobacterium sp. UF-81. The sequence continues at coordinate 123,014 of NZ_JBSIBX010000014.1, read as the reverse complement.
TGGCAGCGATTAATGCCTGCGTAACAAGAACACCAATGAGTACCACGATTATTCTGGGAACCTTAACCGGCTTTACTTATTTCGTTCCGATACTTTTTGCCAGCCTGACAGGATATTTCCTGGCTCCTAAAATACCGTTCATCGGTTCGCAGTCTGAAAAATTGTCCGAAGAATAGAGCAAATTTCTTAAACATGTTAAAAATCAAGTTCACTGCGCTTTAATTTTTAAGTCAATAAACTTGAACTTCCATGTCTTTTTAGTAAATTTGTCAACCTTTAAATTTTAAAATAAAATAATAAAATAATATGAATCTTCACGAGTATCAATCAAAAGAGATTTTATCAAAGTATGGAGTAGCTATCCAACGTGGTTTCGTAGCGAATAACGTAGACGAAGCTGTAGCAGCTGCAGAAAAGCTTACTGCTGAAACCGGAGCTCAGGCTTGGGTAGTAAAAGCACAGATCCACGCAGGGGGTCGTGGTAAAGGTGGTGGTGTAAAGTTCTCTCCAAACATGGATAAGCTTAAAGAAAATGCACAGAACATCATCGGAATGCAGTTGGTAACTCCACAAACTTCTGCTGAAGGTAAAAAAGTACACTCTGTTTTGATTGCAGAAGACGTTTATTATCCTGGAGAATCTGAAACTAAGGAATTTTACGTTTCTATTCTTTTAGACAGAGCAGAAGGTAAAAATACGATTGTATATTCTACTGAAGGTGGTATGGATATTGAGCACGTTGCAGAAGTAACACCTCATTTGATCCACAAAGAAATCATTGATCCAGCTTTGGGTCTTCAGGGATTCCAGGCTAGAAAAATTGCTTTCAACCTAGGTCTTGAAGGAAATGCTTTCAAAGAATTCACAAAATTCATTGCATCTCTTTACAATGCTTATACTGGAATTGATGCTTCTCTTTTCGAAATCAACCCTGTATTGAAAACTTCTGATAACAAAATTATCGCTGTTGATGCTAAAGTAACTTTGGATGACAACTCATTGTTCCGTCACAAAGATCTGGCTGAATTAAGAGATACAAGAGAAGAAGATCCAATGGATGTTGAAGCTGGTGAAGCTGGCCTTAACTTCGTGAAACTTGACGGTAACGTTGCTTGTATGGTAAACGGAGCAGGTCTTGCAATGGCAACAATGGATATCATCAAATTATCTGGTGGTAATCCTGCTAACTTCCTTGACGTAGGAGGTACTGCTGATGCTCAGAGAGTTCAGACTGCTTTCGGAATCATCCTGAGAGATCCAAACGTAAAAGCAATCCTGATCAACATCTTCGGAGGTATCGTAAGATGCGACAGAGTAGCTCAGGGTGTTGTAGACGCTTACAGAGCTATGGGAAGCCTTCCTGTTCCATTGATCGTAAGATTACAGGGAACTAATGCTGTAGAAGCTAAAAAATTAATTGACGATTCAGGTCTTCCTGTACATTCTGCAATTACTTTAGAAGAAGCTGCCAACAAAGTAAAAGAAGTTTTAGCATAAGCCTAAACTTTTAAATAATACAGAAAACCGTTTCATTTTTGGAACGGTTTTTCTTTTTTAACCACAAAAGTCACAAAAGTTTTTGGAACACTTTAGTTATTTTAAAGTTAAATAGATTGCGCATAGAAAGTGCACTTAAGTTCTTATGAAAATATTTGATTTTCTTCTTATGTTTATGTGATCTTATTGTTTTCAGGATAAACTTTTGTGACTTTTGTGCTTCAGTTTATTACAGTTTTCCTCCCAATGAATACGGAATGATCCCGTTGCAGAAAAAGATAAGAAAGATAGTCTTACAAAATAAGTCATAAAAAAACCGCTTAAAAAAGCGGTTTATATTTAATGATCCTGATTTTCGACAGGAAAGGATTCTCCATTCGTAATGCTGATACTTGTAGGTGTTACCAGCTGGATATTGTCTGTATCCAGACGTTCTTTGATCTTCAGATAGGCTTCACTTTTTACCTGAACCATATTGGCGCCTACTTTCATCCAGAATTTAGCCTGGAGATTGAAATTGCCCTGTTTTAAATCGGTAAAGATGACTTCTGAAGTATCCAGTCTGTCTACACCATCCAGGTTTTTAATGACATCCAGCATGCCTTTCTGGGCTTTACTGATATCTTCATCTGCAGGAATCTCAAAATTTAAAATAATCCTGCGCTGTGGTGAGGCTGTGATGTTGTAAAAAGGAGCATTGAAAATTACCTGGTTCGGAATGTAAGCTTTCTTGCCGTCATCCGTAATGATTTTTGTCGTTAAAAAACCGATTTCCTGCACGGTTCCGGAATGTGTTCCGATCGTAATATAATCTCCTATTTTAAATGCTTTATCAATCCCGATCAACATTCCCGAAAAAATACTGGATACAAGATCCTTCAAAGCCACCCCGGCAATTACCCCGGCTACTCCTAAACTTCCGATAAACTTCCACAGGAAACTGCTGAAGCCCATGATTTCAAGGGCAATAAAAGTCCCCATCAGCATGATCAGGAATCTGAATATGCTTATTAAAGTAACCAGAGAACTCTCTTTTTGGCTTTTCGGGAAAAATTTGTGAAATAATTTTACAGCACCTAAGCTTAGATATTTACTGGTAACAAGAAAAAAAGAAAATACTAAAATTCCGACGATAAGTTTCGGCGTAAGCTCGGCAAACCTCATATACCAGCTTTCCAAAACCCTGTAAATAACATCTACGTAGCTGTATCCATTGTTCTGCATGAAAAAAAATTTATTAAAGATAAATAAATTTCAACAAAAATTTTGCCAGTATCAAAAAGTCTACTAAATTTGTAGACTAACAAAGCAGAATATTATGTCAATCAAACTCGGAGATACAGCACCGGACTTTCAGGCAGAGACGTCTTTAGGTGATATTAGATTTCATGAATTTTTAGGGGATTCTTGGGGAATTTTATTCTCACATCCTGCAGATTATACTCCGGTATGCACTACAGAGCTGGGATATACTTCAAAACTGAAATCGGAATTTGATAAAAGAGGAACTAAAGTGATTGCTTTAAGTGTAGATGGGGTAGAAGATCATCAAAGCTGGATTAAAGATATTAATGAAACCCAGAATACGGATGTACAGTTTCCCATTATTGCAGATAAAGACCGGAAAATTTCGGAACTGTATGATTTTATCCATCCGAATGCTTCAGCCACAGCTACTGTACGTTCTTTACTGATCATTGATCCTGATAAAAAAGTAAGGCTGATCATTACTTATCCGGCTTCTACGGGAAGGAATTTTAATGAGATTTTAAGAGTTCTGGATTCTCTTCAGCTGGTTGATTCGCATAAAGTAGCTACTCCTGTGAACTGGGAAAATGGGGATGATGTTATTATACCGCCTGCCATTTCTACAGAAGATGCCAGAAAGATATTCCCAAAAGGAGTGACAGAAATAAAGCCGTATCTGAGATATACGCCTCAACCTAATACATGATTTATTTGATTTTTTATAGTTTAGTTTTAATTTGTACGAAAATCGCCCCGAAATATTTCGGGGCGATTTCATTTTTTATTCAAGTGACTATAAGTGATTATTTCAAATCATTGGCTACTTCTTTAGCCTTTGAAGTTGGTAAATAAATACTGAATCCTAGGTTGAATGTAAGGTTGGAGTTTAATCCTTCGCTACCAAATCCTGCTCTACCTTTGTATTTTACTAAACCTTCAATACCGATGTTAGGCGTAATGAAGTAAGAATAACCAGGACCTGCACCAAAGTCTAAACCGGTTGTAGAATCTGCATTTTCAACTGATCTACCTCCGATACCTACGTTACCTTCAAGGAACCATCTTCCGTGGTGAAGCAAGTTATCAACACCTTTTTCTCCCGGAGACAGGTAGTAACGACCCAAACCACCTACACCATAAGTAAATTCCGTAGGGCTGCCATTAGTAACTTTATTGATCCCTAAATCTACATATCCACCCACTGCTACATTATCTTTAATGAAGTAAGCACCTTTTGGCTGTATACCAATATTGTATCCTCCACCAGTATTTAAACCAAAATTACTTGATATCAGGCTGCTTCCTACCAGCCAGTTACCTTGTTGAATTTGAGCATTAGCTGTTGCAGTCAAACCTGTTGCTGCCAATATTCCTGCAAAAATTAGTTTTTTCATAATTTATTATTTTAATAATTAAATGTTACCATTTGTAGATTAAAGAAAAAACAAGAAATGTGCCAAGCTTCTTAATTTTAGATAAAAACTCAGAAAAAATGTTAATTTCCGGGTAATCGAAATGTGAATTATTTGGTTGTTTTTTTGATGATTTTATAATTTATATGCACAAAAGAATCACCGAAATAATAAGGCCTGCAATGGTGAATTTTATGCCGCGTTTGAAAGCTTTTGTTTTGGGATTAAACATCCAGAAACTGGAGATTACAAAAAAGAATAAAGAAATCCCGAAAAATGTATTCAGAGGGGATAATGTTTCTTTTGACTGGGATTTATGAAGTTTAACCATCTTGTCCAGTACAAAAGGAAGCTCTTTTTTAGAATATTTTGCCTTTCCGGTAGCAGCATCGTAAGTTCCCTGCTTAAAATAGAGAACATTACCTTCTGTTTTTTCTACTTCAAGACCTTTGATTTTCAGTTCTTTTCCAAGTTCTTTTTCTGAAAGATTGACAGCGACAGTTTTATCATATTTTTTTTCTTTTTTAAGGAAATCTGTATCCCTGTAAACAAGTAAAACTCCGCTCAATGCATACACGGCCATTATTCCCGCAAGAAAATATCCCAGGTAACGGTGTGTAACTCTCATAAAACTTCTCGTGTCCTTAATCTTATCCATATCGTATGTTTATTTTTACATTTAAAAAGCGGAAACTGCAAAAATGCAATTTCCACTTTGAATGATGAAATTATATAATATTAATTCTAAAGTTTGTACGTCAATGTAAAGTAATAGTTTCTTGGCGTAATAGGATTTACAGAATAATTTTCATGTACGTTGTAATTAACTACATCGAAAAGGTTACCCACTTTTCCCTGGATAGAGAATTTGTTCCATTCGTAGCCTACTGATACAGATACGGTAGTGTAATCTTTTAATTCAAATATTCTGCTTACCCCATTTCTGGCAGCCAGGCTATTGCTTCCTGTTTTTGTATCATTCCATCCGGCAAGTCGATCACCGATATAGTAAGCCCCAGCGCCTATTTTTAATCCCTTGGCAAAGCGTGTGAATTTATAAAATACTGATGCATTGGCTGTAGTAGCAGGAGTTCTTACAAGTCTCTGCTTCTCTACATATCCAAATTGTTCAGGAGTGTCAAGGTATACAGAATTGTTATAAGAGAACCCTCCGATAATAGATAAATTTTCTGTAGGATTTCCTGTGATATCCAATTCTACACCACGGCTTCTCATTTTTCCTGCGAAATCTTTTAACAGTCCGTTAGGATCAATTTGTAGTCCGGCATCATTTAAAGCAACCTGGTAATAGTTTTTGTATAAAATCTGGTAAAGAGTAAGATTAATAGCGAGGGCATTATTCCACAGATTTTTCTTTGCCCCTACTTCATATTGGTCAATATAAGTAGGTTTAAGGGCTTGATCTTGTCTATCTAAGCCAACATTATTAGAGAATGAATTGGTATACGTTGCGAAAACTGATAAATTATCATTCGGCATATATACGATACCTGCTTTTGGCGATATAGCCATATCGGAAGAACTTGAGAACGGAACATAAGGAGTTGTATTGTCCTTAAAGTTTTCTTTTCTTGTGCTTTTGTTTTCGACATAAGACCATCTCAAGCCTGCAAGTACCTTAAACTGCTTTGAAATACTGATGAAATCCTGAGCATATACTCCTATTCTCTGCGTGGGAATTCTTGAACGCTCAAATTTTGCTACATGTTCCGAAGTAGGCATCCTACCACCTGCCCATGTAGATGGATCATCCAAATAAACTAAGCCATTAGGGTTTCCGTTTGTACCAAACAAATAAGCTGTTCCATATAATGCCTTTTTAGGATCAGCGATAGTGGGATCATAATAAGTATAGGAATCAGCAATGCCATAATCAGCATCTGTTCCTATTAAAACTTTATGATTGACTCTTCCTGTGTTGAATTCGCCATTGATATTAGCTTGAAACGAAGTATAATTTTGTTCGTTGTAAGTTCTGTTTAAAGGTCTTTTCCATACTAATCGATCCCCGGTTGTATATTCCCATTGTACCCTTTCTGTGGAAAAATAATCCTTAGTGTAATTTTGATAAGAAGCGGTAGCATTCAATGACCATCTATCGTTGAACTGATGATTGAATGTGATGTTGGTTGATAATTGTTCTACATTTTGATACTGCCAGTCTGTTCCGAGGAATGCATTTCTGGACAGTAGATTATTCATAGAGTAGCTTTTGTCTGCATTGGTAATAGAACCAATCCCAAAATCCGGAGTAAAATTATTTTTCAGATAATCTGCTTCTACAATTAACTGAGATTTCGGACTCAAATTAAATAAAAATGAAGGATTGAAGTAATATTTCTCAGATTGTACAACATCTCTGAAACTTTCAGCGTATTCATAAGCACCATTGATTCTGAATGCAATGTTTTGTGATAAAGGGCCATAGATATCAACTGTTGGCTTATAAGAGTTCCAGCTGCCGCCGTTCAGTCCTATACTTCCGCCAAAATTAAATTTAGGCTTTTTAGTGATCATATTAATGATCCCTCCTGCAGCTGTATTTCCGTACAGCATAGCATTGGCTCCTTTAAGTACTTCAACTCTTTCCAGACCACTTACTTCAGGAAAAACACCACTGTTAACCCTTGTCCCGTTTTTAAAAATATTATCATTTCCCAAAATAAAACCACGTCCTCCAAAACTGTCCTGAGAATTTCCTCTGGATGAAGTAATGTACATACCGTTTACATTCTGAAGAACATCGCTCAGCTGCTTTGCCTGTTGTTGCTCAATAATTTCATGAGTTACAATGGAGATAGCCTGAGGATTTTCCATTACCGTAAGGGTAGACTTAGTGGATAAGGTCCTTGCCTGGTTTGGATTTCCAGTCTTATGAAGATTAATGTCTTCAATGGTTTGGGTTCTGATGGTATCAGCTTCAATATTTTTCAATTGAGCACTTAACGATAGGGCTGTCAGTAAAAATCCTATAGATGCAAGTTGTTTATTCATTTTATTTTTATGTAGACTAGTTTTAAATAGCGGCAAAATTAATGATTTAAGAAGAACTAATTTAGAATTAATAAAAATAATAAAATGATTTTTGTCATGCTTCAAAAAGATGATAAAATTCCATTCATTTTGCAGACTTCCAAACTGCAGATTATTGAATATATTTGTTGAAAATTAGACATATGCAATTGATAAAAACAGGGCTGTGTGCCTTTGGAATGAGCGGTAAAGTATTTCATGCTCCGTTTCTGAAAGAACATCCGGGATTTTTTATATCAGCTATAGTAGAAAGAAGCAAAGAAGAATCTAAAGAGAAATATCCGGAAGCTACCATTTACCGTTCGGTAGAAGAGATGCTTCAGAATGCAGATATTGACCTTGTGGTTATCAATACACCTGTACAGACCCATTACGAATATGCGAGAATGGCGCTGGAAGCAGGAAAGAATATAATTGTTGAAAAGCCCTTTACTGTTAGTGTTTCAGAAGCAGAAGAGCTTGTGAATCTGGCGGAAGAAAAAGGACTGTTTCTGAGTGTTTACCAAAACAGAAGATTTGACCGCGATTTTCTGCAGGTTCATAAAATATTGAATGAGGGGAAATTAGGAAGTATCAAAGAAGCGGAAATACGTTTCGACAGGTTTCGTACAGCACCCAGCGGAAAACAGCATAAAGAGGATCCGCAGCAAACGGGTTCAGGTTCCCTGCATGATCTCGGTTCCCATCTTGTAGATCAGGCTGTCCAGTATTTTGGATACCCTGAAAAGCTTTTTGCCGATGTATTTGTTATGAAAGGAGACGAATATGCCAATGATTATTTTGAAATTCTGCTCTACTATAAAAACAATCTTAGAGTAAGGCTGAAATCATCCGTATTTACTAAAGAAGCTCATTATGCCTACGCTATCCATGGCGAAAAAGGAAGTTTCCTGCAGGAAAGAAGCGATAATCAGGAAAATGAACTGGTTGCAGGAGCCATACCGGTTTATGGCAAAGAATGGACAGAACCTTTAAAAGGAACAGATGGGATTTTGAATTTCATAAATGAAAACTTAGAAACCGAGAGGACGCTGACGGCCAGCGAAGCCGGTAACTATATGGACTATTACCAGCAGATTTATGAATATATTGTTTTCGGATATGCTCTGCCTTCTCAAGGAAGAGAAGTCGTGCAGAATATGAAGATTATAAATGCATCCCTGGAAAGTTCAAAAGAAGGGAAAATAGTACACCTGTAGGGTGAAGGAGTTTGAGAGTAGGAGTGTTTGAGTGTAAAAGTATTTGATATTAGAATTACCTTAACACTCAAACACTCCCACTCTCACACACTCTCACTTATTATATTTCCTGAAGCTCCAGCCATCTCATCTCATACTCTTCAAGCTTTTCAGAAATAGCTTCTAATTCGGCAGAAAGTTTGGCTACCTTTTCATAATCCGTTTCGTTATTTAACTGATCCATGATCTTGGTACGCTGCTGTTCAAGCTCAGGCATTTCTTTTTCTATTGTTTCCAGTTCCCGTTGCTCCTTAAAAGACATTTTTCTTTTTTGAGAAGCAGGTTGCTGAATTTCCGGTACTGCAACAATTTCTTTTACAGGCTCCGGTTTGGATGCTGTATTTTTTTCCAGTGCATCCTCGCGGCTTTTGGCTTCCCTGTATTCTGAAAAGTTTCCGATAAAATCTCTGATTTTTCCGTCACCTTCAAAAGCTAAAATATGATCAACAATTCTGTCCATAAAATATCTGTCGTGAGAGACAATGATCAGGCTTCCTTGAAAATTCAACAGGAAATTTTCCAGTACAGTTAAAGTGGGAAGATCTAAATCGTTGGTAGGCTCATCAAATATCAGAAAGTTAGGATTCTGATACAGAATATACATCAGATGCAGTCTTCTTTTTTCACCACCGGAAAGTTTCGAAATTGGTGAATATTGTGTCTGGTCATCAAATAAGAATAATCTCAAAAACTGTGATGCAGAGATTGTTCTTCCATTGGCTAAAGGAAAGTTTTCAGAAATTTCTTTGATAAAATCAATAACTCTTTCATCTTCTTTATAGGTAAGCCCTTTTTGCGAAAAATATCCGAATTTGATTGTTTCACCCGTTTCAATTTCCCCGGAGTCTTTAGGTTCAAGTCCCTGGATAATATTCAGTAGCGTAGATTTTCCGGCACCGTTTTTTCCTACAATTCCTACTTTTTCACCCCTTTGAAACTGATAACTGAAATCTTTTAATAATAATTTTTCACCATAACTTTTAGAAATATTTCTGAGCTCCAGAATCTTGTTTCCGAGCCTTTTCATTTCAAAATCAAGTTCCAGAGATTCTTTTCTGGTGTCGGTTTTAGCTATTTTTTCAGTTTCGTAAAAATCATCCTGTCTGGATTTTGATTTTGTAGTTCTGGCTTTGGGTTGTCTTCGCATCCATTCCAGTTCTTTTCTGTAAAGATTGTTGGCCTTGTCGATGGTTGCGTTCATATTATCCTCACGAATCATTCTGTTTTCAAGATAAGTTGCATAAGATCCATTGTGGAAATACAGGTTTTTATCTTCCATTTCCCAGATGATTCCGCAAACGGCGTCTAAGAAATATCTGTCGTGGGTTACCAGTATTAAGGTAATTTTCGCTTTACTTAAATAACTTTCGAGCCATTCTACCATTTCCACATCAAGGTGGTTGGTAGGCTCATCCATGATCAGAAGGGTATGACGGTGTTCCGCTCTTGTTTCAGTCAATAATTTTGCCAGAGCAACACGCTTGATCTGTCCTCCGGAAAGGGTTCCCATTTTGGCTTCCAGATCAGTGATTTTCAGTTGGGACAGAATTTGTTTCATATCATTCTCCAGATCCCATGCTTTATGAATTTCCATTTCAGCTAAAGCCTTTTCAATGAAATCATAATCTGTAGACAGCAGAGATTGGTGGTAGTTTTTCAGGGCCTGAATGGGCGCAGAATCAAGAGTCATCATAAACTCGTCAATCGTAAGATCAGAATCAAATTCAATCTCCTGGTCAAATAAAACCACCTGGATATCTTTATTAATATTTACAGTTCCGCTGTCTGCAATTTCTTTCCCCATTAATATTTTAAGAAGGGTAGATTTTCCGCTTCCGTTTTTGGCGACAATGGCTATTTTGTCCCCTTCATTCACATGGAAAGAGATATTTTCGAACAAAACTTTGACGCCATAAGATTTAGTAAGATTTTCTACAGAAACGTAATTCATTGGAATTTAATGGTTTGATTTAAAAATTCAATTGAGCCGCAAAAATACGAAAATGTAAACACTTAAAACTTACTAATACCATTATATAAAAATCTTTAAAACATAAATCATTTTTCATAATTAGAAATAAATTGCAGGGTGATATTAGGTTTTTAGTTGAGTTTATTCTATTTATTTTTTAATTTATAGTTAAAACGAATTATAATTTATGTAAAGTGTATTTTATATTGTATTTTGGTGTAGATTTGATATACATATTAAAATACAACATTATGATGGAAATTAACTTATTTGCTATTGCTGTAGCTGCATTGGTTCCACTTATTACGGGATTTATCTGGTATCATCCAAAAATGTTCGGAACTGTCTGGATGCAGGAATCGGGACTCACAGAAGAGAAAATGAAAGGATCAAACATGGGATTTGTCTTTGTCTTTTCATTTATCCTGTCTTTTCTGATCGCTTTTTTCCTGCAGATGATTACAATACATCAATTTGGAGCCTTAGGCATGGTTGGTGGAGACGAAATGAATGCCAAACCTTCATTTTTTGCTTTCATGAAAGATTACGGAATGGCCTACCGTTCTTTTGGTCACGGAGCTTTGCATTGTTGTATAGCCGGAGTATTTTTGATATTTCCCATCACTGCAATTAATGCAATGTTTGAAAGGAAATCATGGAAGTATACTTTCATTAATACTGCATACTGGACCCTAACGATCGCCATTATGGGTGGAATTGTCTGTGGCTGGTATTCGCCGGACGGCTTTAATTGGGTTACACAAAAATAAAATTCTAACGTTCCAAATGATAAGGCTACATTTGTGGCCTTTTTTATGTCATATACTCTAAAAATATACAACTGCGTTTCGGATTTACCTTTACAGTGGAATGCTGTGATCGGAGACCGGAATATTATGCTTTCCAAAGAATATTTTCATGTTTTGGAATCCTCTAGACCTGATAATATGGAATGCTATTATGCCGGATTCTTTTACAATGATGATTTGATTGGAGGTGTTGTATTTCAATATTTAAATTTTCAAAACCATGCGGCCTTTCAGAAAAATGAAGTTTGGTGCAATATCAGGAATTTCTTTGCCCGAAAATTCAGTAAAGATGTAATGATCCTGGGAAACAATATGCTGACAGGCCAGAACGGATTTTATTTTGATGCTGCCAAAATTACTTTTGAAAAGGTAGTTTCACTGTTGGACGAAGCGGTTCAGAAAATGCAGAAAGATATCAGAAAAACATCTTTGATTATTTATAAAGATTATCAGTTCAATTTTGTTAACTATTTCCAGGTCAAAAGCCATCAGTCTTATTTCAGATTTTCAGTTCAGCCCAATATGATATTGAAGGTGAAAGAAAGCTGGACTGTTTTTGAGGATTATTTAAACGATTTTTCTAAGAAATACAGGACAAGAGCCCGGTCTGCCCGAAAGAAATTGGAGAATGTAGAAAAGCATGAATTGGATTTGGATGAAATACAAAAATATCAGGATGAAATGAATATTCTCTATCAGAATGTAGCAGAAAATGCCCCGTTCAATACCTTTTTTCTTACTGAAAATCATTTTGAATGCATGAAGAAAAATATAAATGGAAATTTTAAAATATTTGGATATTTTTTAGATCAAAAACTGATAGGATTTTATACTTTAATTCTCAATAATAAAGATGTTGATACCTATTTTTTAGGCTATGATAAAGAGATTCAAAAAGAAAAGCAGCTGTATCTCAATATGCTTTTAGATATGGCAGAGTTTGCAATTAGCCATAGATTTAAAAGAATAATTTTCGGGAGAACAGCTCTGGAAATAAAGTCAACTATTGGTGCGGAGCCTGTTGAAATTTTCGGATTGATTAAACATAATAATAGTCTTTTAAACCAATTCATGGGGAAAATATTTTCATCACTTAATCCAAAAACCGAATGGGTACAGAGAAAACCTTTTAAGTAATTTTTACATTTTCTATCACAGGCTGGTGATATTTTAAAATAAGTTTAACTAAATACAGATCAAATTTAATAAGTCATTGTGAGTATTCAAGGGAGAAAATAAAGAATTTTGCATCAAACTTATACTATGAAAAAACTCAATGCTTTATTCTTCCTTTTAGCAGTCAATTTTTTTTACGCACAGGTAATTTCCGGAACTGTAATTTCCATAAATGAAAATCAGCCGGTTCCTTATGTGAAGATAGGAATAGAAAAGGAGAACGCCGGTACCGTTTCTGATGAGAAAGGAAATTTTGCTATTGATCTTTCGGGGTTTGATCCATCAAGAAAACTAAAAATAGAGGTTCCCGGCTATGAACCTTATGCTGAAACTGTACAGAATTTCAGAAAAAACGATAGGCAGCAGGTGTTTTTAAAAGAAAAAGTTAAAAACATAAAAGAAGTCAACATTAAAGTTAAAAAGCTGGTTGATAAAAACTGGGGCGTCAATACGAAAACAAAAAGTGTTTTGTATTCCGTGAATCCCCGGTTCAAAAAAGAAGATTTTCTTGGTGAAACAGCGTTAGAATTTAATGCCAGCAAAAGATCCAAGATCAAAAATATCAACCTGAATATCGCCAGCTATACTTCAGATAAGCCTGTGCTGATGAGATACAGCCTTTATACAGAGAAAAACGGTTTTCCCGACCAAAATATTCTGGATGAAGAAATCACAGTGGAGCTTACGGAAGATATGATTAAAGACGGAACCTATACACTGGATGTAAATGATCATAATATCTGGGTGCAGGGAAAATTCTTTATCGGAATTCAGTTTTTAAAAGAATTTGACGGCAAGGTAAATATTAGCGCGGCACTGTTCCGAACAGGATTTATAAGAAAATTTTATGGGGACTGGCAGAAAATGACCCTCGCCGCACCAGCTATTAACATCGATGTAAAAGTGGATAAAAGTGCAAAAAATATCAAAGATGAAACAGCTGCTTCCGGAGATGACCTTGAAGGGCTGATTTCAGATGTTTCCCGATATAATATGGAATCTAAGAACTCTGTGTACGGAAAAAATGGAACTTCGGGAAACTATCTTCAATTAAAAGATACTAAGCTTTATTACGAGGTTTACGGTGAAGGTGAGCCGCTTTTTCTTCTTCATGGAAATTCAGGAAGCATTCAGGATTTTTACCAGCAGATTCCGGTTCTTTCCAAACAATTTAAATTGATTGTTGCAGATACCAGAGGCCAGGGTAAGAGTATCGATACTTCTGAAAGAGATTTTACTTATACTCAATTCGCAGAAGATATAAAAGTGGTTGCAGACAAGCTGGGATTCCACAAAATTAATATTGCAGGATGGAGCGACGGTGGAATCACAGGATTGGAATTTGCTTTAAAATATCCGGAAACTCTTAACAAATTAATTGCGATCGGGGCCAATACTTTTCCTGAAGGTGTCGATGAAAGACTTATTTCCCATATGAAAAATCAGCTTCTGGTGCTGAATATAGAGAATAAGCCTGGAAAATTCAACGAACGCAGACTGGTAGAGATCATGTTGAATGAGCCTCATATCAGCAAAAAAGATCTGGCAAAAATACAAAGTCCGGTTCTGGTGATTGCAGGTGACAGAGATGTAATCAGGCAGGATCATACCGAAATGATAGCCAGTCAAATTCCCAATGCCCAGCTTAAGATCTATAAAAATGCGACCCACATGATTCCTTTCGAAAATGCAGATGAGCTGAATGCAGATATTTTAAAGTTTCTGGAAAAATAATCTTAGGATGGAAGAGGGAAGCTGAAAGATATTGCAGACGGTTGATTTCTCTCAATTATTTTAAGAAAAGCGACTCTTTCGGGATTAAGGAATTCCGGGCTCCTTCTTCCATTTCAATTAATCCAGTGTGAGTCTTTTTAACGACCAGGTGCTTCCATTGTAAATATCGAGATCTACTTTGGTGTTAATCCCGTGAACGATGCCATTTTCCGTAAACTGCCAGAAATCCCAATGATCATTAGGAGTAGGAGAGGGCACATCATTATAGTTCGCCAGCCAGAGCGGATAATCATCAAATTCTCCTTTCAGGAAATCTTTATAGTAATGATAATAGGTATAGATGATTGGTTTTTCACCATAAGTTTCCTCTATGATCTTGCACCATACTTTCAGGTCTTCTATCAGCTTTTTGTTCGTTTTTCTTTTCGGAATCTTTTCAATATCTAAAATAGGGGGAAGATCACCACTTTCCAGCTTTACATTGGCTAAAAAATTATTGGCCTGGATCACGGGATCCTCATCGGCTCTGTAAAAATGATAGGCTCCACGAATCAGATTATGCTTCTGGGCTTTCACCCAGAATTCATCAAAATGTTTGTCGGCATTTCGGTTTCCCATCGTAGCACGCATAACTACAAATTCCAGTGGAATTGTTTTGTTGCCAATGCTCAGGCTGTCCCATTTGATATCTTCCCTGTTCTGATAATGAGAAACATCAAAACCATAGGTTTTGTCGAGGTTAGCGGTAAGGATCTTCTGAATTCTTGCTGCTTCCACTTCATTGTTGCGCAGTTTTTTATGTCTGAATTTATTGAAGTACAGCGCATAGTAATAACTGACAGACTGTTTCAGGTAGAATCCTGTTCCTATTAAAGCAAGAATTAAAACAGCCAATATCACTTTTCTCCGGAAAAAATAATTCTTCCGACGGTTCTCATGCACTTTTTTGGCCGTCTTTTTGGTGTACTTTTTAGGTGTCATAAAGTTTTGCAAAACTAACTTATTTCACTACTAAATGCTAAATAAAATCAGTAAATTTGTGTATTATGGAAACACGCGAAAAGATCATCATCATAGGAGGGGGCTTTGCGGGACTGCAGCTTGCTAAAACACTGAACAACAGAAACAAAAAAGTAATTGTTCTGGACCGGGTGAATCATCATATGTTTCAGCCGCTTTTTTATCAGGTTGCATGCGGAAGGATAGAACCATCCAATATTTCTTTCCCTTTCCGGAAGATTTTTCAGCAATCCAGAAACACACAGTTTCGCCTTACCGAAGTTAAGGAGATTGATCCTGCCAACAATAAAGTGATCACGGATGAGGCTGAATTTACCTATGATAAGCTGGTGATCGCTACAGGATGCAAAACCAATTTCTTTGGAAACAAGGATATGGAATCGAGGGCTTTCGGGATGAAAAATACCCAGGAAGCGATAAGCATCAGGAATCATGTGCTGATGACCTTTGAAAAACTCATCCTTGAAAAAAGCAGAAGTGATGACGGTAACTGGAATATCGTTATTGTAGGAAGCGGACCTACCGGTGTAGAGTTAGCGGGAGCTTTTGCCGAGATGAAAAAAGAAATTCTTCCCAGAGATTATCCATACATGAATTTTGATCAGCTTAAGATTATCCTGGTAAGCTCTACAGAAAAGCCGCTTGCTGTAATGAGCAGTGAGGCACAGGAAAAATCTGAAAAATATCTTAAGGATCTCGGCGTTACATTTCTAAGCGGTGAAGTTGTTACAGATTATGATGGTAATAAGGTATACACAAAAAGCGGAAAAGATATCCCGTCCAATAATGTGATCTGGGCAGCGGGTGTTACAGGAAATGTGGTAGGCGGTTTTCCGGAAGAAAAATTAGTGAAAAACAGGTATATAGTAGATCGGTTTAATAAAATAAAAGGTTACGACAATATTTATGCAGTCGGGGATATTTCCTATATGGAAACACCAAAATATCCGAAGGGACATCCTCAGGTCGCAAACGTAGCCATTAATCAAGCAAAAAATTTAGGTAGAAACTTACTGAAGAAGAACCAAAATGATTGGGTGGAGTATGAATATAAGGATAAAGGCTCGCTTGCAACCATTGGAAAACACAGGGCTGTAGTAGATCTTCCGTTTATGAAGTTTCAGGGATTCCTGGCCTGGTATTTCTGGATGTTCCTTCACCTCATGCTCATCCTGAGCGTAAGAAATAAGATTGCAATCTTTTTCAACTGGATGTGGAGCTACTTCAATAAAGATTCTTCTTTAAGATTAATTATTTCACCTAATAAGAAAAACGATACATTACAATGAGAATTGATATAATAAGCGTGCTTCCCGAATTAATGGAAAGTCCGTTTCAGACTTCTATTTTAAGGAGGGCAATGGATAAAGGTTTGGTAGAAGTTCATTTCCATCATCTGAGGGATTGGGCCATCAATAAGCACAGACAGATTGACGATGAACCCTATGGAGGCGGAGCAGGAATGGTAATGATGATAGAACCGCTGGATAAATGTATTTCTGAACTTAAATCCCAGAGAGAATATGATGAAGTAATTTATCTTACGCCGGACGGTATCACTTTAAACCAGAAAATTGCAAACACCCTTTCTATAAAAAATAATCTGATCTTTCTTTGTGGCCACTACAAAGGCATTGATCAGAGGGTTCGTGACCTTCATATCACCAAAGAAATTTCAATTGGCGATTATGTACTTACTGGAGGTGAGCTGGCAGCATGTGTTCTTGCGGATTCCATTATAAGACTGGTTCCCGGAGTATTGAATGATGAGCAGAGTGCTCTTACAGACAGTTTTCAGGATGACCTTCTTTCGCCGCCTATTTATACAAGACCAGAGGTTTATAAAGGATTAGAGGTGCCGAAGGTGTTACTAAGCGGGAATTTTGCCCAGATAGAAGAATGGCGCCATGAGGAAGCTGTAAGGATCACACAGGAAAAACGTCCTGACCTGCTCTAAAAAAAATAACACAAAAACTGTTAAAAAAAAACATTTTTTTTTCATGCTTCTGAAATTTTACTTGTAAAATTAAATAAAAATTACCACAATATTGAAATTTGTTAAAATTATTCATCAAATTTCACAAATATTATATTTTTTTTCCTGTTAATTAGATAATTGTATGCTATTTTGATTTTATTTTTTGTGTTAATAGTTTTAAATGCTTGATAATTTGACTTTATAATAGTGTTTTTATTGATGATTTTCATTAAATATTTTATATTGCTTGCATAATATTAAGATGAAAATAGTATAAATAAATTAATGAAATTTGAAAAAAAATAATAAATTTACAACGGAAAAGAAATTGATAATTTTAAGATAGCAAATTTTGCAGATGGAGATGTTCTCTTTTTATAATGTTGAAAATTTATTTTTACCCGACCCGAAACCTCTTCACAGGTTAGACCCTACAAAATCGGGCTTGAGAGGTTGGGATGAAAAAAGATATAGAAATAAGCTTTTTAAAATTTCACACGTTTTTCAGTTAATGAAGGAGGAAAATGGTGCTCTCCCATTTTTAATTGGACTTTCTGAAGTTTCCGGAAGGAAAGTTTTAGAAGATCTGGTGGAAATGGAACCTTTTAATTCAGAATATGGAATTGTACATTACAATTCTATGGATGAGAGAAAGGTAGATGTAGCCATGTTATACCATAAAGACAAAGTAGAGATCATAGACTCAGAAACTATTACCTTCTTCTTTGAAATTATAAATAGAAAAAACACAGAGAATTACGACACAACCAGAGACGTACTGTTTTCTAAAATTAAGTATAAAGAAACTGTTATTAATGTTTTTATCGCCCACCTTCCCTCTAAGCGAGAAAAAGATATTAATAAGCCCAAAAGAGACTTTATTCTTAATGAGATCCATAACCGGATTCTGAAAATTGTAGGTAACGAAAAAGAACATGTAATATTGTGTGGTGATTTTAACGAAAACCCTGATGATGAAAATTTAGTAAAAATTCTCTACGACAACAAGCATGAGAAGGTCCTGGTAAACCCTTTTCAAGAATTGTTTAATACAAGAAATTATTCTACTTTTCATTATAAGTCTGGACTGTTGTATGATCAGATCATCATGTCAAAATCACTTTTTGATAATGATGTTTTGAACTTTCAGAGTGCCCATATTTTTAATTCTGAAAAAATAAGCAGCCAGGTGAAAAATTTTGAAGGACGTCCCTTCCGAACCTATGCCGGTACCCGGTATTTGGGCGGATACAGCGACCACTTCCCGGTTTTTGTAAAGTTTGGAGAAACAAAAACATAAATAATAAGTAGAAAATGAAAAATTCAAGTAACACAAGTTATCATTTAGACTCGATTGACAAGGAAATCATTTACATGCTGATGGATAATGCTAAAACATCCTTAGCCCACATTTCAAAAAATGTTGGAATTTCCACAACAGCTGTACATCAGAGAATTAAAAAACTCGAGCATGCGGGAGTTATTGAAAACTCCATTTCGTTTCTTAATCCTAAAAAAATTGGATATAAAGTAATTTCGTATATCGGAATGTTTCTGGACCAGCCCAGCCACTATCCTGAGGTTGTAAAATCTCTGAAAGAAGTGAATGAGGTAGTGGAAGCGCATTATACAACAGGAAATTACACCATATTCCTAAAAGTTCTTTGTAAAGACAATGACCATCTTATGCAGATTCTGAACAAACTTCAGAAGCTGAAAGGGGTGACAAGAACAGAAACTTTCATATCTTTGGAACAAGGTATTTACAGACAACTGAAAGTATAAAGATTATGAAGATTGCCCAATATTTGGATTCAACCTATTTGAAAACACCTGAACAGTCAGGCATTTCAAACGAAGAAACATTACAGATAGATAAAGAGCTTGCTCAGGAAGCCATAGACCATGGTATTTTTGCAGTAATGATCCGTCCGGATTATGTAGCCGATATCAAAAAGTATATTCAGGAGAGACATTCGGATGTTGTGGTAGGAACCGTAATAGGTTTTCATGAAGGAACCTATACTGTGGATGAGAAACTTGCTGAAGCGTCAAAAGCAATTGAAGACGGAGCAGATGAACTCGATTTTGTTATTAATTATAATGTTTATCTCAAAGGAGATCTTGCCCTGGTAAAAGACGAGTTCGTAAAATGTACAACACTTGCTCTGCAGAATCAGAAGATCGCAAAATGGATCATTGAAATTGCGGCATTAACGGATGCACAGATTGCGGATATCACTAAAAATATCTCAGACTGGTCGGTAGAAAACTTCTCTGAAAATGATCTGCCGAACATTTTTGTGAAATCTTCTACGGGCTTTTACCAGACAGAAGACGGAAAACCCAACGGAGCAACGTTTGAAGGCATAAAAATCATGCTGGATAACGCTGGGAAGCTTCCTGTAAAAGCAGCCGGAGGAGTGAGAACTCCCGAAGATGCCGAGAAAATGATCAGCATGGGAGTGAAAAGAATAGGAACCTCTTCAGCTTTGAATTTAATAAAAAACGAATCTTCATCAGGAGGATATTAAGACATAAAAAAAAACCATCAATCTGATGGTTTTTTTATTTTATACCTGTGCCTGATATTCTTCGTAGAACTGCTGCGTTTCTTTAATCAAAGCATCCATTTCCTCCAAAGTAAATACCTCAAGGAATTTTTTCCTGAATTCTTTGAAATGAGGAACACCACGGAAATAATTGCTGTAATGCTGTCTCATTTCAATAAGACCCAATTTTTCACCTTTCCATTCCGCACTCCATTCCGCGTGCTGGCGGACAGCAAGTAAACGATCTGCAATAACAGGTTCCGGAAGATGCTCTCCGGTTTTGAAAAAATGTTTGATCTCATTAAAAATCCATGGATATCCAATCGCTGCACGACCGATCATAATCCCGTCGCATGCATATTTTTGTTTGTATTCCAGAGCTTTTTCCGGAGAATCAATATCGCCGTTTCCGAAAATAGGAATCTCAATATTAGGATTTTGTTTTATTCTGGAAATATGTTCCCAGTCCGCTTCGCCCTTGTACATCTGTGCACGGGTTCTGGCATGTATCGTTAAAGCTTTGATGCCGGTTTCCTGTAAACGTTCGGCTACTTCATCTATATTGATGCTGGTGCTGTCCCATCCCAGACGGGTTTTAACCGTTACCGGCAGATGAGTAGAGCTTACAACAGCTTTGGTAAGACGTACCATAAGATCAATATCCTTAAGAACACCTGCTCCCGCTCCTTTACAGACTACTTTTTTTACAGGGCATCCGAAATTAATATCCACGAGATCAGGGTTTACCGTCTCTACAATCCTTGCAGACATTGCCATTGCCTCTTCATCGCCGCCGAAGATCTGAATACCAACCGGTCTTTCATAATCGAAAATATCCAGCTTCTTGCGGCTCTTCATCGCATCACGAATTAAGCCTTCAGAAGAAATGAATTCAGAATACATCAGATCTGCCCCGTGCATCTTGCACAGGCGTCTGAATGGAGGATCACTTACATCTTCCATCGGAGCCAGCAAAAGCGGAAATTCCGGCAGTTCTATATTGCCTATTTTTACCATGCGGCAAATTTACGAAATTATAAACATTTGGAAATATGATAATATCTATGACTGTAAATGTTGAGTATCTATTTGAAAAAAATTGAGCTGAATAGTGAATTTTGCGTGGCAAGTGAGTGGTGGATGGTAGAATCGAGAATCGAGAATCAAGAGTCAAGAGCCAAGGCCAAGATTTTAGACACTAGATATGAGACACCAGATCTCAGATGTTAGACGTCAGACTATGATTTTTTGGATTTAAAATATTATTAAGGTTGTGAATTGTGAATTTTTTTAGGCAAATGAGTGGGTGAATAGTGGCATATAGATGACAGATATCAGACGAATGGTTTTAGTAAATTTGATAAATGGCAACAAAAAACAGCCAACTGTAATCGGTAATTAACTTCATTCAATCTCTCATACCCCAAACTTTCCAACTCAATTAAAAACTTGCCTTCACCTGCATACTTCCGATGTGAATGGTTCTGTCTCCCGAATTTCTTCCCTCATAATTTAAATTGAGCTGAAGGAAAGAGTTGATCGCCTGCTGAATGAAGACACTCCATACCTGGTTTTTGCCGGGTTTAAGGCCGTCCAGCATCTGGTTTCCGACAATACTGAAATTGTTTCCGGTAAAATCATTATTAATAAAAGAGAAATTTCCCCTTATTGAAGTTTTTCTGCGTTCCCACTGAATGGTTCCTGTAACGTCAAAAGCTTTAAGGAGCTCTTCACCGTCTATTCTTTTTTTCTGACGGTAAGCAGAAGAAAGTTCCGCCTGGATAGCATCTGTAAATTTATAGGTAGCCTTCGGTTTTGTTTCAATATTATTCAAACGGTAATCCCTTGTGGCAAATAACTGAGATGAGTTTTTAAGATCATGGATTGAATTTTCCCAATCGACTCTGAATTCCTTATTAAACCAATATCCTATATTGATAAAATGAGAAACCTGCTCACGCTCTTCATTACTGAAATTGGCATTGATGAGGTTATCATTGGTAATAAAACGGTAGTTCCCGTTCCAGCCGGATTTCTCAGTTGGATTAAACTGGACAGAGGCCAGAATATTCTGATTTTTTAAGATCTGATCACTGTTCTTTTCAAAAGGATTCAGTACCAGAACCTTATCTTTTTTGTAGAAAGAGTTTTGTGAGTTCAGTGAAACATTAAAATTCCAGCGTTTTAAAAATGCATTTTCAGAATTGAAGACAATCGACGGATTAACGAATAATGCCAACTGGATCTTGTTTTTATTGGAAGGAATATAGCGCACGGAATTGGTATAAATCCTGATATACTGTGCTAAGTCAGAATATTCAGCAATTTCAAATTCATCGAGCTGCTGGATGCCGTCTCCGTTATAATCGGTCCATTTGTAAACACCCTGGCCATCTGTTACCTTAAGATACTGGAATTCTCTCTGTGCTTCCTGTCCGTTTCCAAGTTCATAAAATGCCTGCAGACGCATCCCGTTTCTGAACAATTGCTGATTATACAGAATGTTTCCGACCACGAAATCATTATTTCGGGTCATGTCTGCATCATCATTCTGATAAAAGAATTTTCTATAATGTATCAAAGCATTTAAAGTGGTTCTTTCGGTTTTGATAAGCTGGCTTTCCGCCATGATTCCCAGGATATTATTCATACTCTCCAGCCTGTTGTTTCGTACAGAGTCATTATCTCTCATGTATACTTTGGCAAGGAGCTTTGTGCGTGTACTGTCACCGATCTTTTTCTGAACAAAGATCTCTTTCCAGCTGAAACTGGTAACATCCATGAGCTGCGTATCATTATACTTCTTTTCATTATGTTCCATGCTTCCTCCAACAGCCCAGCTTCCTTTTTTGCCGGTAAATTCTGTAGAAACTCCACCCCGGATGAATTTAGTATCCTGTAGGGTAGCATTTGTATTAAGGTATGACAGATTTCCTTTTGTAAAGAACTTTCCGCTGATCCAGCTCAGATCAAGATCATTTTTTATCCCTTTGTAGGTATCCTGTTCATCCAGGTAGTTTACACGGTAATTCAGAGTAGATTTATTGTTCCATTTATTTAAAAAGCTGAATATAAATCTGTTTTGAGTCCTCTGGCTGAATTCCTGTACTAAGTTAAAATCTCTTGAGAATTCCACATCATTGATACGGTCTAAAATATGGAATTGCTTATCAATATATTGATATTCAAAGCTCGGAGTTCCTTTCCAGTTGTTTTTTGTAAAACTTTTATTTCCGAAAATACGCCATGCATATCCAATGTTTTGAGCAGCATCTTTTGAAGAAAATAAATTCAGGTCATAGTTGCTCAGTGAAAAATCAGCGCCAATTTTTCCCTCTTTTAAAAGATATTCGGAATTTACTGAATAAACCTGAGATTTCTGAGGAGAAGGAAGCTTTCTTACCGCTTTATAATCCCCCATATTATTCCCGACATACTCAAAAACACGGCCGTTATTCGTGGTCTGCGTAATTTTGTAATCACCCTGATTAATACCAAAGTAAGTAAAGGAAACCTGGTAAAGTGTTTCATTCTGATCTGTCGAAAATTCGTAGAAATTTCCGGCCGGATTTAAACGATACAGGATTTTATTAACATCATATGGAGTAACTACGCCTGATGGGGCATACATCATATTGGGATCATTACCGGCATCGGCAAGGATTTGTTCATCTTCCTTGGAAAGATTTAAAGAAAGGGGAGCATTTTTGTTGTCATTTTCCATGAACCAGTTGAGTCCTACTTTGAACTTTTCTCTCTGATGTTCTACTTTTCCGGTAAATAAATATCGGGAATAATTCCTGTTCGTATAGTTATAGGAAATAGTGATAAAGTTCTGCTGGAAAATCGGACGGAAACTGGTAAAGGTAACCTCTCCGGTATTATAATTAATGACGTAATCCTGGTTTTCTCCACGCTTCATTAAAATACCATCAATAAATACCTGCTCAGAGCCGGAAATAAGGGTAATAAACTGCTCGCCATTCTTCCCGGTTAAACGGTAAGGACCCTGGTTGCCTTCCACACCCTGGAAACGAACCCTGTGAAATTCACTTCGGGCAACGCCCATAGAAACATCAACAAAAGTTTTGTTATCCTTTCCGAATTCAGTCTGAAACTCAAGCCCCATACTTCGTCTCTGGAATTTTGCAAAATAATTTTTGGATTCCACAAGATCAAGATGTCCTGCTCTGAGGATGGATTTATCCTTAATGTTCAGCTGCATATAAATCTTGTCAAACTCTTCCAGAGTTTGTGTATAACCATCAGCCTGAATAGGAAGGTTATGGTCCGAAATACTCGCTAAAATAGTTACATCCTTGGAAAGTCTTCCGGAAATCTGAAGGTCCATAGAACTCTGTACAGACTGTCCCTGGTTATTACCGAATGTGATTCCACGGATGATAGAACCTTTAGAGTTCAGCTCTCCTAAAAATCTTTTTTTGTCGTTTTTAACAAGTACCGCTTCATCTACGATTATTTTGTTGTTGGTTTTAACAAAATCTAAAGTGTCTTTTGCAAAAATATCCTGTTCAAAACGGGCTGCAAGGATGCTGTCTTTTTTAATGCTGTCTTCCGGAATATTCGGATTTTTCCACGAAAATATTTGTGCATGGGCCGAAAATATGCCCATGAAAAACAAACCGATCAGAAGAAAAAGATTACGCAAGCCTTTCAAAATAGTTCGTAAAAATAACTAAAAAATGTTAATGGAAATGGGTTAATCATTATTAACAGAAATTTAATCTAATTTATTGTAAATCCCTGAAAATTACAGGTGATTTTATTATGTAGATTATTAATAATCAAATTCTGCAATCATTAATTTTTTATTCATTTGTTCAATCTATATTAATTACCGAAAATGTAACTTCAAATGTAATAGATCTTTGACAAGAGATTTATTTATAACAGGAAATGTAATGTTAGTAAGGTTTCCCGAAAGATTGTTAAAAAAGTAACTTTAATTAATTGTTAATTATATGATGTCACTTTTATATAGTGATGGTTTTTTGTACTTTTATCTCATAAAATTTAAAAACTTTTTATAATGAAAAAAATCTTTACTATTTTGGGATTAATCTCAGCAGCAGCATCTATGAACGCTCAAATTGTGATTAATGAAATTTATGGAGCTGGTGGAGGCAGCAACGCAGCTATATTGTATAAATATGATTTTGTAGAATTAAAAAATATAGGTTCTGCTCCAGTTACCTTAACAGGTGCTTATTTACAGTACGCTTCCGCTACAGGGACCTTCAATGGAGGAAACAGTAACCATGCTTTGCCAAATATAACTTTAGCTCCGGGACAAACTTATCTATTACAGGAAGGAAGTGTAGGAAGTGCAGGAGGAGATTTGCCAACACCTGATGCTACGGGAACAATTAATTTATCTGGAAGCGCGGGGAAAATTGCTTTAACTACTAATAGTACAGCGCCAACATCTCCAACAGCCTCAAATGTAATTGATTACCTAGGGTATGGCAGTACTGCAAATGCTTTTGAAGGAACAGCTGCTGCTCCGGCACCATCAAATACAACTTCAATTGCAAGAGTAGCAGGAGATACTAACAATAATGCTACGGATTTTGTAGCAGTAGCTCCAACTCCTCAGAATTCAACTTCAGGAACACTGGCTGTTTCTGATATCAAAAACGCAAAAGCTGGAAACTTTGTAAAAAACACTTTCGTGAAAAGTGATGAGATTACTTTCGGAGCTGATGTGAAAAATGTAAAAGTTTACAATATGTTCGGACAGGTTGTTAAATCTGCTTCTGTAAAAGAAAATAGTAGTGTAAACGTTGCTGAACTGGCAAAAGGAAACTATATCGTTACAGGAACAATCAATAATGAGCCGGTATCTCAGAAGATTTTAAAAGACTAATTTTTAGTTTCTTTATTAATATAAGCTCCGGCCATTTCGTAGAAATGGCCGGAGTTTTTTATCATCATATTCGATCTGGAATTTTATTTACTCTTTAAAGATAAATATTGTATATTTTTTTGAATATTTTAATTTTTGTGGTACTGTATTTGATGTATACGAATAGAGAAAAGAAAAAATTCATTTAAGGAACACTTTAGATGAAATTTAATCCGAAAAGCAAAAGTTAGTTTTCAATATAACATGTTAAAAGAAGCAGCTGTTTTTACAGTTGCTTTTTTCTTTTAATACCATCCCCTTCTCGCTGCATTGATAACGGCACCGAGATTTAGTACTAAAGTATATCTGATGCGTTTTGCGTAATCCTTGAAAGAAGGTTCAAAGCCTAAAGACGACTGTATCGGAAAATATATTTCAAGGAAATCCGGGATAAGCTTTACTTTAATACCACTGTCCCAGATAAACTCTGCTGGGCGGTTTTTATTTTTATAGATTCCTGCATCCGCATACACATGAAATATCTTCCAAACACTGGAATCTACATTAAACGAAGTAATCCACTGATTAACAGATCCCGGGATAAAGGATTTAAAACCTCCGTCAGCCAGGATAAACTGTTGTGACAGAAGGCCGCTGTTAGCACTTTCTCCCAACAGATTGTAAGAGAAAGAATAGTTTGAAACCCTTGATATTCCATAGTTGAATGTATTATTTCGGGTCTCATTTCTTATAAAATAACCGGCAAACAACCTGACACTCAACTTTTGCTTCGGAGCAAATTCCCATCTGTAAAATCCTTCCGCAGTTATTTTATTGAAGTCCTCCATACCCTGAGTGCTTAAGCTTAAGCTTTTTTCATGGATCATCTGGCTGTCGCTATACCCATAGCCTGCACTCCAGAGATTATACTTGTCATAATCCTTATTAGCGATCATTTTAGGACTGAGGTCTCTCTCCAAATAATTGTAAGAAAATCCTAAGCTTCTGCTTACTGTACTTCGTGGATTTTTCCTGAAGTTGAAATTGGAAAAGATCGAACCTTTCCTGTAAGCCAGTCCGTAGTCATAATGGAAATAAGAACCTGATACTCCAAAAGTAATACTTCTGAAAATACTTTCAGCCGGAAGGAAAGAGTAGGAGATAGCGCCTGATCCGGTCAGTTTTCCGGTTCCCGTACTGTAAGTAGGTGTAAATGAATACAGGAACTTCTGATCGAAGAAAGACTGGTTTTTTAAGTTGACCCCCAGAAGAAATTTATCATACGTATTATTAAAACGCACTCTTGGGCTGACGTATATTTCGTTATATTCAGGATTTGGAATATCCTTAATAAGTTTAAATTTTATTTTTTTTGTATTCGAAAACAGACCTTTTGCATATAAAAAATTGTCCCGGTATTTGGATTCCGGAAAAATATAATCTGAGTTTAGAGTTACTTTGTGGATATCTTCAGAAACAGGCAACGCAAAATTGGTGACTCTTTCGTTTTCTTTTGTTTCTATCCAATAGGATTTCACCTCACCTTCGCTGGTCTGTGTCTCAAGCCGTACAGGAATAGAAGAGTCCGTATTTTTACCAATTTTAATATTTAAAGAATCATCTTCCTTCTTAATATTCTTCAGTTTGAAGTTAACTCTGTTCTTTTGCTTTAAAAAATTGGTGAGATATCCTGATGTTTTGTCTTTTTCAGTGAGTTCTTTAAGAAATTCCTCCGGCGCAATTTTCTTGTCTGTATTTTTGGAAATATACTCTTTCAGAATACTATTGAACTGATCATACCCCATTTTTTCGGCAGTATAATTAAAAAGGCTTCCCGTTTCAAAACTGCTGACCGCCATATCATTAAAATTACTCAAAACCGTGAAGTTCTCGCTGATTTTCTGGTCGAGATTCTGGGACATGATGTATTGATAAGCCAGTCCGTAACGGTCGATCAATTTTACTTTAGAAGCATGGAATAGCTTTAATGGTTTTACTCCAAAAATACGGGTCTCCGGCAAATTACCCAATAACCTGGTGTCTTTATAGAACTTTTGAAGATACTGGATTTCAAGATAAGATTTCAAACCGTTTTTGAACCAGTGATCCTTCTGTTTATCTGCAATAATGCTTTCGTCAAGTATTTTTTTTGCAATAATCCCGAAATAATCAAGATCTGTTTTTTCAGATTCGGTGAACAGCTGAAATCTGAATTTCCAGAAAGAGATATCATTATTCCCGAAAAAATCCTCCAAAGCTCTGAACTTATCCGAAATAAAAATATTTTTTGGAAGAAAACCTATTTTCTCTTTAATGAATTTCAAATGCAAAGGCAGATAAAATTCAAGATTCTGTTTTTCTTCCGGTTTCAGATTATAGCCGAACTTGATCTCAGTATCAGCGCCATCCACATTTACTTTTATAGAAGGAAGCCCGCTCTGCGAGATTACAAATTCAGGATCAGAATCAAGGTAACCCTTGAATGCATTCATCTGGATCTGTGGCAGGTTACTTTCTATAAAACTGTTAGGAGGGAGGTCAAAATTGACGGTCCAGAAAGTATTGAAGCTTACCGATTCCTCAATATCGTGATAGTTTCTTTTGGAAATATTGTCCGGATCAAAATGATCCGGAACAATAAAGAAATATTTTAATGCAGTGACTTTATCTGAAGTACCGTAACCTGTAAATTTCTTGTCAGGTAGGTGCATGCTGTACTGAAGCTGTAATTTGATGCTTTCTCCGGGCTTCAAAGCCTCTTTCAGAGGAAGAAAAAGATTCTCATCCGATGTGGAATTTACTGAAACAGGCTGTGCTGAATTTTTAATTTGCAGATCCAGAAGTGTACCCAGTTGATCATTTTTTGCAAAATGAAGATCACTGTTCCTGTCTTCCAGTTTCCTGTATACCAGCGATGTTCCTTTTTTGTTATAAGCAGAAACCCAATTGAGAAGCTTTACCGACTGCAGGTCTTTATCAGTATGATTGTAATACACAATTTCCTGGTTGACGTCCAGTGTTTTTCTGTCGGCAGATAATTTAGCTTCAATATATATGCTGTCTTTTTGCCCGGAAACCTGTACAATTCCCCAAAACAAAACAAGGCAAGTCGTAATCTTTTTCAAAATCCTGTGATAAAGCCCAAATATAAACTTATTTTGAATATATCCAGCAGGATTTTAGTCCTGAAACGCGTTTTTTTGCAAAGAATTAATATAAGCATTCCAACCCTCATTCTTATAGGTAATGGCAGCAGTTTCAGGATCTTCAGATTTATAAATTCCCCTTCCTACAATGATGAAATCCGAGTGAAGCATTTTGAAAACATGTTCAGGAGTATTGTACTGCTGTCCTTTTCCGTCGCCTGAGTCTGCAAGATTAACACCCGGAGTGAAAAGCAAAAGCTCTTCAGGAATCGGATTCTGTGATACTCCTCCGATGACATTGGGATGTGATAATGCTACTTTCAGAGCTTCTTCACGATAGCTTGCCGTAGTCAGCGCTCCCTTGGAAGACATTCCTACAATCGCAACTACGCCTACATTTTTAAAGCAGTCCAGAGATTCAAATCCCCCGATCACCTGTGAAGTAACGAAATCTGCCCAGTCTGTAATTTTAAATACACCGCTGGTGAACTGCAGTTCCTGTGTGTTGCCGATATCTGCAAACTTTCTGTCCTCCATCAGTAAGAACTGATGTTTTTCAGCTAATGCTTTTAAAGGAAGAATTGTTTTTTCATAGTCAAAGTCTGAAATGATATCAATATGTGTTTTTAACGCAATCACGTGAGGTCCTACTTTTTCAGCAAGATCAAGCAGTTCCCGGGTTGTAGTAACATCAGCAGAGGCAATAAGGTTTGATTTTTTTGCCAAAGCTGTTTCCAGCAGTTTTTTAGAAACTGAATGCTGTGCATGTTCTAATTTCTGCTCGTAAGAATTTCTCGTCTTTTCTTCAAACTGAATATGGTTTCCCTGAAGGAAATCCTGGATTCTTTTTACTTCTTCGTTAGACAATTCTCCGTTTTCCTGAAGAATAGCGCAAACTTCTGAAATATTGAAAAGGGTGTGAACTCTGTAGCCTTTACTTTCCAGCAACTGTTTTCCGCCCTGTTCTCTGTCAAGGACCACAACGATATCGGCTACTTTAAGATCTTCCTGTTCTACCTCTGCAATGGTTTCTACAAGAGATTTTCCGGAAGTAATCACGTCCTCTACCAAAAGACAGTTCTGGCCTTTCTGGTAAATTCCTTCGATCAGTTTCTTAGTTCCGTAGCTTTTGGCTTCCTTTCTTTTAATAATTAATGGAATATAACTTTCCAAAGACATCGCAGTAGCCATCGGAAGTGCTGCATAAGGCACTCCGCAGATTAAATCAAAATTATCAAGTGGAAGCATTTCCAATAAATAATTAGCCAGATTTTTTAAGATTTTCGGGTCCGAGGCCAAAGGTCTCAGGTCTACATAGAACGGACTTTCAATGCCGCTTTTTAAGGTAAACCTTCCGAATTTGATGATGCCCAGCTTGTAACACTCTAAGAAAAATTCTTTTTTACTTTCCATTATTTTTTATTAGATACTGCAAATTTAATGATTTGAAACAAGGCTTAAAAATTTATCAACCATTTGTCAATAAAAAACCATCCTGAAACGTTTCAGGATGGTTTAAAAATATTTCTGTAATTATTATTTTATAATTTCTGCATCGATAACTTTGGTGCCGTTCAGCCTTTGTTCTGCTTCCCACAGCAAAAATTTGTCCACTTCCTTAATCAATTTTGGAATCGTCAGTGACAATACTGCCAAGTCATCCATAACTCCTAAAACAGGTACGGCAAATTCAGGAAGTATGTCAATAGGAGAAATTACATATAAAAGCCCCAGGAGTGGTAAGATGATATCGATGGATCTCATCGGGTATTCTCCTTTTCTCCATAATTTGACCATCCTGAAAATGTCAGGAATTTTTTTGACAAAGCCTTTATGGCTGATCGCTTCTTTTGCAAGATTCAATTTTGAATATTTCATTTTGTGTTTAGTTTTAATAAATTTTTCAACGTAATAAATTTCGCAAATACTATACCAATAAAATATAAAATTTAGTTAAAATAATTACTTGATGATATTGTCAATGAACTGATGCACAGTTTCTGTGTTCCAATCTCTGGAGGCATCTTCTTTAATGATGATTCTTCCGTGCTTATCAATAAGAAAAGTGGTAGGGAATACTTTGGGAAGAATTTTTTCAGAAATAGGGCTTTGTGCAATATAGACAGGAACGGAATAATTATTTTCTTTTAAAAACTTTTTTACATCCTCTTCCTTATCGTTCATGGCAATAAGAATAAAATCTACATTTCCTTTTCTGGAATCATATAATTTTTGAATGCTTGGCCATTCTTTTCTGCACGGCGGACACCAGGTTCCCCAGAAATTAAGGAAAACAGGTTTATTCTTAAACGTTTTAAGATTGGTACTTGGTACATTGATCCCTTTCAGCTCAATGTCATAATCTTCTTCACTTACATGTACGGCATTTTCAATGGTAGCAATCGGGAAGAACTGGTCTCTCAGGTATTCTTTTACTCCCGGAACAAAAGCTATGACACCGATAATGATGATAAGGACAAGGTATATGATATTCTTTTTCATGCGATGATCTTTACTGTTAATTTTTGCCTTATGGGATTCAGTTTTATATTATAGCAATTCTAAAATCTCCTGAACGGCATCTTTGCCTCTGTTTTTTGCATAATACAGCTGCAGGTCGTTATAGAAGTTATCTTTCGGGTAAGCTTCAGGATCTGCTTTGTGCTTCATTAATAATTCATATCCGTATTTCGGACGTGGTCCCCAGGAATTCTTTACATTAAAATCTTTATCCAGAATAAGTACTTTTGGGATAGATTCTGTACCATTGGTCAGATATTGACTGATCAGGCTTTTGTCACCATCTCTCAGGAAAATTTTGACGTCATTGTGTCCTTTGAAAAAGGTAACAAGAGCAGGAACCGTAGCGCTGGCATCGCCGCACCATGCTTCTGAAATAATCAGGATTTTCCCATCAAAATTTTTAGAAGCCAACTCTTTTAACTGTTCTTCATCCGGAATATATTTTTTAAGTGTTCTGTCCATTCTCTGAAGCCCTAATTCGTAGTATTGCCTGTACTCGATTTCCTGTTGGCTGGAAGGATTTTCCAATCTTTCTTTTCCGATACGGACATACTCTTCAAAAGAAATTCCCTGATCCCAGTATTTTTTCATGACCAAAAATATTTATATTAAAAATTATTGATGTTTCTTGTTTTGTTAATTAAAAACAGGTCCGCCAGTACAAATGCAGCTAAGCTTTCCACAACAGGAACTGCTCTTGGCACTACACATGGATCGTGGCGTCCTTTTCCTTCCACTACTACTGGATTTCCATATTTATCTACGCTGTCCTGAGGTCTCAGAATAGTCGCTACAGGTTTGAATGCAGCACGAAAATAAATATCCATTCCATTGGAAATTCCTCCCTGGATTCCTCCTGAAAGATTAGATTTTGTACTGAAATCTGTATTGAACGCATCATTGTGCTCTTTCCCTGTCATTTTAGCTCCGCAGAAACCGCTTCCGTATTCAAATCCTTTGCAGGCATTGATATTCAGCATGGCTTTGCCCAATTCAGCCTGAAGTTTGGAAAATATAGGCTCTCCAATTCCTACAGGAACGTTTTTGATCACGCATGTAACCGTACCGCCGATGGTATTGCCTTCTTTTTTGATCTCTTTAATTCGTTCGATCATTTTTTCAGCAGTTTCAGCATCCGGGCAACGTACATCATTACTTTCCGTTTTTGAAAAGTCTAAAGCCTGATAAGGTTTTTCACAGAAAATATCGCCTACCGAAGAAACATAAGCATTGATCTCAATGCCGGATAAAAGCTGCTTGGCCAAAGCTCCTGCAACGACCCAGTTGATGGTTTCCCTTGCTGAAGATTTTCCTCCGCCGCGATAGTCTCTGATACCAAATTTCTGGTCATACGTGAAATCCGCATGACTCGGACGGTATGAATCTGCAATATGATCATAGTCCTTAGACTTCTGATTTTCATTTTCTATAATAAAACCAATTGGGGTACCTGTCGTTTTTCCTTCAAAGATCCCTGAAAGAAACTTTACCGTATCACTTTCTTTTCTTTGAGTGACAATCGCAGACTGGCCGGGTTTTCTACGATCCAATTCATATTGAATTTTATCGAAAT
Organism: Chryseobacterium sp. UF-81; assembly: GCF_058245105.1. NCBI lineage: Bacteria > Pseudomonadati > Bacteroidota > Flavobacteriia > Flavobacteriales > Weeksellaceae > Chryseobacterium > Chryseobacterium sp. UF-81. The sequence continues at coordinate 90,216 of NZ_JBSIBX010000014.1, read as the reverse complement.
CGACCGTTAAACCTGCCGGGAAATTATTGATTATACCGCCGTAAGCCACGCCGTGACTTTCTCCAAATGTTGTAAGACTAAGAAGATTACCTAATGTATTGAACATGTTACAAAATTACCTATTTTTCTTCAGATAATAAAGTTTCTGGATTTGTTCTATTTATCAGTGTTTTTGATAGTATGGATAATGTCCTGTATTTCCTTTTTTTTGTCCGGTGTGAGTTTTTTCCAGATAAATCCTTTTTTGATGTTTTTTTCATCAATGTACTGAGGGAAGATTCCTGCTTTTGCATCATCAAAAATATAACTTTCAGATATTGCAGGAATAGGAGTGTCAAAATTAAAAGGATAATCCTTTGATACATTAAATTTTAAATTTCCCGTTTTGAAAGTTTCAGATTTGTTGTAATGATAAGTTGAGGGCTGATACAGCTGTTCTTTTTTCAATCCGGCCATAAAGTTCCCCAGTCTGAAACTCGGAATATACTGACGGATGAAATTGGGAAAACTTAAGATCCCAATCACCAATACACTTGAGGTGAAGAAAAAAGCAAGTGATTTTTTTTTACTGAAATGAATAAACAGGATAAAAGCGATCACGAAAAACACATCAAGAAAAAAACGGTATTGTGCCGAGAAAGCTAATACCAGTATACTTTTTATCAATAAGGAAATGCAGACAAGGCTAATGATTTTTTTCTTTTTAATGAAGGCAAAAACAGAAAAGATAACCAGGCTTAAAATGAAGAACAGGTTGATTTTCGATTTAATTCCTTCCAAGGTAAACCAATTTCTGACCGCATCATAAAAAGAGAATTTTTGAATTTCTTCGTAGCTGTACTGCATATCATATGTCTTCTGAATAGCATATTGCGATGAAATTTTTAAGACTTCCGGATTGGGTTTCCAGGTAAATCCAAAATCACCTATGGCAACAGGAAATACAGGATGTCCGAATGTCCATATATTCTTGATAAAGAACAGAATAAGGATTCCGGTTCCTAAAACCCAGCTTTTATAATTGGGTTTAAAAATAAATACAGAACAGAAAAACACCAGTAATGGGAGCCACATCATGGTAGGCTTTATAGAAAAAACAAAAACGGCATAAGCAAAAAGAATACTGATATTTTTGTTTCCTGTCATGATTTCATTTAAAACAATCAATGATAAAGTAATAACAGGAAGGTCAGGGCTTGGTGACTGTGAGAAAAGTAAGAGTACCGGAATGAAGCAAAGCTGTACCCAACTCCTCTTCTCAAAAATATAAAAAGTATAAGCGATCAGAAGAATGGCATTGATTCTTAAAAAAGGATCTGAAAACCCGGAGAATCCTGCCTGAAAAATATGCCATACCGACATTTGCCCTAATGTTAAATCCAAATTGGAAATCCCTTTTACAAGGCCGTATTCCGTGATCCATTTGATGGTAGGAACATAATATCCGAAATGATCCAGTATATAAGGATAAAACGAGCTACTGTAAACAATGAGCAATGAAATACCGCCAATTAAAAGAATGTCTTTCTTTGAAAACGAATTAATTTTCTGATATAATTGCTTTTTGAAGAAGAAAAAAACTCCGGATAATATAAAAGGAATTTCTACATATATATTGATAGGGATAAAAAACGCAAAAACTGTCCAAATAAGGCTGAGTCCTAATATTCCGGTTAAAATATTACCTGAAACACCTCCGGTTAAAGTGCCAAAGAAGCTTTCCATGACTTTCCCCCAGCCTGCGAGGACTGAAAGAATAAGAAACGAAGAAAGTAAAAGTAAAATCATAAAAAAAGATTGCCTAAAAATAAGCAATCTTTAAATGTTATCGTAAAAATATTAATTAACGTGGTTGAACCCTTCCGTCTTTTCTGTCTCCAGCCCTACCGATTGTATAACCGGTTGCACCACCAACTACACCACCAATCACGGCTCCAAGACCTCTGTTTTTCTTAGCAACAATGGCTCCTACTGCGGCACCACCTACGGCACCAATAGCAGTTCCTTTGGCCGCTTTACTCCATCCTTTCTTTTGAGTAGCAGTGGTTCCCTGAGAGGAATTGCTTCCATTGTCTGCATAGGTTCCGCCTCCTGAATTAGAGTTTGATCCTCTGTCTCTATATACTGTTCTTGTTTCTCTTATGATCTTAGGCTTTGAATTGTTGGCAGCTGCAGCCTGAGATTTTTTACTTTCAGCAATGCTGTCTGCTTTTTTCTGTGCTTCGTATACTATTTTTTCTTTCTCGATAGCCAGCTTTTGCTTTTCTATTTCAAGCTGTCTTGCCTGAAATTCAAGTTTCTGCTCTTCCAGAGATTTTTCAGCTGTTCTTTCGTCTTTTTTGCAGGCTGTCAGTAAAAAGACTGATAAAAATCCTGCTACTATTATCTTTCTCATAATTCAAATTTTAATAAGTAGTTTTTTGCCAGACGGCAGCAACTTCCTATTTATTTTCAATTATGAAGCCAAATTTAGTTAAGAAATGTTAAAGTGGTAATTTTTTCTGATAAAACTATAATGTTTCCAGATGTTTTTACATGTAAAACAGCGCATGGATGTAATTTTAAGTTCATTGAAAGTTTTTATTCAATTCATATGAATTGGTTACTTTTGAAATACCAAAATTACTTAATATGAAAATATCAATTTTTAAGGCTATGGCTTTTACGTTATTGTCAGCCGTTGCCGTTTCGTGCTCTTCGAATGATGATCTCATGACAGATGCTAAGTCTCAGGCTCATTCTGAAACCTCTAAAGAAGCTTCAAAAACGAAAACCTATAAGGTAAGATTCGGTCTGATATCCCTGAACGGAACAAAAACGCTTTCGGGAAGTTACGATGTAGGAAGTTTCATTGCTGAAAATACAGTTACCGGTGAGGTTTATGACACGTATTACGGTGGAGGCTTTCAGACATTGCCTGGATATTATGAAGGCATTCCGGCGGGAACTTATACTTTCTCTGCGATGCAGGGGCAGGGAGGCTGGGCCGGTTACGGATCGGTAACAGGAACTGTATCAGATGCTCAGGTAGATGCTGACGGGTACGTTACTGTATATATTCCTGTGACCTGGGAAGAGTAAAATGTAGTTAAATTATCTTTAAATCCTCAAAAGGATTTTATTATTTATGTTTTTAAGCCTCCTGAATGAGGCTTTTTTTATTTAATCAAATTGAACATGAATAAATAACAAGATCGCATCGTTGAGAAGCCCTCATTATATATTTAAAGTTACTTTTACTTTATTGATAAGCCTGTGAAGTTTGGAAGTCTGGTAGTTCAGGAGTTCATAGATTTCCTGTGAAGTGGTATATGTTTCCGGGACAGTTTTATTGTTGATTGTTTTGATTTCCCTTCTTTTCATGGTGTCATGAATGACTCTGGCAAAAGATTCTTTTGCTCCCTGTTTGAAGCTCTGCTGAGAAATGCCGTTTGAGTGCAGGCGGTAAAGATAAAGGGGTTTCTTAATGTATTTTACGCTGCCATGCTCCAGAATTTTCAGGTATAAATCCTGGTCTACAGCGCTTTTCAGGTTGGGGTTGATGCCGGAAGTTTTCAGGTAAACTTCTTTTTTAAAAATGAAGAAATGGGTAAGCTGAATAGGGCAGTTAAAAAAATATCTGCTGTTGTGGATTTGTTTTGCCCCTCCAAATATTTTGTCAGGAATAAGATTTTCATTACAGAACATCATTTGGGAATAAGCTGCTATGATATCATCTTTAGAAAATTCCTGCATGGTTTTTTCTAAGGTGTCTGTGTATAGGGCATCATCAGGGTCCAGATAGGCGCATAATTCCCCTGTTGCATATTTCATGCATTTTCTCTTGGTGTATCCACATCCCCGATTGGATATATTGCGATGGATACTGAAGCGAGGATCATGTTTGATAATAGCTTCAATTATTTCTACGGAATCATCTGTAGAAGCATCATCAACAATTATCACTTCCCAGTTTTCATAGGTTTGGTTAATCAACGAATCATAGCAGTCTCTAAAGTACTTACCATTATTATAATTGGCTATAAGTATAGAGAATTTTATCACAATATAAAGAGTTAAATTTTTTGTAAAAGTAATAAAATATTTTTTTGAAAATATATCTTAAACTATATTGAATTTATTTTTATTGGTTTATATCGGATTGATTTTTTCTAATGATTTTGAGTACTTATGGAAAGAAATAAATCAAAAGAATCTTTGAAAAGCAATTATGACTGAACTCATAAAATAGGAAAGGAGAAGGTATTACCTTAGAGTATAGAATTAAATAATAATTTTCTTAATTAAATTATAAAAATTTTTTCATCATTTGTGTTTTTGAGGCCTCCATCAGGAGGCTTTTTATTTTATTATTGTTTGCAGAATTAGATAACTAAACATGATATTAATCATAAATATTCTCATTTTGAATTTATTTTATATGCCTCTTTTGTTGTTGTAAACCCTTATGTTTAGACGATTTTTTATATTTCGTTTATCTAAAATAGTATGGACTAATCATTATTATGTCTAAAAAAATATTTTAAAAAATATTACAACTTTGGCACGATTTTTCAATATATCAAGCAACTCATGTTTAATTTGAGTTTTCATGGTTATTAGTTTTTATCCCCGAAGCAATTCGGGGATTTTTTTTGTTTTGTACTTCTTACTGTTTAAGATTAAATTGTATATTAAAAGATCTTAGTTAAAATCAGATTAGGAAATTTTTCTTTCTGATACTCCAGAATGTGGCTGATTGCATATTCACCTTAAACGCATAATAGATTGAAATATAATTTATTTTAAAGTCTGTGTTTGAGAAAGAAATAATAATACATTGCAAGCAAACAATACAAATCAAATGATATAACAATAAAGGAATAGATAACAATACCTTCTCCTTAACCAAATTTTGATTTTAATTTTAGAAAATAGCTTTCAAAATACTTATAAGACAAATGAGAGATAATAAAGGTAATTCCTAATGTTATAGGATAGATTATAATTTCGGTTTTAAAATATACTGCAGTTTTTATAGCTATTATAATCCCAATTCCGTGATACATATAAATTCCGTATGAAATTGAACCCAGATAGTTAGTGATTTTATTTTCTAAAAGATTAGAATACTTGTTATTACATGCTAAGTTGGCAATAATTACCGCAAATAAAATTGAATATATATCATCGTGAAAATACTTGAATTCAATACCAAATAACATCAGTGTTACGGTAATAATTGAAAAGGCCAATAAAACATATTTTTTAAAAATGAACTGTATGGCAACTGAGTTTTTATATATCAAAATAGCAAAGACTCCTCCTATTGCCATGCAGTTTATTTTAAACTGAAAAAGAAATCCACGTAATGCATTTTGAAAAAAGGAAGAAAATAATTTGATGTCAGTATGATTCAAAATAAATGTTAATACCCAATATAATATCAGGATAAAAAGAACATATTTACTGTACTTTCTGGTAAGGAAAAGAAAAGGCCAGATCAGATAAAACTGCTCTTCTGTTGCGATGGACCAGGTTTGAGATGTATAAGCGATTTCACCATACAGGACAACTCCCAGATTTGCAAAGATTGTTAAATAATAAAATATACTTGAATTGCGATGTGAAAAGACATTTGTAAAAATATCACCTGGTATATGGAAAAAAGAAAGATATGGAAAAACAAAAAAACCGAGAAAAATTATTAAGTAATATAGCGGCCAAATCCTAAGAATTCTTCTTACAAAGAAATTTTTAATATTGATGTTTCCTTTGATTTCTTTTTCATGTAGAAGTAGTGATGTGATTAAAAATCCGCTTAAAACAAAAAACAGATTAACACCTAATTTTCCCATGATATGAAAAAAATTAAAAGAAAGTAAATTCTCTAATCCAAACAACGATTTAAATAATTCAACATGGCTAATAATAACAAGTGTAGCGGCTATGAATCTAAGGGAATTTAGATTAGGATAAATTTTTTTCATTCACCAAAAATAATGAAAAATGAGGAGCTTAACTCCATATAGTAACAGAAATACAATTTAAATTTAATTAAAATAGGAAAAATGGGTAATTGTAATAATCCTGTAGAATAAGCAATTTAACTCAAGGACATAAAGTGAGTGTATTTAGAAAAGAAACTCATCAATATTGTCAAGTCTTTTATAGATCTTTAAGTTCTTGCTTTTTTATCTTTTTCATATTAATATTTTGTGATTTGGTGCCCCGTTGTTGTCATTACGTAGTGTGGCTTTTAATTTAGGGAAGATGGTATAATAAGGTAATACATACAAAATAAAAAGCCTTTCTATAATTGACTGAAATTCAGTTTTTATATAGAAAGGCTTGGAGGTACCTAGCGGATTCGAACCGCTGTAGATGGTGTTGCAGACCACTGCCTAGCCGCTCGGCCAAAGTACCATTTTTACCATTTTTGAGGTGTGCAAATATAGCAAAAATTTTTAATGAACAAAAATTTTTAAATCATTTCTTTCGCTCCGATGCTGCTTATTTCTTCTTTTAATTGTCTTTCAGCAACATAGTTTTTACCATTGATCACCCGGGTATCACTCCAGTTGTCATGCCAGCCGTTATTCCCTAAAAAAGAAAGGGAGTCAAAAGGTACAGCGCGGGAAAATGTACGGGCAATAATCTGTTGAGATGTTGGTTTATTGCCATCGATGCTGATAACTTCTGTTCCTGTAATATACTTGGCGATGGTCTTACCCAGATAATATTCCATAAAAAAGAAATAGGAAAAAGACAAAACGAGATAAATAAGAAGTGCAATCAGACTAAAAGTAAAGCTCTGGTCCTCATTTTCAGCGGAAAATCCCTCTCCATACACTATCGAGTACCCTATTCCAAATATAAAAAAGAAGGCATAATAAATAGCCTGTATAAAAAGCCTGTCTAAAAAGAAATTAAGAAAGCGTTTGCCGGATGTGGCCTTATGTCTGTCGACAACTGCCAGATATTTTCTCATGATATTGTATTAGTTTTATTAATTTAAATTCCGTTTAGTATTAGTTTTAAAGTGGCGTTCGTTTCAATGATTGCAGTGATGCCGGATTGATTTACTAGGACGCTGCCGGGTTTCAGATTGAAAACCTTTCCGTTCATTTTTAAGCCCTTATAATATTCTTTGTTAAATGCCTCTTCTATACTTTTCTTTGAGGCGAGTTCCAGATCCTGCGTAGGAATTCCGTATTCTTCTTCGATCATCTTTACAATTTTTCCTTTAAAAAGCAGGGTAGCGGTTTTCTGCAGAACATTGGCAGTCCTTAGATTGAATTTTGTATTGGAAAGCACAATTTTCTTTTTCATCTCATCATATACAGGGATCCCGGAAATAATAGCTTTCCCGTTCACGTAACCTTCTGTTTCTGCTTCAATGATCACTCTTCCTTCGGTGCCATAAACCCGGATGTCCTTGATTTTTACCTTAGAGCCTCTGACATCGTATTCCTTGTTCATGAACATATTTCTGGCGATATTTGTCGCTTCAGAAAAAGGGACATTAGCAGTGGTCTGCAGAAGGAATTTATCTGCCAAAACAGGAACTGCAATGAAATTTCCGGCTGATTTTACTACTGGTGATGCAGCAGGTTTGCTTCCTGTAAACGTTTCCGAATAAATATCCATTCCTATATTCGTGGTGATTTCGTTTCCATAGAATTTCAGCGGGGTGATATTCACGCCAACCGGGCTTATTTTCAGCCAGGTATTATACTCCTCAGAGATATTAAAAGGTTGCGAAAAAACATTCCACGCCATTACTGCATACTGCTGGAAATTCAGCTGGGTAGCCATCTGCTGATCAATGGTCTTGGCAAATTTCGCCTGTTGTTCTTTCAGGCTTTTTTCTACCAGTGAAGTGATAGGGATCTGTATTTTCCCATAATCCAGAACAGGCTTTGTTACCCATCTGAAACCATTGGGCTGCGTATTGGTAGAAATTGTCCAGTTATTGTTAAAATTAATTGTGGTATTGAAAGACATAACCGTTTCAAAAGTCGTATTCTGATATGAATATACTCCCAAAGTGCCAATTCCTTTTTCGGCCCATATTTTTAAAGGGACCTCGATCAGCAGGTTTTGGCTTGTTCCGCCCACCAGACGGATAGGACGGGTCTTCCACACCTTTACCTTGAACTGGTCATTGTTATTATCCGTATAAGAATCATCCTGAAATACCAGCTCTTTTACCGAAGAATTGATCATATTGCTGATTTCAGAAAGTGGAATGGTTACCGGCATGGTAATGCTGGATTTTATTTTCGGAAAATTATAAACAGCAGACTGATTATCAATAGCAGTCTGGCCAAAAACCATGGCGAAACTTAATATAAATAATAATTTGATGGATTTCAATTCAGTATATTTTTTGTGTAGGTAAATTTAAAAATCATCAGGGATGAAACTTCTTTCCAGCTCAATACTTGCCCCTTTCATTTCACCCTGCATCGGAGGGGAGGTTTTTGTAATCTTCAGTTTAACGTAGGAAATCTGGGGGAAATTTTCATGAATCTTCATGATAATTCTTCCTGCCACATGTTCCAGCAGCTTGGATTTAATGGACATTTCCTGATGAATAATCCCGTTGATGTCTGCATAGCTTATTGTATCATTCAGATCATCCGTTTCTGAAGCTTTCCAAAGATCCGTATGCAGTTCTGCATTTAAAATGTAATAGGTCCCGATGATATTTTCTTCGGGAAGCACGCCGTGATATGCATATATTTTTACATCTTCAAGAAAGATCTTGCTCATTGTTCCTGGTTTATTTTCAGCAAAAATCGTTTTAATTCTTCAAAATCTGCATTTATTTCTACAGTTTTTTTCTCCTTTTTCATAAGATCATTCAGTGATTCGGGGATGTCAATTGTAATATGGGCTGCTTTTTCTACTGCTTCAGGGAATTTCACAGGATGTGCCGTTCCTAATATAAATCCTTTTTTGCCTGGGTTATCATTCAGATACTGTTCCATAGCAGCAAATGCAACTGCACTGTGAGGGTCGAGGATATACTCATATTTTTCGTATACCTCTTTTATGGTTTTCAGTGTGGATTCATCATCTATTGAATATCCCGAAATCATATTTTTCAGATGATCAAACTGATGTCCGAAAAGTTCGAGGATTCTGGTGAAGTTGCTGGGATCTCCAACATCCATGGCATTGGATAAGGTGGCGACAGCTTTTTTAGGACGATACTGATGATTTTTCAGATAATCTGGAACTACATCATTTTCATTGCATGCAGCGATAAAATGTTCTGCAGGAAGCCCGCGGAAATAAGCAAGAAGTCCCGCACAGATATTTCCGAAATTTCCACTCGGGACACCAATTACCGGATCCTGATTTTCGTGCTGTTTCCATTGTTTTAAAGCTAATAAATAATAAATCTGCTGAGGAAGCCATCTCGCAACATTAATAGAATTAGCCGAGGTTAAAAACAACGCTGAGTTGATACTTTCATCTGAAAAAGCCTGCTTGACAAGATTCTGACAGTCATCAAAATTTCCGTTGACTTCCAGTGCAGAAATATTTCCTCCCAGTGCAGTAAGCTGCTTTTCCTGAACATCACTCACCCTGTTTTTGGGGTAAAGTATAACCACCCTGATTCCCGGGACATTGTAGAATCCATTGGCAACAGCTCCCCCCGTATCACCGGAAGTGGCCACAAGAACCGTTACTTTCTTATCCTGGTCTTTTAGAAAATAGGATAGGCAGCGGCTCATAAACCGTGCACCCACATCTTTGAATGCCAAAGTTGGTCCATGGAAAAGCTCAAGAATGGATATCCGTTCATTGATTTTTTTCAAAGGAATCTCAAAGCTTACCGTTTCCGCAGTAATTGTCTTTAATATTTCCGGAGGAATTTCGTCTCCGATAAGATCTTTCATACATCTGAAAGCAATTTCTTCATCGGAATACAGATGCAGATTCCGGATAAATTCTTCATTAAACTGAGGGATTTCTTCTGGGAAAAACAATCCTTTTTGTCTGCCCTGACTTTTTATGGCAGCTGTTTTAAAATTAACGGTTTCTTGTTTATCTTTTAAATTATAATATTTCATTGTTTTCAATTTATAGGTTCATCATAGCTCTTCTTCAATAATCTCAATCCCTGCAGGATTTATTTTCGATACATAGACGAAATTCTCGATTTCAATTTCATCATACACAGACTTCATTAGCCGGGCAATCTTTTCTGCCGTTTCTTTTTTTTCTGCCAGCATGAAAATGGAAGGGCCGGAACCGGAAATTCCGCCTCCAAGTGCGCCGGCTTCCAAACTTTTTGCTTTAATCTCATCGAATTTCGGAATCAGAATGCTCCTGACGGGTTCTATAATCACATCATTCAGACTTCTCCCGATGAGAGGAATATCATTTTTAAGAATTCCGGTCACCAGCCCTGCAATATTTCCCCACTGTTCTACAGCATCTTTCAGAAGAATATTTTTCTTTAAGATTTGCCGTGCATCAGAAGTTTTTACTTCGACTTGCGGATGTACTGCAGCCACAAAAAGGTTGGGAGTACTCAACGGAATAATATCAATAGGAGAGGAGGATTTTACCAAAGTGATTCCTCCATAAATGCACGGGGCAATATTATCTGCGTGGCGGACTCCGGAAGCAAGTTCTTCACCAAACATGGCAAAGTGAATCATTTCTTCACAGGATAAAATGTTTCCTAATAAGGCATTGGCCCCGAAAGCGGCTCCGGCGGCGCTAGCCGCGCTGGAGCCGAGCCCGCTGCCCGGCTTTATATGTTTACGGATCGTGACTTCAAAACCTTTCGCCAGTTTCAGATGTTCCATGATATTTTGAAGGACAACGCCCGCTACATTTTTTGACGGCTCTTCCGGAAGTCCGAAATGATCCTCATGTCTGATGATGATCTCAGGACGGTCCAGTAATTTCAGTTCCATTTCGTCATAAGGCTCATGAATAGCCATTCCAAGGATATCAAATCCGCAAACGAGATTGGCTACCGTAGCAGGAACTTTTATTTTTATTTTTTTCATATTATTTATTTTAAACTGATCGGATAATATCTGCAAAAACGCCACTGGCAGTTACTTCAGCCCCTGCACCGGCTCCTTTTACAACAAGTGGCTGTTCGGAGTATCTTAAAGTTTTGAAGATAACAATATTGTCTTTGCCATACAGATGATACAGATCACTGTCTGGAGCAACATGCTGAAGGCCAACTTTGGCTTTACCGTTTTTAAACTCTGCAGTGTATTTTAAGATCTTGCCGTTTTTGTGTGCCTCATTGACTAAGTTTTTAAAATGATTTTCGTATTCAGTAAGCTTTTCATAGAAATTTTCTACGCTTCCGTGAAGACATTCCTCAGGCAGAAAGCTTTCATTGTCTATATCTTCAAACTGAAGAGGATATCCGGCTTCTCTGGCCAGAATTAAGATCTTGCGGGCCACATCAGTTCCAGTCAGGTCCAGCCGTGGATCCGGTTCGGTAAAACCTTCTTTCTGTGCCTGGGCAACAACTTCTGAAAATGTTTTGCTGCCATCATAATTGTTAAAGACGAAATTCAAAGTTCCACTTAATACAGCCTGAATTGACGTGATTTTATCGCCGCTTTTCATAAGATCGTTAATGGTTCCGATAACTGGAAGTCCGGCTCCTACATTGGTTTCAAAGTAGAAGTTGCAGTTGTGGTTTCGGGCAGTATTTTTTAAGTTTTTATACACTTCAAAATCTGAGGAAGCTGCAATTTTATTGCAGGCCACAACATTGATGCTTCTTTTTAATAAATCTTCATAGATTTCCGGTACTGATGAGCTGGCAGTTACATCAACAAATACTGAATTCCTAAGGTTGCGAAAAATGATCTCCTCTGCAAAGCTATGGATAGATGCTTCGTCAGCTTTTTCACTCCAATTGCTGTATCCGGTTTCAGAAATTCCCCGATCGGAAAAAAACATTTTCCGGCTGTTGGAAATCCCTGCAATTCTCAGGTTAATTAAATTATTTTCCCGAAGATATTCATTTTGCTCAAAAATCTGTTCTACCAGTTTCGAACCTACATTTCCGACTCCACACAGATAAAGGTGTACCTGCTTGATTTCGGATTCAAAAAATTCTTCATGAAGAACGTTAACCGCTTTTTTAGTATCTTTTTCTGAAATAACAATACTGATATTCCTCTCCGAAGATCCCTGTGCAATAGCTCTGATATTAATTCCGTTATTACCCAGGCATCCAAACATTTTCGCACTGATTCCGCTTCTGTTCTTCATGTTTTCTCCTACCAGCGCCACAATTGAAAGCCCGGTTTCTATTTTTACAGGAGCCACCCTCTGCAGTTTTATATCATCTTCGAAAGAAGAATTCACAACATTTTCCGCATGAAATACATCTTTTTCATTGACGGCAATGGTAATAGAATGTTCAGAGGAGCCCTGGGTAATAAGAATAACATTAATCTTTTCAAGACTGAGACACTGAAATAGTTTTGCTGAGGTTCCGGGAATTCCTACCATTCCGCTACCTTCCAGGGTAAGAAGGGCAATATGACTCATATTGGAAACTCCTGCAGCGATCTGTTGTTTTTCAACAGCTGATTTGTTTAATTTATGGGAAACTAATGTTCCCTGTGCCTCCGGATCAAAAGTATTTTTAATTTTAAGGTCAATATTTTTTGCCATCACAGGCTGTAGGGATGGCGGATAAAGAACCTTAGCTCCAAAATGGGAAAGTTCCATCGCTTCATGATAGGAAATTTCAGAAATAGGTTTAGCATTGGAAGCCAATCTTGGATCTGCAGTCATCAGCCCGTTTACATCGCTCCAGATCTGAAGTTCTTCAGCTAATACCGCTGCTGCAATAATGGCCGCCGTATAATCGGATCCGCCTCTGCCTAATGTAGTAGCATTTCCGTTTTGGTCTTTGGCTATAAAACCGGGTGCGACAATAATCTGGTTTTTATGATCGGCTGCAAAATTCTTTATATTTTCTTCAGTGATTTCAAAATCTACTTTCGCATTGGCAAAGCTGCTGTCGGTTCTTATGTGGTCAGCTGAATTCATCCATATACAGTCTAAGCCATCATACTGAAGCCTAGCTGCGATAAGGTTTGATGACAGGAATTCTCCATATGAAGTAATCCTGTCCCGGATCTTATCTGTAAATTCACCTAATACAAATATGCCGCTGTAGATATCTTCCATATCATTAAAATGCTTTTTGACAAAGCTTAGCCAGGAACTTTGTGATAAAACAGGAATCAGTTCTTTAACAAGTTCCAGATGCTTTTCTTCCAGGTTTTTAATGATGGGAATATACTTTTCATCTTTAAGAGAAGCATATTCAGCTGCTTTTATCAGGGTGTCAGTAACACTGCCAAGAGCTGAAACTACAACAATCACTCTGCTCTGTAAAGATTCTTTTTTTATAATATTTTCTGCCAGAAGGATATTTCCGGCATTGGCGACGGAAGTTCCGCCGAATTTTAAGACTTTCATCCAATAAATATTTTAGGTTAGGTAAAACGAAATGATTACTCTTTAAAAAAAGAGTACGGGTGCAGGAAATGATATGTGAAAATGTACCCCGCTAAGGGGTAGTTGTTGTAGTTGTGAATGTAGAAACAGAAGATAGTCCCGAAATAAGTGATTCCGGTGCAGAAATATCTGATATGTTTCTTAGAAAATTCATTCTTTACTAAACAAATGTACAAATTATTTGGAGATATCAAAATATTTTGTCAAAAATGATATTGACAGGAATCTTCCGAACTGTATCACTTACTTAATATTCAGCTACACTTGTTAATTCTGGTTTTGTTTTGATGTTTTTGAGTTACATCTTTGTTAAGCATATCAACAACGTGTGAAAATCTAGTTATAATCGAAATGTAAATTCAAAATATTATGAGAAAAATTAAAAAACTTTCAAGAGAAGAAAAAAGTAAAATCAATGGTGGATTTACTGACTTTCAGATTGAAACATGTGGCGGTGCTGCGTATGTATGTTTTCGTAGTGGCGGCGCCTGGGGCTGCTGGAGAACTCCGGGAGGTACGTGCTATGCTCCGATGGTGTAATTAATTTAGAGCCTCTCTTATTTATTAACGTTTTCATAGATGAGGTTTAAAATGTTATATTTAGAAACCAAAACAAATCAATATGAAAAATCTTAAAAAATTAGGAAGAGAGAATCTGAAATCTATTAACGGAGGAAATACCTGTTTTGAGTATTGTCCTCCGGGGCCTTATGGAGTAGGTCCGGATTATCCGAAATCATGTGAAGACTTTAATGCTTTGCCTGAATGTTGTAAATTAAGGGTGAGAGTAGATTATCTCTGCTTCGGGCCTATATAAAAAGTAAAGCACTGTTTCATAACAGTGCTTTTAATTACTACAATTGATTTATTCATCAACTTTTAAGAAGTGGCTAAACATTTTGGCGGGCTGCCACATACTCCCGGAATGCATACTTCATCGGGTTTACAATAAGTGTCACATTCCCTTGATGTTCCGCCATTGATGCTTTTTAGACATGCTTTGTCTAATTTTTTTAAATTTTTCATATGTAAAGATTTTGGTTTGAATCTTAAATATATAAAAATTATTTCACACTTTTCGAGAGATCCAGCATTGCCTCAATAGGTTTCAGAGCTTTTAAACGAAGCTCTTCGTCGATAAGGATTTCCGGAAGCTCGTATTTCATACACAGATATAATTTTTCCATGGTATTGCGTTTCATATAGAAACATTCTGAACAGTTGCAGCTTTCGTCAAAAACCAGTGCAGGAATCAGTTCCTTGTGCGGAGCACGTTTTTTCATTTCGTGAAGAATTCCTTCTTCAGTGGCAATAATGAATTTCTGACAGTCATCTTTCTCTACAAAATTCAACAGGGCAGAAGTAGAACCGATGAAATGAGCCAGCTTTAAAACGGCTTCCTCACTCTCAGGATGTGCAATAAGTTTAGCATCAGGATTGTCTGCCATCTGCTGGGCAATTCTTTCCATAGAAAATGCTTCGTGTACGATGCAGCTTCCGTCCCAGAGAATCATATCACGGCCGGTTTTCTTAGATAAATATCTTCCTAAATTTTTATCCGGAGCAAAAATGATAGGTCTGTCTTTTGGCAGGGCTTCAATCACAGTTTCAGCATTTGAGCTGGTTACGATGATGTCACTTTCTGCTTTAGTTTCCGCGTTGCAGTTGATGTAAGTGGCAACCAGAGCATTAGGATGCTGTTCGCGCATCTTTCTCAGTCCTTCTCCTGAACATCCGTCTGCCAGAGAACATCCGGCCATAGTGTCGGGAAGAACTACCTTTTTAGTCGGATTAAGAATTTTAGCGGCTTCTGCCATGAAGTGTACTCCACAGAATACAATCATGTCTGCGTTGGTATCTTTGGCCTGTCTTGCCAGCTGTAGGGAATCTCCCAGGAAATCAGCGATATCCTGAATTTCTCCCGGCTGGTAATAATGGGCAAGGATTACCGCATTTTTTTCTTCTTTAAGTTTCAGAATAGCTTTCACTAATTCTTCTCCTTGAGGGATCGCTATGTCTTTTATATCCAGGAATCCTCTTACAGGAATCGCAGATTTGGCTTTTTCTAATGTTTCGGTACTCATATCCACCTTAATGTTTTTTTGATTTTAGAAGTTAGAGGTTAGAAATTAGAAGTTAGAATGTTGTAGTTTGAATTGTAATTACTCTTTCAAACTTTCATCATCCGACTTCCATCATCCATCTCTTAATTCCCAATAAATTTTTTTATTAAACTTTCTATTTCTTTTTTTGCTACATCAAGATCGGTATTAATGACGATCCTGTCAAACTCTTTCGCAAAGGTCATTTCTTCTCCTGCCTTTGCTACACGTGTTTTGATGGTTTCTGCATCATCCGTGTTTCTGGAGATCAATCTTCTTTCCAATTCTTCTATGGAAGGCGGTTCAATGAAAATAGACAGGGCTTTCTCTCCAAAATATTTTTTTAAAGATATTCCTCCTTTTACATCTACATCAAAAATAACTACTTTTCCCTGATTCCAGATTTTTTCCACTTCAGACTTTAAAGTACCGTAATATTTGTCAGTATACACTTCTTCATATTCTACAAAAGCATCTTCTGCTATTTTCTGTCTGAATTCATCCGGACTCAGAAAATGGTAATCCACTGCATGGGCTTCATTTCCTCTCGGCTGTCTTGTAGTGCAAGAGATAGAAAATGCCAGTTCAGGAAATGTTTTCAGAGAATGCTTTACTAATGTAGTTTTTCCGCTCCCCGACGGTGCTGAAAATATGATAACTTTATTCATTTAGATTAGAGATTTTTAGATTAGAGATACAAGAATAAACTCTCTAATCTCTTGTCTATAGGTCTATGGTCTATAATACGTTTAACGTCTGTTCTTTAATCTTTTCCAAATCATCCTTCATCATGACCACCAGCTTCTGGATTTCTGCATGATTGGCCTTTGAACCCAAAGTATTGATCTCCCTTCCGATCTCCTGAGAGATAAAACCAAGTTTTTTCCCGTTGAAGTCTTCAGTATCCATTACTTCTTTGTAGTATTTCAAATGCTGGGTCAGCCTTACTTTTTCTTCTGCAATATCCAGTTTCTCTGTGAAATAGGCCATTTCCTGATAGAAACGTGTTTCATCCACATTCTCGAATTCTTTTAAAGATTTCTGATAACGCTCTTTTACGGAAATGATTCTTTCTTCTTCAAAAGGAACTACTTCAGAAAGATATTTATCAATATTCTGGATGTTTCTTTCGAGCTCTTCATGTAAAATAGTTCCTTCTGTCTTTCTGAATTCCATAAAACGATCCACAGCTGCATGAACAATCTTTGCCAAAGCTTCCCATTCACCTTCCGTAAGTTCGTCAGGTCTTGAAGTAATGGCATCCGGAAGTCTTACTGCCATTTTCAGGTATTCAAAGTCTGGACCGTCCGAAGCAATGTTTCGAAGTTCGTTCATATAGGAGTCAATTAAGCTCCTGTTGATCTTCACATCATTTGTCTCTTCAAGGTTCTCCAAATTAATGTAGCAATCTACCTTTCCACGGATAATTCTGTCGTTAAGGATTTTTCTGATCTCAAATTCTTTCTCTTTATAGCGTAAAGGGACTTTAATATTCAAATCAAAGCTTTTGCTGTTCAGAGATTTAATGTCTATTGAAATCTTTTTTCCTTCAAAAACACCTTCGGCTCTGCCGAATCCCGTCATTGATAAAATCATAGTTTTTTATTGTTGTACAAAGATAAACATTTAAATTAGCACTGTGAAATCGCAGTGATTGGGAAACCACAATTAATGATGAAGATTTTAGATTCCATATGACCTTTAAAAAACAAATAGATACACTACACATGAAAAATTTGATTTCTGTTGTAGGACCCACTGGAATAGGCAAAACGAGACTCGCAATTGATCTGGCAAAGCACTTCAATACAGAAATTGTTTCCTGTGATTCCCGTCAGTTTTTTAAAGAGATGAAAATAGGAACAGCATCCCCTTCGGAAGAGGAACTGGCGGAAGCTCCCCACCATTTTATAGGGAACCTTTCAGTTCAGGACTATTATTCTATCGGTCAGTATGAAGAAGATGCTTTAAAAAAACTCAACGAACTTTTTGTAAATCATAATACCGTTATTTTGGTCGGTGGAAGTATGATGTATGAAAAAGCAGTTATTGAAGGACTGAATGATCTGCCTGAGGCTGATGAAAACAATCAGAAAAAATTACAGGAAATCCTTGATACGGAAGGAATCGAAAAACTTCAGCACATCCTGAAAGAACTTGATCCCGAGTATTTCGAAGTGGTGGATTTTCACAATCACAGAAGACTTTTACGGGCTATTGACGTGATCTGGCAGACGGGTAAAAAGTATTCCGAACAAATTGCTGTTTCCCAGGATTCCAGAGATTTCAATGTAATTCGCATCGGAATTGAAGCTCCAAGGGAAGATTTGTATGACAGAATCAACAGAAGGGTAGATATCATGATGGAGAAAGGTCTTCTGGCAGAAGCAGAAGGTCTGGAGAAATTTAAAGATCTTACTGCTTTGAAAACTGTTGGATATGCAGAATTATTCAAATATTTTGACGGAGAATGGGATCTGGAATTTGCTGTTTCTGAAATTAAAAAGAACAGCCGCAGATATGCCAAGCGTCAGCTGACATGGTACAGAAAGGCAGATGATATTTACTATTTGCCATTGGGTTATTCAAAAGAGGATTTTGATGGGTTGATTGGTTATATTAAAGAGCAAACTCTGAAATAACTGTTGGAAAAATGCAAAGGCGCAAAGAAATAATATTTTAAAATGCTTAAGACGCAAGGATTTTATCTTTGATAAAATGTGTAGTGTTGAATTTTGCTAAAAATCTTTTATTTTCTTGCACCTTAAAGCAGTCTGCTATTATAAATCTTTGTGTTTCCCAACAAGAATAAAACAAAAAATGCGATCCCTAAAGACCGCACTCCAAACAATATAATTAAATTTACTACTTCCAACCGCCGCCAAGAGCTCTGTAAAGATCTACAATGCTGCTCAGTCTCTGTCTTTTTACGGACGCAAGATTCAGTTCAGCCTGTAAAGAATTTCCCTGAGCTGTTATCACTTCTAAGTAATTGGCCATACCGCCTTTGTAAAGCATTTCGGCACTTTTTATTCCGTTTTTCAACGTTGATACCTGTTCTGCTGCTTTCTGTTCCTGAACTTTTAAACTTTCATTGGAAACCAAAGCATCGGAAACTTCGCCCACAGCATTTAAAACAGATTGACGAAAAGCCAAAACGTTTTTCTCTCTTTGAATTTTAGCTACATTCAGATCGGTTTTTAACTGTCTTTTCTGGAAAATAGGCTGGGTAATTCCTCCCAATACAGATCCAAACAGAGAGGCCGGAATCTGGAACCAGTTATCAATTTTAAATGAGTTGACACCTCCGCTTGCTGTGATTTTCAAGGCAGGGTACATATTAGCCTGGGCAATTCCCACCATTGAATTGGATTCCAACAAAACCAGTTCCTGCTGACGGACATCCGGACGTCGGCTCACCATTGCTGCCGGAAGTCCTGCCGAAATATCTTGTGGAAGAGAAGTGTCCGACATTTCAATTGTTCTGTTGATTTTAGTTGGATTTTCACCTACAAGAATACTCAAAGCATTTTCCTGGATCGCAATATTTTGCTCCAATTGGGTAATCAGGAGTTCCGTTGACTGCTTTTGTGCTGTAGCCTGTTGAACGCCTAAAGAAGTGGTATCACCGCTCTGCCACATTTTTTCAGTAATCGAAAGGGTATTGGTGCTCAATTCCAGATTTGATTTTGCAATATTTAATTGCTTGTCAAGCATCAATAAATTATAGTATCCCTGGGCAATCGCTGCAACCACCTGGGTCTGGATTGCTTTTGTAGCTTCATACGTCTGCAGATACTGCATTCTTGAAACTTCCTGCTGATTTTTAATCTTACCCCAGATATCAGCTTCCCAGGAAAGATTGAATGCTGCATTATAATCTTCAACATGATTCTGACCTAAAAATGAATTCAGGCTTTTCCCGTTCATACTGTTTTCCGAAGGTTTTGAAATCTGCGCCGAAACACCGAAACCTACATCAGGATATTGAAGATATTTTGCCTGTTTCAGTTTTTCCTGTGAAGAAGCCACCTGTTTTAGGGCAATCTGAAGATCATAGTTATTTTTAATTCCTTTTTCAATCAGTCCCTGTAAAATAGGATCGCTGAAAAATTGTTTCCATTCCAGATTGGCGATACTTGCTGTATCAGCAGTAGCCGTGTACTGAAATTTTTCCGGAAGCTGAAGGTCCGGCTCCGTATATGCCAGTTTGGACACACACGAAACCGCGCCTAAAGCCAATATAAGTGTCAGAATAAAATTCTTAATTCTTTTCATAGTTTTAAATAGACTTTTATTTGAAAACAAAACTTTGAGAGGATTTAGTTGATGCAAAGAGGTCTTTAGTAGGAGAATACTTTGCTTTATTTTAACCACAGATGACACAGATTTTCACGGATGTTCATGTATTTATTCTACATAAGAATCTCTGATTCTTTAAAAACTTATGTGAGCTTCTTTTCATTCCAATAGTAAACTTCAAGTAGCTTAAGTGTTTAACAATTTTTGTGACTTTTGTGGTTTAAAATGTTCTCAAAGTTTTGTAAATCATATGTATTAATTTGCAGTGGCCAGAAGTTCTTCCTCCAATTTTTGTCTTTGAAGTCTTCTCTTTTTTCTGCTTGGCATTTTTTCATGCAGGTACTGGAAGATCACATACATTACAGGAATAATGAAAATCCCGAATACCACTCCTGTAAACATTCCTCCTACGGTACTGATACCGATAGAGTGGTTACCCTTTGCAGCAGCTCCCTGCGTCCAAACCAGTGGAAGCATACCGATAATAAAGGCAAATGAGGTCATCAGAATAGGTCTCAAACGTAATCTTGAAGCCTGAAGGGCTGATTCAATCAGTGTTTTTCCTGCTTTTCTTCTCTGAACGGCAAATTCTACAATCAGGATCGCATTCTTTGCTAACAATCCGACCAGCATGATCAGTCCTACCTGAACGTATATATTATTGTCAATTCCCGCTAATCCTGTGAAAGCAAATACTCCGAAAATCCCGGTAGGAACTGTAAGAATTACAGCAAACGGAAGGATATAACTTTCATACTGGGCAGCCAGTAAGAAATACACAAATAGTATACTTAACATGAATACAAATGCGGTCTGACCACCTGTTTTGATTTCCTCACGGGTAATTCCTGTCCATTCATATCCGAAACCTCTCGGAAGCGATTTCTGAGCCACTTCTTCTACAGCTTTAATAGCATCTCCGGTACTGTAACCAGGTTTTGGAGTTCCGTTAATGGTTACAGCGTTGAAAAGGTTATTTCTGGTCACCGTTTCCGGCCCGAAAGTTCTTTTCAACGTGACCAAAGTCTTTACAGGAACCATTTCACCTAAATTATTTTTAACATAAATTCCTTCCAGAGAGTTCGCATCCGTACGGTAAGGGATATCTGCCTGGGCCATTACTCTGTAATATTTCCCGAACCTGTTGAAATCTGAAACAAAGCTACTTCCGTAATAGATCTGCATAGTCTGCATCAATTCTGTTATAGAAACACCTAGCTGATTGGCTTTATCCGAATCTACATCAATGGTGTACTGTGGATTTCCGGCAGCATAGGTGGTGAATGCAAACGCAATTTCCGGACGTTTCATCAGTTCCCCGATGAAGGCCTGAGTGGTTGTTCCCAACTGTTCAAAAGAACCGTTCGTTTTATCCTGAAGCATAAATTCAAACCCGGAAACGTTACCAAATCCCTGTACTGTCGGGAAATTGAAGAAGAACGCGTTAGCATCTTTTACCTGCGCAACTTTTCCTGTCAAGGTTGCTGCAATCTGATCCGGATCTTTCATTTCCCCACGGTCTTTATAGTCTTTAAGCTTAATGAAACCTGCAGAATAAGGAGAGGCATTGGCATTACTGATAAAGTTCATCCCATCGGCTACCCAAAGGTGATTCATGGCTTTTTCAGCATTTACAATTTTATCAATCTGTTCAGTTGCTCTGTTCGTTCTGTCCAGTGAACTTCCCGGAGGCGTATTCACGGCATACAGAACAAATCCCTGGTCTTCTGTCGGAATAAATCCTGTAGGCGCTTTATTAATCAGGAAAATACTTGAGGCAATGATAAGAGCAAGACCTCCAACTGCAACCCACTTGTTTTTAATTAAAAACTTAAGGCTGTAAATATATTTTCTGGTCATATTGTTAAAGGCTACATTGAATGCATTGAAGAATTTCGCTCCAAAACCTTTTTTCTGACCGTGTTCGCCATGTTCTCCCTGAGGATCATTCAGGAATAAGGCACATAAAGCCGGGCTTAATGTCAATGCATTTACTGCTGAGATCATGATTGCAATGACCAAAGTAAAGGCAAACTGTCGGTAGAAAACCCCTGCTGGACCCTGCATAAAACCAACCGGAATAAATACGGCACACATGACCAACGTAATGGAAATAATGGCACCGGAAATTTCACTCATGGAATTTGTAGTGGCTTGCTCAACAGGCATTCCTGTCTGTTCCATTTTGGAATGGACGGCTTCTACCACCACGATGGCATCATCCACCACAATACCGATGGCGAGTACCAATGCAAACAGGGTCAGCATATTGATGCTGAATCCGAACAGCTGCAGGAAGAAGAAGGTACCGATAATGGCTACAGGAACTGCAATCGCAGGAATCAATGTAGATCTGAAATCCTGAAGGAAAATATACACCACAATAAATACCAGTATAAATGCAATTACCAAAGTTTCAACTACCTGATGAATAGAAGCATCAAGGAAGTCTTTGGAGTTGTACATAATGATCGGCTTTACCCCTTTTGGAAGGGTAGTGGAGAACTGATCTACCTGTTTTTCAATTTCAGTCAGAATTTCATTCGCATTGGAACCTGCAGTCTGAAGAATAGCAAAACCTGCTACAGGTTTACCATCCACTCTGTTGGCTGCCGTATAAGTATAGGAACCGAATTCTACTCTTGCTACGTCTTTTAATCTTAAAAATGAACCGTCATTATTGGCTTTAATAGCAATGTTTTCGTAGTCTTCGTTTTTGTTTAATTTACCTTTATACTTTAGAATATATTCGTACGTTTCCTTACTTCCCTGGCCAAGACGTCCCGGAGCAGCTTCAAGGTTATGATCTTTGATGGCCGCCATTACTTCCTGTGGAGAAAGATTATTGGCTGCTAATCTGTCTGGCTTTAACCAGATTCTCATCGAGTAATCCCTCGTTCCGAAAACCTGGGCCTGGGCAACACCCGGAA
The DNA here is from genome assembly GCF_058245105.1 of Chryseobacterium sp. UF-81. NCBI lineage: Bacteria > Pseudomonadati > Bacteroidota > Flavobacteriia > Flavobacteriales > Weeksellaceae > Chryseobacterium > Chryseobacterium sp. UF-81. The sequence goes on along the minus strand of NZ_JBSIBX010000014.1, from coordinate 67,364 downwards.
TACGCTGTATCTGAGGAATGACATTGATCTTAAGATAGTTTTGAAGAAACAGCTCGTCATACTGCTTAGGATCATCACTTGACAGTCCCATGAACATGATCATACTGTTCTGTACTTTCTGTGTAGATATTCCGGCCTGAACGACTTCCTGAGGAAGCTGGCTCATGGCTTTAGATACACGGTTCTGAACATTGACTGCAGCATTATCTGCATCTGAGCCCTGTTTGAAGAACACGCTCAGGGTCATGGTACCGTCATTACTTGAGTTGGAGGTCATGTAGGTCATATTCTCAACCCCGTTTACTGCTTCTTCAATAGGAACGGCAACGGAACGGGCTACAACCTCCGCATTGGCACCCGGATAAAATGCGGTTACCTGAACGCTTGGAGGTGCAATATCCGGAAACAGCGTGATCGGCAGGTTGAAAACCGAAAGTGCTCCCAGCAACAGCAGTATGATGGAGATGACCGTTGATAATACCGGTCTTTCTATAAATTGTTTTAACATAAGAAGTTTATTTTTTTAAGTCTTCTGTATATGGAATAGATTATAAAGGTTTAGCTCTCAATAAGCTGTCAGATGAAATAGCTTTCGGCTTGATAGAAGCTCCGTCCTTCAGGTTTCCGATTCCGGTGTATACGATTTTCTCTCCAGGAGAAAGTCCTTCAGAAATAAAATAATAGCTTTCGGTTTTTCCTGAGATTTTTACCGGTTTGCTGGTTACTTTGTTGTCTTTGCCTAAGATATAAACATAGGTTTTATCCTGAATTTCAAAAGTGGATTCCTGCGGAATAACAACAGCATTGGAAAGCATCTGAGGCATACGCACTCTTCCTGTATTTCCGGTTCTTAAAGAGCCTTTTGCATTAGGGAAAACTGCACGGACGGTGATAGCTCCGGTGGTTTTATCAAACTGTCCGTCTACAATACTCATTTTACCTTTTTCAGGGTAAGTACTGTTGTCTGCAATTACCAGGTCTACCATTGGCATATTCTTCAGCTTTTCATCTAAAGTCGCTCCGGGATATTTATTCTGAAACGCAATGAAATCCAGTTCACTTAAAGAGAAATAGGCATAAATTTCACTGATATCCGATAATAACGTCAACGGGCTGGGATCTGTTCTTGAAATCAGGCTTCCTTTTTTGTAAGGAATTCTCCCGATATATCCGCTTACCGGTGCTGTAATGGTGGTAAATCCTACATTGATCTTAGCGCCTCCTACAGATGCTTTTGCCTGTGATGCGGCTGCTACGGCTGCTGCATAATTAGCTTTGGCGGTTTTCATCTGTACATCGGAAACAACTTTTGCTTCTACCAGTGGCTGAAGTCTGTCAACTTCCACTTTGGCCTTCTGGATATTGGCATTGGCCACCTGCAAATTGGCCTGAGCCATATTCATTTGCTCGCCATACGCTCTTGAATCTATTTTAAATAAAGGCTGTCCGGCTCTTACATACGAGCCTTCTTCCACGTAGATCCTGTCCAGATACCCATCTACCTGAGATCTGATCTCTACGTTGTTTTTACCCTCCAGTGCGGTAGGAAATTCCTGATATGTTGTAGCTGGAGAGGTGATCACGGTGTAAACCGGAAGCTCCGGAGCAGGCGGTGCTGCATTGGAACCTTCTGCTGCTTGGGTACAGTTCTGCAAAAGGATAATACTTGATATAAGTACGATAAACCTTATTTTTCCAGGTATTTTCATTGTTGGTTTAATTTTTTTAATGAAGTGTTAGATTTAAGTAATAATGTTCTTTAAATAAATTCTGTTATTTTTTCTAACGGTGTTAATGATTAGTTCAAAAAAATTCCAAAATTTTAAGGAGTCAGGTCGTCATTTTCATAATAGCGGCTGTTTTTAATGTTGAATTTATATAGAAGTGAGGTGTATTAAGTATGTGTTAATTTATCTAACAGTGTTAACTGAATGTGAAAGATGTTCTGAAATTTGAATGATAGTTTCCATGATGAATTTTTAGTTTTTAAGCGAATATTTATTGATATTCAAATGTTATATTTCCTAACGGTGTTAATTTTCAGTTCAAAAAAAATTTACAAAGACTTAACGAAAGCAGATACTGTTTCGTCCAAAGTCGTTTTATTCATTGTAGAAGGGATATCCGTATTTCTCATCATCATAATGGAGATCAGTCCATGCACCGCTGAAAATAAGGCGTGTGACATATGGCAGGCATTGTCAGGATTGGATCCGTTCTTCTTAATAATGTTGTAGGTACATTCATAAATAAGATCCTGGAATGATGAAAACTCTTCTTTCATCTGACCCTTTCCGCTGCACTGCATTCCCAAACCGAACATCAGCTGATAGTATTCCTTATTTTTAAAAGCAAAATTCCAGTAGGCGTCTACTATGGCAATAAGCTGCTCTTCAGGAGTATCAAATTTTCTCTGTGCTTTTAAAAGCTCTATGTGAAGGCAGTGAAAGCCGTTCAGAGAAATTTCATACAAAATTGCTTCCTTGTTTTCAAAATAGTCATAGACTACAGGAGCACTGTACTCAATAGCATCTGCAATCTTACGCATTGATAGTGAAGCCCAGCCCTCTGTTTTAGCCAAACCGAAAGCTGCCTGCAAAATATTTGCACGGATGGATTCTTTCTCTCTTTGACGACGTTCATGTAGGCCCATGATTTTTATTTACTAACAGTGTTAGCAAAACTACAAACTTTTTAATATATCTTCCAAATAATATTTGATAATTAACATTTAACGTAAGTTTATAAATTCCCGAATTGGCTTTATATTAAAAGAAACTTTATCTTTGCGGATAAAGAAAATAAAGGATATGAATACTCCCTCTAATATGCTGGCTTTAGGAACCAAGGCTCCGTTTTTTGAGCTTCCGAACCCTTCAAAGACCAACGAGATCCAATCTCTGGAAGACCTGAAAGGTGAAAAAGGAACACTGGTGATCTTTATGTGCAACCATTGCCCGTTTGTTCTTCACGTAATCGACAAGATCAACGAGCTGTATGAAGATTATAATGAAAAAGGGATTGAGTTCATTGCGATCAATGCCAATGATGTAGAAAAGTATCCGGCCGATGCTCCGGAAAAAATGATAGAATTCCAGATCGAGAGAAATTTTGATTTTCCTTATCTGTACGACGAAAGTCAGGCTGTTGCCAAAGCTTACGATGCTGCATGCACGCCGGACTTCTATTTTTTTGATGATAAACTGGATCTGATCTACAGAGGGCAAATGGATGATTCAAGACCTGGAAACAATAAAGATGTAACCGGGGAAGATCTGATCATCGCTTTTGAAAATCTTTTGCTGGGGGAACCTCAGGAAGAGATCCAGAGACCGAGCATGGGCTGTAATATCAAATGGAAGTAATACAATGAATGGTTGAATATTTTAACCGTCATATATAAGTATAAAGCTGTTCTTTTTTAAGAGCAGCTTTTTTTATCCTTGGCAAGGTTCAAAACCTTGCCAAGGATAATAGTATTTTTAAAAGCTAGCTTTTAATTTAACCTCATTCTCAACCTTCAAATCTACACTCACCTTATTATGAGAATAGTTTTTAATAAATTCCGAAGGTGTCTTTTCGGTATATTTTTTAAACATCCTGTTAAAATAAGTTACATTATTAAATCCACAGCTGTAGCTGCACTCTGAGATGCTCTTATCCTGAGCCATCAGCAGACAGGCCTTATTAATACGGTACCGGTTTACAAATTCCGTAAAAGTGATCTGGGTAGCCTTTTTGAAAAAGTTGCAGAAGGCCGGAAGCGTAAGGTTGGCGAGTTTTGCTACTTCTTCAATGTTGATTTCCTGATCATAATTATGTTCTACATAAGTAAAGATGTTTTCCAGTCTTGTTTTGTTTTTTGAGATAATGGTGTACGGCATAATTTCTTTGTTCAGAAGATCATAATCCTTACATTTTGAAAGCTCGAATAAAATTTCCAGAAGGAGCAGATATCTTTTATAACCTTCAGATTCCAGCATGAGTTTCAGCTTGGGAAGCATTACTTTTTTAGTTTTATGATGAAATTGGATTCCATATTTAGAAAGTTCCAGAAGATTTTTAATAGACCGGGCTTCCACTTCCTGCTGGGGAAACTGAAGAATCTCTTCTCTGAACTGCAGGACAATTTCTTCATGTGGGTCTGTAGAATTTAATCCAAAACCTGAATGTGGAATATTGGAGCCGATCAAAACCAGGTCCCCGTTTGTATAGTTGCTTTTATGATACCCAACGTGACGGGTCCCGTTCCCGGAAACAATACATACAAGCTCAATTTCGGGATGGTAATGGTATTCCCATTTGAATTCTGAGATCGGCGAATTATTGTGCAGGGTACGGAAGGAGCTCTTTTCGTCCGGAGTTATTCTTTCGAAACTGACTTTCATTTAATTAATCGTATTTATCCAATAAAAATACTAATTATATTAATATAGTTCAAATATTGATTTATTGTGTTAAATTAATGTTAACCGAAATGCTTCTATCTTAGCCGACAAGAAATGATCTCCATGAAAAATTTCAATATTAAAGCTGTATTATTTTTGAATTATTTTGTTTTCGCGATTCTTTTGAATTCCGTGGGAACAGTTATTCTGCAGGTGCAGCAGAATTTCGGGATCTCAAAATCTTCAGCCAGTATTCTGGAAGGATTTAAGGATCTGCCGATTGCCATATGCTCATTTATCCTGGCTTCATTTTTGCCTAAAATAGGGATTAAAAATTCGATGCTGATTGCCCTTTTCATGGTAAGCTGCATGTGTTTTGTGATGCCTTTTGCGAATGATTTCTGGTTTTTCAAATTATTATTTACCATTGTAGGAATTTCATTTGCTTTAATAAAGATCTCTGTTTTTACTTCTATTGGTCTTGTTACCGATACCGATAAAGAACATTCGAGCTTTATGGGCTTTCTGGAAGGGTTTTTTATGATTGGTGTATTGGCAGGAAATGTCCTGTTCAGTTTATTCATTGATGATCACAATCCAAAATCTACCCAGTGGCTGAACGTATATTGGGTATTGGGGACGCTTTCTGCATTGTCATTTTTGTTTTTATTCTTTTCAAAATTAAATGAAAGCGAAGCCAGGAGCGAGAAAACCGATTTACTGGGAGATCTTAAAAACAGTATAAGTCTGTTCAGTTATAAGAAAGTATTATTTTTCCTCTTGTGTGCCTTTTTATTTGTATTGGTAGAACAGAGTTTCCAGACATGGACTCCTACTTTTTATAAAGAAATTTTAAAACTTCCGACTTCAATGAGTATCCAGGCCGGGGCAGTTTTGGCCGGAGCTTTTGCACTGGGAAGATTTTTATCGGGCTTTTTCTCTAAGAAATTCAGCTGGATCTATGTGGTGTCTTTCTGTGTGATCGGTTTTGCAATCAGTATCATTCTGGTTCTGCCATTAACTCATAATATTAAGATTGATGAAGGAACAGGCTGGTTTAATGCTCCGCTTGTAGTGTATGTATTTCCTTTAATGGGAGGTTTGCTGGCACCGATTTATCCGAGTATCAATTCTGTGATCCTGGCCTCCATTCCAAAATATTTACACAGTGCAATGTCCGGCCTGATCGTAGTTTTTTCTGCCATTGGAGGTACAATTGGTTCCATGATCACAGGTTTTGTTTTTCAGGAATTCAGTGGACAAGAGGCATTTTATCTTTCGCTTATTCCGCTTTCACTGCTGATCATTTCGGCTATTATCATGAATAAATTAAAAATAAATCCTAAGAAATAATAATGAATAAACAGCTTTACATAAAGGAAATCCAGGCTCTTTTTGATGATGTACAGAGAGCTCAGATCTTTGAGGACCAGAAGATGATGACAGATGCTGTTCCAATGTTTCCTGTTTCGGAGATCAATGCGGACTATGCAAAGAAAAAGGGAGATGAAGGATTTAGCCTGAAAGATTTTGTGATGGCCAATTTTGATTTTCTGGGAGCAAAAATATCAATCCAGAGGGAAGATCAGCTACCTATTGGGCAACATATTGAAAAGCTTTGGGATGAACTGACCCGGACTGCTTACGAAGAAAAAGGAACATTATTAAAACTTCCGAAGCCGTATATTGTCCCGGGAGGCCGTTTCAATGAATTCTTCTATTGGGACAGCTATTTCATTATGCTTGGGCTGCAGGTTTCCGGGAGAACAGAAATGATGGAAAATATTGTAGAGAACTGTTCCTATTTAATTCAAAATGTAGGATTTGTTCCCAATGCGAGCAGAACTCATTTCCTGAGCCGTTCACAGCCGCCATATTTTTCGCTGATGCTGGATCTTCTTTTTGAAACAAGCAATGACGAGAAAATTTACACCCAATATCATGATACTTTAGAAAAAGAATATGCTTTCTGGATGAACGGGGAAGAGTGGCTTGACAATGATTCCAGTGTAAAAAGAGTGGTAAAAACGAAGAACGGAGATATCCTGAACCGTTATTATGATGCAGAAAATGCACCCCGCCCTGAAAGTTATCTGATCGATATTGAAGACAGCGAAAATGCCGGAGCGGAATTTTACAGAAATATAAGAAGTGCCTGCGAATCCGGCTGGGATTTTTCCAGCAGATGGTTTGCAGACGGAGAACATATACAGACTATAGAAACACTGAATATTGCAGAAGTAGATCTGAACAGCCTTTTATGGCATTTGGAGAAAACACTGGCAAAATCTTCAGCGCTTTTGAACCTGGCAGATAAAGAAAATTATTTTACTGAAAGAGCAGCAGGACGCAGACAGATGATCAATACCTACTTTTGGGATGAAAATACTGAATGTTATAAAGATTATCATTTAAAAAAACACAAAAACACACCGTCTGAACATATTGCTGCTCTTTACCCTTTATTTCTCGGACTGGCAGACCAGGCACAGGCAGAATCCGTTGCTAAACATATTGCTGAAAAATTTCTTTATCAGGGAGGTCTTGTAACCACCACAAAGAAAACCGGCCAGCAATGGGATCTTCCGAATGCATGGGCTCCGTATCAGTGGTTAGGCTTTAAAGCCATGAAAAACTACGGCTTTGATGAACTGGCTGAGAAGATAAAAAACAACTGGTGCGGGAATGTTGAAAGGGTATACAGCAACACCGGAAAATTAATGGAAAAATACAACGCGCTAGACACTGAAACCATTGCGGGAGGCGGAGAATATCCGAATCAGGATGGATTCGGATGGACAAACGGGGTCTATCTCAAATTAAAACAAAACTAACTATATAAAAATCATGCTATGAAAAAAAGATCGATATTTTTAATGGCTGCCACCGCTACGCTTTACTTTAACAATGCGTATGCCCAGGAAACCCCTCAGGATTCAGTCAAAACGTCTTCTATAGACCAGATTGTTATTACCGGGAACTCCGGCCCGAAAAAGAAAATAGAATCCAGTACGGCTATTTCTACCTTTACGGCAAAAGAGATCCAGAAACAAAATCCTATCAGTGCTGCTGCATTACTGCAGAGAGTTCCGGGGTTTGCCGTGGAAACGTCAGGTGGTGAAGTAGGAAATAACCTTTTTGCGAGAGGTATTCCTTCCGCAGGAGCTTATGAATTTGTACAGGTTCAGGAAGACGGACTACCGGTTTTTGAGGACGGAGCACTTCAGTTTGCGAATGCTGATAACTTTTTCCGTGTGGATAATACGGTAAGCCGCCTGGAAGCCCTGAGAGGAGGATCCGGTTCTATCTATGCAAACAACTCGCCGGGAGGTTTGATTAACTTTATTACTAAAGAAGGAAGCAATGACTTTAAAGGGACGGCTAAACTTGAAACCAGTACCTATGGACTGATGCGTACAGATGTGAATGTAGGCGGCGCATTGGTTCAGGATAAGCTTTTCTTTAACGTTGGCGGATTCTACAGAACAGATAATGGAATCAGAAAGACAGGGTTCAGAGCCAACAACGGCGGACAGATCAGAATGAATCTTAAGTATGTCTTTGATAAAGGCTATGCTAAAATCTATTATAAAAAATTAGACGATAGAAATACTTTCTTCCTTCCGATCCCTTTAACTCAAAATGGAAATGATCTGAAGGAATTTTCCGGCTTTGATGCCAATTACGGAACATACAGCTACAGAGCTATCAGCCAGCTAAATATTCCACAGGCCGGAGGTGGTTTTTTCAGTAGAAATCTGGAAGATGGAATTCATCCGAAGGTTGATGTCTTAGGTGCTGAGTTCAAATATGATCTTGGAAATAATTTCTCTGTTTTAAACAAAACGAGGTATACCAATATCAATATGAATTATACAGGGATTTTCCCTGCAGGAGGTCCCGCAACAGCGGCTAAATTTGCGAGCGATAACGGAATTACAGGAAACAATTATCAATATTCTGCAGTAGGTAGCGGAGCGGTAGTCAATCCCGCTTTTGTTCAGGAACTGGGATTCTGGGCTATTGATAAGCAGATGAATAATTTTGTGAACGATTTGCAGTTCAATTATAAATTTGACAAAGGAAATGTAACGGCAGGTTTCTACAAATCAAACTGGAAATCTCATCAGTATTGGAACTGGAGTAATGTTTTGGCAACAGCAACAGATAAACCGGTACTTCTTAATTTGGTAGATACTTCTCTCACTCCAAATTCTGTAGGCTATTCTAAAACGTATAATGGAGTTACAGACATGTCTTTTTTGTTAAGAGATTCTCAGGTTCAGGGAAGTTTGAATGATCTGTATGCAAATTTTGATTATAACGTTACAGATAATTTGAGTATTAATGCAGGGCTTCGTTATAGCAGGGATTTCTACAAGGGATATTCGGTTAATACAACAACTGCAAATCTGAATAATTCTGGTTTAACTACTGATGGAACCCATAGTTTCGCTACAACAACTGCAGATGATAATATGAGTGTTTTAGGAAATAAATACAACTACTGGAGTTATGATATTGATAAGGTTTCTTATACATTGGCCACAAACTATAAAATTAACAAGGAAAATGCTGTTTATGCTCGTTTCTCTCACGGATTCAGATCACCAAATGAAGAAGCTTACTACAATTACTTCACCACTCCTAATCCGGATCAGCCTTTAAAACCGGTATTGACTAATCAGGTGGAAGTAGGTTACAAATATTATTCACGTACATTCGATGTTGCAGTAATTCCTTTTTATTCAACACTTAAAAACCTGTCATTTACAGATGTATTTTCCAATGGAACGTCAGAAAATACTTTTGCCAATACCAAAAACTATGGAGTTGAGCTGGAAGGATATGCAAGATTGTTTAATAATATGTTAGAGCTTACTTTCAACGGAACTATTCAAAATCCAAAATACAGCGGGTTAGAAGAAGGAAGTCTTTTGGAGGGAAATGTGGTAAGAAGAATGCCAAAGATCTATTTTAATATTTCACCAGCTGTAAATATTACAAAACAGTGGAGAACATATGTAAGCTATAACTACTATGGAAAACGTTTTCAGGATCAGCTGAATGTTCAGACTTTACCGTCATTCAGTGAATTTGGAGCCGGAACTTCTTATCAGTTGGGAAAAATCCGTTTTGCAGTAGATGGAACTAATATCTTTAATACAATTGGTATTACAGAAGGGGATCCAAGAGCAGGTTCTCCAACCGGAGACGGAACTATTATGGCAAGACCTATTATGGGAGCAGCTGTGAGAGCGTCCATCACACTAGATTTCTAAACTTATATTTTCTTCATAAAAAACCGCCGGGAAATTTTCCCGGCGGTTTTTTATTTTTGTTGAAGAGAACAGAGAGGTAGGAATCAAGATTTCTGACATGAGATTATAGACATGAGACTTTTCGCCGGTGAATTTTAATAAAAGTTTCAGGGGAACTAGCAACTGTCAACCGGCAACTCATTCCCAACTCTCATACTCTGAAACCCTGATACACTCGAATTCCGGGAACCCGAAACTATTTGAAAAACGGATTATACTGCTTTTCAAAGCCTATTGTTGTAGGATTTCCATGCCCCGAAAAAACTTTTGTTTCAGCATCCAGTACAAATAGTTTATTGGTGATGCCGTTGATCAGCTGTTCATGATTTCCTTTGTAAAGATCAGTTCTTCCGATGCTGCCTTCAAAAAGAACATCACCTGAGATCATGAATTTCTGGTCTTCATTATGATAAACCACACTTCCCGGAGAATGCCCGGGGACATGATAGATTTTGAATTTTTCTCCGTCCAGGTCTAAAACTTCCCCTTCGCTGATGTATTTGATATCTGCTTTTACGGGCTCAACAGAAAATCCGAATCTCATGCCGCTGGCCTGAAGCATATCCAATACTTCCTGGTCTTCTTTGTGCATATAGACAGGAACTTTAAAAGTATCAAAAGCCCACTGCAGGCCCAGAACGTGATCAATATGAGCATGGGTTAGAAGGATTTTTTCGATCTTAAGACCGTTTTCAGAAATAAAGCTTTCTATAGCTTTAGTTTCCTGCTCATTCATGTTTCCCGGGTCAATCAGCCAGGCATTTTTATTTTCATTGTAAAGGATATAAGTATTTTCGCTGGCAAAATTGAAAACGAAGCCTTGAATCTGAAGCATAACTGATATTTTTTATTTCAAAAATACGATATTATTAAGAAAATCCCGATTTTTCGTTATCTTCGTCATAATGAAAACTTTGCGAATACTTTTACTTTCTTTGGGCGGAATGGTTTTTGGACAAAACATCCAGAGTATACAATTATTCAACCCTCAGACGAACGATGAAACCCCTGTCATAAGGTTCGGCGAACAGCTGGTTTTAAGCTTTGACGATCTTACCAATGCCAGCGAAATCTACAGGTATACCATCAAGCATTATGACCGTAACTGGAATGATGACAATTTATTTTTTACAGAGATTGCCAATGGAAGTTTAAACGGGCTTTTAGATAAGTTTGAATATTCTTTTAATACCATACAGGCCTATACCCACTATAAGCTTACCTTCCCGAATGATAAGATGCAGCCGAAGATTTCCGGAAATTTTGAGCTGATTGTTTATAAAGATTCAGCTGACAGGCCCCTTTTCAAAAAGCGTTTTTATCTGGTGGAAGATGCTGCAACGGTTGCTTTGAATGTCTCAAGAATTGCAGATGCCAAAAAACCGAATATCAATCAAAGAGTGGAGGTAAAAGCGACTTCAAAAGCCGGAGATCTTTCTTCCAATGTCAATTCCATGACGTTGAATGTAATGCAGAATAACAATCCTAATGAGGTGGTTAACAATTTGAAGCCAAGCGCAACATTAGGTAACCAGTTGCTTTTTCAGCAGATGAATTTAACATTTTCCGGCAATAACGAATTCTATTATTTTGATAACAAGAATATGAATATGGCTGCTGATATGGTGAGTGCTACAGAATTAAAAGACGGTGTAAATCATACCTATTTACATCCGGTATGGGCCTTTCCCCTGAACTATCAGTATCAGCCTGACGTAAACGGAGCATGGTTCTATAGAAGAAATGACCTTGGACTGGAAAGGAATGCTGAAAGAGAGGCAGATTATTCATGGGTATATTTTTCTCTGGATTCTGACCCTGTGGATAAAGAAATTTATGTACTGGGAGGATTTAATAACTTCAAACCCGGCAAAGAAAATCAGATGCAGTATGATGCTGCTAATAAAAAATATGTTGCTAAAATTTTCCTGAAACAAGGATTTTACAACTATATACTCGCTACTAAAGAAAGCGACGGATCTCTGAACTTTGGAGAGATAAATGGTAATTTCTGGCAGACTGAAAACCTGTATCAGGCATTTCTATATTATGCACCTTTCGGGCGTAATTATGACGGACTGATGGGATATGGAGAATTCAGAACACCTATCGGAAAATAATTTTGTGATAAACCGTTCCCTTTTTACCAAATTTTATACAATACTCATTTATTTAAAGTAAAAAATATAATTTAGGAAAACCGTCTCGTAAGAGATGGTTTTTTTTTGAAACTGTGATGGATAAATAACTTGTCGGGGAATTAAGAGAATACTAAGATAATTATTTATTATGCATAGCATATTGAAAAAAATATTTCATAAAATATTGAATTATATAAAAATTATTAGTCTATAATTTTTATAGGAATAAAAATATTTTCAATTAATTGCAATGTTTTTAAAAATATTTTAAATTTAAAACAATTGTTCTATTTATTTATTGAATTTTATTTATTGATATCATTGTTTTTTTGCAGAAAAAATATAAATTCGTTTCACATTAAACAATTTTTTTATGAAAACGAAATTTATCTTAGCAGTAAGCGTTGCAGCTTTCTCCTTTACTTTTGGACAGGAAACTCCATCAAAACTAATTCCGGGTAAGAGTGGCCTTCATGCAGAATTCATGCGATTTGATAAGAACGGTCCTGATTTTAAAGGTGAGCCTGTTTTATTTAATGAAACATCTCAGAGACTTTCTCCGGGGCAGGCACGTAAACTGGGATCAGAAAAGGATCAGTTAGGTTTTGAGACACACAGGTTTCAACAGACCATAAATGGAATTCCTGTAGAATATGGAATGATGGCTGTACAGACCAAAGGTGGGAAAATAGTAGGAGAAACCGGAAAATGGATCCTTAAAGAAACTGCTGCTGCAGAGAAAAAAGCAAATATTTCAGAAAGTACCGCATTGCAGAATGCCTTATCTTTTGTAGGAGCCGACTCTTACAAATGGCAGAACAAAGAAGAAGAGGAATTCATTAAAAATGAATCTAAAAATGCTAATGCCAGCTTTGCTCCAAAAGGTGAGTTGGTATACTATTCAGATCCTTCTGATGAGAAGCTTGGAGATGTAAAGCTTGCATATAAATTCGATATTTATGCAGAAAAGCCATTAAGCAGACAATATGTTTTTGTGGATGCTAAAGATGGTAAAGTGTTAGGAACAAATGCTTTGATTCATGAAACCAATGCTCCGGGGACAGCTACAACAGCTTACAGTGGGAACAGATCTATTGTTGCCGACTCATATAACGGAAGTTACAGATTAAGAGAGGCAGGAAGAAATGGCGGAACCGCTGTAGAAACATATAATCTGAAAAAAGGAACAAATTATTCATCAGCCGTAGATTTTACTGATACGGACAACAACTGGAACAATGTCAACACAAACAAAGATCAATATGCTACGGATGCGCATTGGGGAGCCGAAATGACATTGGATTATTATTACACGAAATTTGGAAGAAAAAGTATAGATAATAATAATTTTGCCATAAAATCTTATGTTCATTACTCTACCAATTATTTTAATGCGTTCTGGGATGGCTCCAGAATGACTTACGGTGACGGTAGCTCTACGACAAACGGAGGTAAGCCATTAACGGCTCTTGATGTTTGTGGGCACGAAATTACCCATGGTCTTACCACTAAAACGGCAAACCTTGCTTATCAAAGAGAGTCAGGAGCTCTGAATGAAGGTTTTTCTGATATCTTTGGAAATACCATTGAACTTTGGGCCAGACCAACACAGGCAAGCTGGAAATTAGGGGAAGATTTCAGCTATGTAATCAGAGACATGGCCAATCCTAATGCTTATAGCCAGCCTGATACTTATAAAGGAACTTATTGGAAGGATGCGAGCAGTACATGTACGCCTCAGGGAAATCCAAATTTACCTGGGTATAACGATTCTTGTGGTGTACATACCAATTCAGGAGTCCTTAACTTCTGGTATTATTTACTGGTAAACGGAGGATCGGGAACTAATGATAAAGGCTTTGCTTATAATGTTTCAGGAATAGGGCTGGATAAAGCAGCAGCTATTTCTTACAGAACATTGACAAATTACCTTATTTCTTCATCCACATATGCTAATGCAAGAACATATTCACTTCAGGCAGCTGCAGATTTATACGGAGCAGGAAGTAATGAAGTAACGCAGGTGACCAATGCATGGAATGCAGTAGGTGTTGGCGGAGGTACTTCTGCAGCAGGAAAAATAGCTGCTCCTGATGCTGCACTTTACACCATCAGCCCAAATCCGGCTACCGACAAATTTACTGTTGAATTTGAAGGAAAAGAAGGAAACGGAATTGTTGAATTAGTGAGCCTGGCAGGAAAAAGAGAGCTTTCAGAAAAGATCAAGATTACCAACGGTAACAATAAAGTAGATGTTCAGTTACCTTCTAATATACTTTCAGGAGTATACGTAGTAACGGTTAACGGACAAAAAGCAGGAAACCTGATCAAAAAATAAATTTTAATATATTTCTAAAAAGGGCTGCAAAATTTATTTTGCGGCCCTTTTGCTTTTTTTATGTATTGAGAAATTTATACCAGATAAAAATCATTCAGTTTTTCTTCACAGAGTGTCTTTACCACATCAATCCAGCGGTCTTCATCATTCAGGCATGGGATATAGTGGAAGTTTTCACCGCCTCCATGCTGAAACTGTTCCTTACCTTCTACCGAAATTTCTTCCAGAGTTTCAAGACAGTCGGAAACAAAAGCCGGGCATACAATAGCCAGATTTTTTACTCCTTTTTTAGGAATCGTTTCCAAAGTCTCATCCGTATAAGGCTCTATCCATTTGTCTTTTCCTAATCTCGACTGGAAGGAAACAATTGTTTTTTCTTTGGGAAGTCCTATCTTGGCAATAACAGCTTCTGTCGTTTTATAACACTGATGGCGGTAACAAAACTGGTGGCTTGGGTTGTTATCCCGTGAACAGCAGTCATTAAGATTACAGGTCTTTGTAGGATCTGTTTTGTAAATATGTCTTTCCGGCACACCATGGTAAGAGAACTGCAAAACATCAAAATTTTCAGGAAGCTTTTCCTTAATGCTTTCTGCAAGACAGTTGATATAGATTTCCCGGTTGTAAAAGGGCTGTATATAATTGATCTTTACTTTTGGGAACTTCTTTTTCCGTACTTCCTCTGCTTTTTCAATTACCGTTTCCGTAGTACTCATCGCATATTGCGGGTACAATGGGAACAGAACAATCTCAGAAACTCCCTGATCTACTAACTTTTGAATACCTGTTTCAATGCTTGGCTCAGCATACCTCATTCCGATTTCTACCGGAACGTCAACTACTTTCTGCAGTTTCTTTTGGATTTTTTCAGTAATGACAATCAAAGGTGAGCCTTCATCTGTCCATACTGTTTTATAGGCTTCTGCAGATTTTGCAGGACGTGTTTTAAGAATAATTCCCTGAACTAAAAGAGCACGGAAGATCCAGCGGTAATCGATGACCCTTTCATCCATCAAAAATTCATCAAGATATTCCTTTACATCATTTACAGCCGTAGATTTTGGAGAACCAAGATTTACCAGTAAAATTCCTTTTTTATCCAATATTTTTAATTTTAATTATGAAACAGCGTTTCGAAATCTGTTATCAATGTTGATACCTGGGCAAAGGTATTATTTTCAACTAAGCCGTTATTATTAAATTTACCCTTTATTCCTTTTATTAAAAGCTGATGCCGGTCTTCTGCCTGAGCTCCCAGTGTTTTCAAAATCATTACCAGTTCTTCATGCCCTTTTTCTCCATTGGCAGATGCTGTAATGACAGCCACTGGCTTTTCAGAAAAAACAGTCGTAGAAACACACCATTCCAACAAGTTTTTCAACCTGCCGGGAATGCTGAAAATATATTCCGGAGTTGAAAATAAGACCCCCGCCGAATTTTCAATTTCTTTCCTGATCTTCAATACTTCGTCTGGTGTACCGGTATCCGTTAATGAAGTGTCAAAATGCGGAAGAGCAGAAAGATCATCATAGATGTGAAAATTAGTATCCGAATGTTTTTCCAGAACCTGTTCTATCAATTTCAGATTGCTGGAATTTTTTGTGGCACTTCCAATAATGACCAAGATCTTCTTTCCGGGGAGCATTTTATAATCCGTTATCCGTTTACAGCTTCTACTTTTTCCACTAAATCCGGAACGAACTGTTTTAAAATACTTTCAATTCCGTTTTTCAAAGTAGCCGTAGAGCTTGGACATCCTGAGCAGGCTCCCTGTAATAGCATTTTTGCTGTTTTACTTTCCTGATCGTATTCCATAAGGGAAATTTTCCCCCCATCATTTTCCACGGCAGGCGCTACATATTCATTTAAAATATCCGAAATTTTCTGCTCATCATCAGTATAATCTCTGTTGATGATTTTTTCAACAGGATTTTCATGTTTCTGAGGCTCAAGATTTGAAATTTCGCCTCCACTCTGCAGATATTCAGCGATAAAACCACGTACAGCCATCATTACCTGATGCCATTCCACAGAATCATCTCTTGTTACCGCTACAAAATTGTCAGAAATGAAAATTTCTTTAGCAAAATCAAATTCATTAAAGATAGCCTGAGCCAAAGGAACACCTTCGGATTTTTCTCTCGATTTTACTTCCACAAAACCTTCCATAAGAAGTTTATTGGAAACAAACTTCATTGCATTAGGATTAGGAGTCATTTCAGCATAAATCTGATACATTTCCTTTCTCTTCTGAAGGTAAATTCTAGGATTAGCCAGTAATTCATCCTCTATGATATTTTTCAGGCTGTCTGCTACATGTTCCCATTCTACAGTATCCTGTTTCGCTACAGCCACAAAATTAGCCGTAATAAAAACTCTTTCCACAAAAGGATAGTTGAAAAGTTCCTGAGCTAAAGGAATTTCTGAAATATCTGAACTTCTGTCCAACTCTAAAGAGCCCGGGATCAGGTTATAATCCGCGACAAATTTCATCACTTTCGGGTTTTCAGTTGGTTCTATAAGTATCGTACGCATTTTTTCGTTAAATTTGAGATACAAAAATACGCAATTAGAAATTAGAAGTTAGAGATTAGAAATTAGATTTTTGCTATCACGGTTATTTAAAATTAGAAGTTAAGACTAACCACTGCAAAAATTATTATTTTCAGATTGACTTATTTTCCAAATTATCAAATTAAAACTATGGCAATTGTAAAAGAACTTTTAGGGAAAATTCCTCAGATAGGAGAGGGTACATTTTTGGCAGAAACGGCAACCATTATCGGTGACGTTACGATGGGAAAGGACTGCAGTATCTGGTATAATGCAGTGATCAGGGGAGATGTACATTACATCAGAATGGGCGATAAAGTAAATGTTCAGGACAATGCCATGCTGCACTGTACCTATCAGAAACACCCTTTAAATATTGGAAATAACGTTTCCATCGGACATAATGCAATCGTTCATGGCTGTACTATTAAAGATAACGTACTGATCGGTATGGGAGCTATCGTTATGGATGACTGCCTGGTAGAAGAAAACTCCATTGTAGGAGCAGGTTCTGTAGTGATACAGGGAACGCATATTAAATCCGGAGAGGTCTGGGGCGGAGTTCCTGCAAAGAAAATTAAAGATATTTCTGCCCAGTTATTGGAAGGAGAAGTCAATAGAATTGCAGATAATTATGTAAAATATTCTTCATGGTATAAGGAGAATCTTGAGATGGGGAGTTAGTTTAGAGTTTCCGAGTTAGAGAGTTTTCGGGTTTGAGAGTTTATGTAGTTGATTCTTGCTGGCTCGAACCGCGAATCCCGCATCCCGAAACATTACTTGCTAAACTTCACTGGGAAAACTTATATTCTGAAATCTAAAATCTTGATTCTTGGCTCTTGCATCTTGGTTCTCAAATCTTGAAGCAAACACCACAAATAAACAAAAGCTCCATCATACGATAGAGCTTTTTTCAATCCTTAGTATAAACCCCTGAATGAGTTTTTGTTGATTTTTTCAACAGGATATATAACCTTTGCTTTGATTTTTCTTCTTATTGCTCTGCTGTTATAAGCTGCGCTTTTCCATTGATACATTTCACAGATGTTGGCAGCATCACCATCATACAGTCAGAAGTGATATTGTATTTTTCATTGAAGGCTTTTACTTTCTGAGTATATTCTTCAATTCTTGGGAGAATGGTTGTCTCTATTTTTTTAGGGTAAGCAATATATTGCTGAGGTCCGCCACAGGCTTTAGCTCCCATCGGGGCAAAAGTCCATTCTGAAGCGGCAGTACATTTTTCTTTGGATACTTCAGATTCAATGGATGCTTTCAACTTATCCAGCTGGGCCTGTTCATATTTTTGACTGTCTTCATCAGCGGGCCTTTCAGAAATATCTTTAGGTAGATTGGTATTGGCGTTCTTGGATGTATTGCATGAAACTAAGGCAAACATAGTGCATAATACTAATAGTGGAGTGTATATGAAATTTATTTTCATTATAATTTCTTTTCTGTTAAAGAATTTTCAAAAGTTATGCCAAGGTAAGAAAATCAAATTCATTTCCGTAATTTTGAAGCACAATGAACAATCATTTTTTTGACTTAATAGAGCACACGAACAGAAGCGTTTTTCTTACGGGGAAGGCAGGGACAGGTAAAACAACCTTCCTTAATGATTTTGTAAAGAAAACAAGGAAGAAGTATATTGTGGTTGCGCCTACCGGAATTGCCGCGATTAATGCAGGAGGAGTGACTATCCATTCTATGTTTGGATTGCCTTTAAGAACTTTTTTACCAACTACAGACCGTATCGACGGAAGCTTGGCAAATAATATTGCTGACCTGATGCCTCATTTCAAATACAGAAAAGATAAACTCAAACTTTTAAGAGAAGTGGAGGTTCTTATCATTGATGAGGTTTCCATGCTGAGAGCTGATGTTCTCGATATGATGGATTTCTCGCTGAGATTTATCAGAAGAAATAACCAACGGTTCGGCGGAGTGCAGATGCTGTTCATTGGAGATCTTTATCAGCTTCCGCCGGTGGTGAGAGACGAACATATTTTAAAGATCTGCTACCAGTCACCGTTTTTTTTCGACAGTCTTGCTATTAAAGATATTCCTCTTCTGACCATTGAACTCACCAAAGTCTACAGACAGTCGGATGAAAAATTCCTGGACATTCTGAATGCGATCCGTGACGGTGACGTCGCCAATATCAACTTTGAAGAACTTAACAAAAGATATGATCCGGATTTTAAGGCAGGAACTGAATCTTACGTTTATTTGTGTTCACACAATAAGATGGCGGATGAGATCAACCAGGAAAAGCTGGAAGAAATTGATTTGACCGTTAAAACTTATGAAGCCAAACTATTTGGAGATTTCAAGGAAAACCAGTTTCCGAACGAGCAGTTTTTAGAATTGAAAGTCGGGGCACAGGTTATGTTCATCAGAAATGATATTACCGGTGAGAAAAAATATTTCAATGGAAAGCTCGGTGAAATCTCTGCTTTGGATGATAATGAGATCACAGTTGTTCTTGATGGCAGTGAAAGGGAAATTACAGTAAAAAGAGAGGTCTGGGAACAGAAAAAATATTTCCTCGATACCGAAAAAAATATCAAAGAAGAAGTTTTGGGAAGCTTTGAACAGTTTCCGATAAAGCTTGCGTGGGCGGTTACTATTCATAAAAGTCAGGGATTAACGTTTGATAATGTGATCATTGATGCCGGAAAAAGCTTTACAGCCGGACAGGTTTATGTAGCCCTGTCAAGATGCCGTACGCTGGAAGGAATTGTTTTGAAATCTAAAATTACCCCTGAAGTGATCTTCAAGGACAACAGGATTCTGCAGTTCCAGGGGGATACTTTTGCCAATGATAGTGTGGAGGCTATTCTTAACCGTGAAAAATATGACTACAGCATCAAAAAAGTACTTCGTACGGTAAACTGTCTGTGGTTCCTGAATGAAGTAGAGGAGTGGAATAAGCTTTCCATTACCACGAAAAGCATTGATCATGTAAAAACAAACCAGCTGTATCTTCAGCTGAAACACGAAATCGTCAATCTTGGAAAGATCTTCGAAAAACTGGAAAGGGTAATTTCCCAGAAGGTTAATAATTTTATTGAAAACAAAGAAGAATGGTCTGAGATTGAAAGCAAAACCAAAGGGGCGGTTAATTTCTTTTTCACAGAAATCAGAGATAAAATATTCAGTCCGCTGAAGGAATTCTATGCCGAAATTAAAGGGGCAAAAGGCCTGAAACAATATAATGAAGAATTCAGGAACTGGCTGGAAGATACTGAAGAATATCTGAACAGCCTGAAAGAGATCCATCTGCTGGAAACGAAGCTTTTAGATGAAAAAAATGATAAGGAAATCAATTTGAAGATCGCAAAAGTTCCTTCACAGGTTCTGACCTTCCAATTATTTGAGCAGGGAAAAACTATTGGTGAAATAGCCATGGAAAGAGGTCTGGTAAAAGAAACTGTAATCGGGCATCTGGCAAAATTTGCAGAACAGGGGCTGCTTGATATTTCAAGAGTGATTACTTCGGATAAGATCAAAGCCTTTGAAAAAGAATTCTATGAAAATCCTCATGAAACCCTAACGGAATGGAAAAATGCATTGCCTAATGATTTTGAGTTTAATGAGATCAGGATTTTGATTAATCATTATAATTTTAAGAAGGAGAGGAATAAGTAAATTCACTTAATGAAGTATTGTGAAATTATGGAACAATTTCGTAGGTCGTGTTTTCATTGTTTCCAAATATCTGATTCTGAATATGCGTTGCGAGCTGTACGGTTTGCTCAATATTCGTATTTGTTTTAACTATTAGATAAGGAATACCATTATTAGTTTCTTCTTTATACGTGTAGTTATTTCTTATAGCAAAGCTTTTAATCTTTTCCAAATAAGGAAGCTGGGTTCCTTCTGTTGCTTCAAATTCTATATTGAAATTGTTGCCCTCTTTTTTAAAGTAAAGACAATCACTACCATTCGAGTAGATTCCGATAAAATCAAACACAGTTTTATCTTGATTTAATAGGATAAGTTGTTCATGTAAACCACTCATTTGTATTTTCTTGGCAATTTTTACACTAATGGGAATCACCTTTAAACTATTCAAAATTGACTTAAAAATATTCATATATGCTATTGCAGATTGATTATAAATTGTATTACTTTTCAAATGTAATGAATAAAGAAAGACTTTTATATCTGTGTAGTAAAAAGTAAAGGAATAATTAATAAATTCCGATAGCTTTTTCCTGAACTAGCTAATCCATCCTATCAATTACAAAAAGTAACTAATGCAATTTATAAGCTTTAAATTTGTTTGGTTTTTAAACCTAAAATTTAAAATATGAAACATTTTGAAATATCGGTGCTTGATCTTGCTCCTGTAAAGCAAGGGAAAAGTATTCATGATACCTTTCAGGACAGTTTGTCTTTAGCAAACCACGCTGAAAATTTGCACTATAAAAGATTCTGGCTGGCTGAACATCATAATATGGAAAGTATTGCCAGCTCCGCCACCACAGTTCTGATCGGCTTTATCGCCAACGGGACAAAAACAATAAGAGTGGGATCCGGTGGAATCATGCTTCCCAACCACAGTTCGTTAATCATTGCAGAACAGTTCGGCACCCTGGAATCTCTTTTTCCGGGAAGAATAGATCTTGGTCTGGGAAGGGCACCCGGTACCGATGGTCTTACAGCCCAGGCTTTGGGAAGAAATCCTGCGATTATCAACCAGCAGTTTCCGAGACAGATTTTAGAGCTGCAGACGTATTTCTCGAAAGAAAATTCTGATGCTTTAGTCCGTGCCATTCCCGGAGAAGGTCTTGATATTCCGCTTTACATCTTGGGATCCAGTACAGATAGTGCGTGGCTGGCTGCGGAACTTGGACTTCCATATGCTTTTGCAGGACATTTTGCTCCTGAGCAGATGGAGATGGCTTTTAAAATTTACAGGGAACATTTCCAGCCTTCGGCGCAGCTGGATAAACCTTACGTAATGGCATGCGTCAACGGAGTGGCGGCAGAAACTTCGGAAGAAGCCCATAAAATTTCCACAACCTTATTCCAGGCATTTATCAATATCATAAGAAATGACAGGAAACCTTTTGCGCCGCCTGTAGATGATATGGATGATATCTGGTCGCCTATGGAAAAATCAATGGTGCTTCAGAAACTAAAATATACATTGATCGGAAATCAGACAGAAATTGAGGAAAAGCTTAAAGATTTTCAGGAAAAATTCAATGCAGATGAATTAATTATCAATTCACATATCTACGATCACCAGAAGAGACTGAGATCTTACGAAATTTTCAGAGAGGCGATAAACTCTTTATCCAAAGCCTAACAAACCCTACATATTAATTGGCAGATGCCTATTTTTATAAGTATCTTTGCACAAATAAAAAGTAAACATGTCTGATATTAAATTAAATACTATTCCAGAGGCTATTGAAGACCTTAAAAATGGTAAAATAATCATAGTAGTAGATGATGAAGACAGAGAAAACGAAGGTGATTTTCTTTGTGCTGCAGAATTGACAACGCCGGAAATTATCAATTTCATGGCACTCCACGGAAGAGGGCTGATCTGTATGCCGCTTCCTGAAAAAAGATGCGACGAGCTTGGCCTTGAAGTAATGGTAAGCAGAAGCAGTGATCCTAAGGAAACCGCTTTTACCGTTTCTGTTGACCTTCTTGGTAACGGAACCTCTACAGGGATTTCTGCCGGTGACAGAGCCAAAACTATTTTAGCTTTGATGGACGAAAAATCCAAGCCGACAGATTTCATGAGACCGGGCCATATTTTCCCGCTTCGTGCAAGAAAAGGGGGAGTTCTGAAAAGAGCGGGACATACTGAAGCTGCTATCGATCTTACGAATTTAGCAGGATTAAAAGAAGGAGGAGTGATTTGTGAAATTATGAATGAGGACGGTACCATGTCACGTTTACCGGAACTTCATGCTTTTGCCCAAAAACATGATATGAAGATCGTTTCCATCGAAGATCTGATCCATTATCAGCTTAAAAAAGGAAACCTTATCGAAAGGCTGGAAGAAAGAAAAGTAAAAACCGCTTATGGTGAGTTTGACTTTTTTGCATTCAGAGAAACATCAAATGACCAGATTCATTTTGCCTTGACAAAAGGTTCATGGACGGTTGATGAGCCTGTTTTGGTAAGAGTTCAGTCTTCAGATTCATATTTTGATGTACTGACAAGACTGAATAACGGTGAAAAACCGCTTTTGGAGAAAGTAACCAATATGGTGAATGAAGCAGGAAAAGGAGCTGTTATTTTCATCAATAATGTTTCGAATTCTGAAAATACGCTGAGAAAACTTCAGCAGTTCCTGAATTACCAGGACGGACAGGAGCAACATCCTACTTTAGCATACAATTACAGAGATTACGGTATCGGAACGCAGATCCTGAAAAATCTGGGAATCAATAAATTCAAAGTAATCACACAAAACCCTAATATCAAACCGCAGGTTGGTGGGTATGATGTGGAAGTTACAGAGATGGTTCAGCTGTAAAAGTGAATGGTCAACGGTAAATTAACAGATACCGGAGATTAAATAAATTTCAATATAAAAGGTTTAGGATTTTTCTAAACCTTTTTTTATTTTTAAACCATGACAGAATCTTTAAAGAAACACATCAGGGCATATATTGAGATTTCAGAGGAAAAGCTGGACAAATACTGTAGTGCATTCCGTCTTCAGAAAATAAAGAAAAAAGATTTTCTTTTAAAAGAAGGAGATATATGCGAAGCGGAAGGATTTGTATTAAGCGGATGCTTTAAAGTTTACCGTACAGATAAAAATGCAGATGAACAGATTTTATATTTTGGAGTGGAAGACTGGTGGATTTCCGATATAGACAGCTTTATTAATCAGATTCCGTCACAGCTCAATATCCAGGCCATTGAGGACAGTGAGATCCTTTTGATTTCAAAAGAAGACAAAGACAGACTCTACCGTGAAATTCCCGAAATTGAAAGGCTGATGAGACTGAAGTTTCAGATGTCTATCATTGCCCTGCAACGCAGAATTGTTGATAATTTAAGCAAACCTTCTGACGAACGTTACCAGGACTTTTTGAAAGAATATCCTAAAACAGCCCACCGTTTAACGAATATCCAGATCGCTGCCTATTTAGGAGTAACTCCTGAATTTATCAGCAGGATCCGCCGGAAAATTGTGAGCAAAACTTAGGAAGAAGATTTCAGTTGGCAGAATTTTAAGGTGAATTGTCAACTGTGAATTTTGATTCGCAAGTGAATAGTCGATTTTAGCAAAACAAAGACCTGAGCTACAGGTTCAAGTTCCGGACTCAGCAACTGCCTCCCACGCATATACTCTCAAATTCTAATCCTCCAACTCCGAAACTCCTATAAACTTATTTCTTCAAAATTTCTAAACCCATTAAGAAAATCTTTTACATTCATTCTTTTCTTGCCTTCAAGCTGAAGTTCCTGTGGAAAATAAAGGCCGTCTTCTGTATGGATTTTAAATTCATTCTTCGAAATATCCAAAGTTCCCGGTACTTTTCCATGATTGGCTATTTCAAACTTTCCGGCAAAGATTTTTAATCCTTTTTCCTCTTCTCCGATTTTTATAGTTGTGAAAGCAGCCGGATAAGGTGACATTCCCAAGATAAACTGGTGAACTGTTTTTGAAGGAGCCTTCCAGTTGATTTTAGTGTCTTCTTTAAATATTTTATAGGCATTTTTAGGATGCTCCACATCAGGCTGAGGTCTTTCAGTGATAGTGTTTTCTGCCAGACCGTTAAGTGTTTTTACCACCAGTTTGGATCCCATTACCATTAATCTGTCATGGAGGCTTCCTGCGTTTTCGTCAGGCAAAATTTCAAGTTCTTCCTGAAGAAGAATATTTCCTTCATCTATTTTTTCGTTAATAAAAAATGTAGTTGCACCGGTTTTTTCTTCACCGTTGATCACTGCATAATTAATAGGAGCCGCACCCCTGTAATCAGGAAGAAGAGACGCATGAAGATTGAAAGTTCCCATTTTAGGCATCTCAAAAAGAACCTTGGGCATCATTCTGAAAGCTACCACTACAAATACATCAGCGTCCAGTTTTTTAAGTTCTTCCAGGAATTCCGGGTTTCTCAGTTTTTCCGGCTGAAAAACTGGAATGTTATTTTCTGAAGCATACATCTTTACCGGTGACTGGTTGATCTTCTGTCCGCGGCCACTGGCTTTATCGGCTACCGTTACAACACCTACAACTTCATGATTTGACTGATGGATTGCCTCTAAAGAAGTTTTAGCAAATTCCGGGGTCCCTAAAAAAACGACTTTCAATGATTTCATAATGCAAAGATAAGGGTTTTTGGCAGTTGGAGAGTATTAGGGTAGGAGAGTTTTAGAGTATATGCGTGGGGGATAATTGCTGGTTGCGAGCTGGCGGGTGATAGTTCGATCCTCATATCTAGGAACGCACATCTCGAAATTTTTTAACGATTAAAATAAATCTAAATTCCTAGTTTACCACATTCTGTCTGAAATCTCATGTATGATATCTGAGGTCTAAAATTCACCATTCACTTGCGAAGCAAAATTTACGGTTCACCACTAGTCATTACCCATTACTCATTACTTATGTTCAATGCATACGTTCTGAAATTCAGCATTTTTACCTTTCCGGAATCTAAAAGGAAAATCAGGTTTTCTAAAATGTTGTTTTTAGAATGATAATTCAGCTGCACTGAAAGGTCTTCGATAGACGAGGGCTTGTTAGCCAACAGATTAATGATCTGCTGGGAAATGTTTTTTCCGAAAATAGATTGCTTATTCTTTTCACAGACTGAGCATTGTCCACAATTTTTTGTATTCTTTTCCCCAAAATAGGCAAGAATAAGTTTCATCTTACAGTAATCACTATTTTCTATAAAAAACTTAATTTCTTCCCACTTCTGGATTTTGTTTTTTTGGATATGTTCAAAAAGCTTCCAGTAGGCCGCATTAATGGCTCTTTCATCGCGTGGCTTCAGAAATTTGATGCTTGAGAGGGCTCCGTCTACATATTCCAGATAATTTTTTTGCTGGAGTTCTTTAAGTCTTTCTTTGATAAGTGGAACACTTACCCCGATCTTGTTGCTCACCTGTAGCTCACTGAACATTACCTTGTGGGTAGTAATTCCTGATATCGTACGAAGCAGGAGTTCTATGAAATAAGCGTCTTTCTGAGGCAGCTGGTCTATTTCCTCAGCATTGAAGAGAAGCTCCAGGGAAGACAGGCTTTTATTGTCATTATGGTAGATGATTTCCTGATTGTGCAGGAAATTAAGAACATTGCTTATTTTTGCCTTTGATAGTCGGGTGAAATTTTGTATCCCCTGTATGTTCAGCTGGAAAACTTTCTCCGGAAGCTCAAATTCTGCTACCTGAAAAATAGAGTAGAGGTAGGTGATGATCTTCAAAAATTCAGCTTTGCTAGGGGTCTGGTTTTTTAGGATTTCATCAAAATTGAGTAATTCCTGTTTGTTCCACAGAAGGAATGCAAAACTATCCTTACCATCTCTTCCCGCTCTTCCGATCTCCTGGTAATAATTTTCCAAGGACGGAGCAGGAGAGAAGTGAATCACAAACCGGACATTGTCTTTGTCTATTCCCATCCCGAAAGCATTGGTGGAGATAAGAACCTGGTTATCACTGTTATTCCAGTGAGCTTGTTTGGCATTTTTCTCTTTCGTCGTTAAGCCGGCATGAAAATAATCTACGTTTTGCAACTGGTTCTTTTTGAGAAATTCTGCCAGCATTTCTGCATCCTTCCGGGTTCTCACATAAACAATTCCGGAATCGTTATTATGTTTTAAAATATCGAAAACACGCTGAAATTTGTCAGAAACTTCATCCAAAAATATTCTGATATTTTCTCTCCTAAAGCTTTTCTGAAAGACAAACGGATTTTTAAGTTCCAGTTTATTTTTGATCTCTTCCAAAACTTTGGGGGTTGCAGTGGCTGTTAAAGCCAAGCACGGGATTTTGGGATGGTTTTTCCTGAATTCTTTGATATTCTGATAGCTGGGACGGAAATCTTGTCCCCATTCTGAAATACAGTGAGCTTCATCTACGGCTATAAATGATAACTTAATTTCGTCAATATTTTGAAGAAACTGTATGTTAGTCAGCCTTTCCGGGGAAACATAAAGCAATTTTGTAAGACCATCTTTACAGCGGTCATATACGGCTTCTGCATCATATTCATCAAGCTCGGAAGATAGATATTCGGCTTCTATACCGCGGTGTTTAAGCTGGCCTACCTGATCTTTCATTAATGCAAGAAGGGGGGAAATCACAAGGCAGGTTCCTTCCTTTAATAATGCTGGAAGCTGGTAACAGAGAGATTTTCCTGCTCCGGTAGGCAAAAGAACGAGGCAGTCTTTTTCATTAATGACAGCATCAATTATCCCTTCCTGAGAATCTCGGAAAGCATCGTAGCCCCAAAAATATTTTAGGGTATCATATTTTAATTTTTGGAAATCATGCTGAGAAATCATAAGGTAAATGTAATAAAAGTATTACAACAAAAAAAGCCGTGCATGGCACGGCTTGATATATTTACTAATAATTTTTATTATTTAGCTTCGAAATATACTCTTCTGTTAGCTCTGTTTTTCCATTCAGGACATTTAGTAGCTGGTTCACACTCAGGGTATTTAAGGTCTTTTTCACCTCTACCGATTGCGTTCAGTTTAGAAGATTCTACTCCGTTTTTGATCAGATAATTCTTAACGCTATTCGCTCTTCTTTCAGATAGCTTTTGGTTATAAGCATCAGAAGCTCTAGTATCTGTAGCTCCGATTACGTTATAAGCTCCGGTTGAAGAATTGATATATGAAACAGCATTATTTAAGATTGGAGTGTTTGAAGGTAAAATTCTGTCAGAATTTAAATCAAACTCAATTCCTTCAAGCTTAGTTTCTGTTTCTACTACAGGTCCTGCAGTTGTTGTAGGACATCCGTTGTTTTCAACAGGTCCAGGAACTGTTACACACTTGTCGTAAAGGTCGATTACACCATCAAGGTCTGTATCAAGAGCAACACCAGCACCATCCACTCTTGCTCCAGCAGGAGTATCAAGTTGTCTGTCCCAATCATCACAAACTCCATCGTTATCAGCATCACCTTTTTTACATACTTCAATATCCTGGTTTTTGTTAGCCAAAACATCAAGTTTGTAATAGATTTCCTGAAGTGGGTCATGCCACATTAGGTGAGATTCGTGTTTTCCTAACTTCAGGGTAAGACCTAAAGTTGCATTAAAGAAGTTGTCTGATACCTGCTCTTCACGCTTGTTGATTGCACTGTATTTATCACCTCCTCCATCGAACTCATCATCACCAGTTACTACATACATCAATCTACCTTCAAGATCAAGTCTTCTGTTGATTTTGTATTTTAGACCAGCACCAGCCTGCATAAACATTGATCCTAGTTTGAAAGGTTTGATTTCAGTTACTAACCTTTGTCCTGCTAAGTCTTTTTGGTATGCTCTGTATGCAATAGTACCAATACCTGCGTAACCGTGAAGTGCCCATCTGAAAGGTGAGTGGTTATCAACTCTTCTCAATAAATTAGAGAAGTTGATGTCTCCCAATAAAGAGATCGCGTCATACTGAGTTCTTGCTCCTACCTGCTGATAAGGTATTGTAGAAGGTGCAGCATCTTTAGTGTTGAACCATCCTTGTCTTGTTTCACCTCTGTCATATTGTAATTTTAAACCGAACGCATGAGTGATTGCTTTATCAATACTTATATAAGCAGAGTATCCGAAAAGGTTTTTACCGTTACCATTCTTGATAGATGTTAAATCAGCTGACTGTACAAGTGGTACACCTGCACCGGCTGAAATAGACCAGTCATTGAATCTTTTAGACTGATTGGTAAACGGAGAAACATTGGCAGAACCAGAAGAAAATGTGTTTGGATATTCTCCATTTGAAACTGCTGTTGAGTCTTGCGCGTAGCTTACGGCTGGGATTGCCATTGCTAATGCTACAATTGCTAAACTTAATTTCATAGTGTATTTTTTTATTTAGTTAATTAAATGATTTTATTTTGCTTGGAAGTAAACTCTTCTGTTTGCTTCGTTTTTTTCTTCAGAACATTTAGTTGCAGGATCACATTCCGGATATTTAAGGTCTGTTTTTCCTCTTCCTTCAGCGATAAGCATACCTGTAGAAACACCTTTACTATTAAGATATTTTACTACAGCATTAGCTCTTCTCTGAGATAATTTCAAATTGTATTCTGCAGAACCTCTAGCATCAGTTGCACCAATTACTAAAAATTTATCATTAGAATCCAACCCTTTGATAACATCAGCTGCGTGATTTAATTTATCGTAAGATTTAGTTCTGATTTTATCACTGTTCAATTCAAATTCGATTCCTTCAAAATCTTTATTGATATCTCCTATTTTGTCTACTGGAGCTACTGGAGCAACAGGAGTCGTAGGACAACCGTTGTTTTCAACAGGTCCGGGAACCGTTACGCATTTATCATACAGATCAATCACTCCGTCAAGATCCATATCTAAAGCTACACCGGCACCATCTACTCTTGCACCTGCAGGAGTGTCTAACTGTCTGTCCCAGTCATCACATACGCCGTCATTATCTGCATCACCTTTTTCACATACTACAAGCTCTGTAGCTGCATTTTCTAAAACACTTGTTCTGTAGTATGCTTCCTGAAGTGGATCATGCCATGCTAAGTGTGATAATTTGTTTCCTAACTTGAAAGAAACTCCTAAAGTCACTGTCCATACATTATCAGATCTTGAATCACTGATCATATTATACTTTGAACCTGGAGTTGCCGGATCGTAGTCGTTAGGATCAGCCCATCCGCCTCCGTCGAATTCATCATCACCGCTTATGATATACATCGTTCTTGCTTCGATATCAATAAGCTTTGATACTTTGTATTTTAGACCTGTTCCAAACTGGTAGTATAAAGAGCCAATGTCTAATTTCTTATTAATAAATAAAGGAATTCTCTTTGGACTATCGCTCCATCTGAATTCATTTCCGTCATGTAAAGAAGTGTTGAAACTCTGGAACCCAATTCCTGCATAGCCGTGTAGTGCCCATCTGTAAGGAGAATGGTTATCAACTCTTCTCAATAAATTGGAAAAGTTAACATCCCCCATTAAAGCAACCTGATCAAATTTGGTAGTTGCCGTACCCACTCCGGCTGCAGCACCTGCTGAACCTGGTAACATTGCTTTCTGTTTTGTTTCACCTCTCTGATAGATAAGGCTTAATCCAAAAACATGCGTAATCTGCTTATCAATACTCACGTAAGCATTATACCCCCAGTTTACCTTTTTGTCATAAAAAGATTTTAGATCAGAATGCGCCATGAATGCAGCACCTCCACCAACGGAAATAGACCAGTCGTTGAAACGTCTGGCTTTGTTGTCAAAACGCTGTACATTAGCTGAACCTGAAGAGAAGGTATTAGGGTACTCACTGGATGAGTTTACTGTGGTACTATCCTGGGCATAAGCCGCGATTGGTAGTGTGGCCAATAATAATAAACCTAATTTCATATATGTTTTTTATGTTTTATTTTAGATAAAATCTTTCAACAATATTTTAGAAAATTCCCTTTCATATAAATGCTTCTGATGGGGTATTTCTAATTTCTCTGACCTGAACTTCAAGTCGTTATATTTAATGATATCAATATCTATTATTCTGTCGCTGTAACCGCCGGATGCAGATGAATCTTTAGTTCTTCCCATCTCAACTTCTATGTTTTTGATAAATTCAAGCAGTTGAATCGGCGAGAAAGACGTGAATATTTCTGATGCAATATTACAAAAAATATTGGAACTAACAAATTCTACAGGTTCAGTTATTAAAAATTCGCTTAATTGTGAAATGTAATTACCGCCCTCACTGATTTTTTGTAAGGCCAGTTCTAAATTTTTTTTTTGATTTCCCAGGTTACTTCCTAGTAACAAAACTACCCTATGCTGCGACATATTGGAAAATTGATTGATTTATGAGAAGTTTCTTTAAAAACGTACTGGCAAATATAGTGGCTATTGTCCTATTATGTGCCTTATTTTTCGTCTTTTTCATTATGATGCTTGTGTTCAGTTCTATGGGGAATGACAAATCTGTTGTGGTGAAAGATAATTCTGTTCTTACGATTAATTTAAAGACTAATATAATAGATAGCCCTACTGAAGAGGGAATGGGACTGTTCAACATCAGTGACAAACATAAGAGTGTTATGTTGTATGATGCATTGGAAGCTATTAAAAAAGCTAAGACAGATGACCGTATTAAAGGTATAAGTATCGAAGCTGATGACTTTCATGCAGGCCTGACCCAGATTGATGATATAAGAAATGCTATTGAAGACTTTAAAAAGAGCGGAAAATTTGTATACGCCTATGGAAATGCTGTTTCTCAGGCCTCTTATTATTTAGGATCTGTTGCTGACAAGTATTATCTTAATCCATCAGGAATGATAGAGCTGAAAGGACTGGCTACTGAAGTGACATTCTTTAAAGACTTTGCTGATAAATACGGGATCGGTATAGAAGTGATAAGACACGGAAAGTTTAAATCTGCGGTTGAACCTTTTTTAAGGAATGATATTTCTCCTGAAAATAAAGAACAGCTGGGTACTCTTTTAAATGATATCTGGAAAAACACATCCACTAAAATGGCCGTTTCAAGAAAAATTGATACAGCACAATTTAAAATGGTTGTTGACAGCTTATACGGAATGATCCCTGAATTAGGATTAAAGTACAAGCTTGCGGACAAACTGATCCATAAAACAGAATATGAGCAGATGATAAAATCGAAGCTTAGCCTTAAAGAGAAAGAAAAACTGAACAAAGTGTCACTGGCGGGCTATATCAGTTCTTATGAAAATGAGGATAAGTCCGGAGAAAAAGTAGCGGTATTGTACGCGTCAGGAGGAATTAACAATGGTGACGGTTATAATGAGATCTATTCTGAAAAATATGTGAAATACATCAAAGATCTTCAGAATGATGATAAAGTAAAGGCTGTTGTTTTCAGAATCAATTCTCCAGGGGGAAGTGCTAATGCTTCGGATGAAATTTTATTTGAATTGCAGCAGCTTAAAAAGAAAAAACCATTAGTGGTTTCTTTTGGTGACTATGCAGCTTCAGGAGGATATTATATTGCGATGGCTGCAGATAAAATTTATTCAGAGCCTAATACGCTGACAGGTTCTATCGGAGTTTTCGGAGTGATACCTTATTATAAGGATATTGCAAACAAAAACGGTATCCGTTCAGATATTGTCGCTACCAATGCCAATTCCCAATATTACTCACCTCTGAATGGTGTTACCCCTTACGGAGTGAACCTGATCACCAGAAGTGTGGAAGGAACGTATAAAAGGTTTGTACATTTCGTAACGCAGAACAGAAAGCAGACTTTCGACCAGATTGACAGTGTTGGCGGAGGAAGAGTATGGAGTGGGGTACGTGCTAAACAGATCGGTCTTGTTGATGAACTGGGAACTCTGAATGATGCGGTAAAATTTGCAGCACAGAAAGCAGGATTGAAATCTTACCATGTGTCTTCTTATCCTAAAAAAATGTCTCCGTTTGAACAGATTTTCAAAGATCTGAACGAGGAAGATATTTCTGCAAGAATCATTAAAAATAAAATAGGTAAAGCCAACTATGAAATTCTTCAGCAGATTACAGATCAAAAACTGCAGTCTGAAGTAAAAATGGAAATGCCTTACCAGATCAGGATCAACTAAACTAAATTATATTGTACAAAAAATCCCGGAACTGAATTTCAGTGCCGGGATTTTATTTTTTTATCTGCTTGTGTTAGCCTTTCCTAGTAGCCATTCCGTAAATCCAGAGAACGATAAGTGCTCCTCCTACGGCTAAAAGCATACTTCTGAAATCGAAACTGTCTGTAGTTCCCCATCCCAAAAGGCTGCCTATAAATCCTCCTACGAAAGCTCCAACAATCCCTAAAATAATCGTCATCAGCCAACCGCCACCCTGTGTTCCAGGCATAATAAGTTTTGCAATTGCACCTGCGATAAGACCAAATATGATCCAAGTTAAAATTCCCATAGTTCTAAATTTTTAATTGTTAATAATGTATAAACTTGATATCTAAGTTAAAGATAAAATATGATAAAAATCATCTTTTCTTGAAAAAAGAGTCTACAAATTCTGTACCATTGAACAATTGGAGGTCTTGCATCTTTTCGCCTACCCCTATATATTTTACCGGAATCTGGAACTGATCTGATATACCTATGACAACACCTCCTTTAGCTGTACCGTCAAGTTTTGTTACAGCTAACGCATTCACTTCTGTGGCTGCTGTAAACTGTTTTGCCTGCTCAAATGCATTCTGCCCTGTAGATCCGTCAAGTACCAGCAGGATCTCATGCGGGGCATCAGGAATTACTTTCTGCATTACTCTTTTGATCTTCGAAAGTTCGTTCATCAGGTTGATCTTATTGTGAAGCCTTCCCGCAGTATCAATGATCACTACATCTGCGCCCTGGGCAACAGCGCTCTGTACAGTGTCAAAAGCCACAGAAGCCGGATCTGAGCCCATATCCTGTTTTACGATAGGAACTCCCACTCTTTCACTCCAGATGGTCAGCTGGTCTACGGCTGCAGCCCTGAAGGTGTCTGCTGCCCCTAGGACAACCTTTTTTCCTTCAGACTTAAACTGATGCGCCAATTTTCCGATTGTAGTGGTTTTTCCCACTCCGTTCACACCAACTACCATGATGACATATGGTTTTTTTGAACTGTCTATATTTCCTGTTCCTGCATGAGGATTTTCAAGAAGAAGTCCGGAGATTTCTTCACGGAGAATATTATCAAGCTCACCAACACTCACATATTTATCGCGGGCAACGCGTTCTTCAATTCTTTCTATGATTTTGATGGTTGTGGATGCGCCTACATCAGATGCAATCAGTATTTCTTCCAGGTTATCCAGTACTTCATCATCTACTTTGCTTTTACCGACTACGGCTTTCGTCATTTTTTCAAAGAAACCCTGGCTGGATTTTTCCAGACCTTTATCTAAAGTTTCCTTTTCTTCTTTTTTGAAAATATTTTTAAACCAACTCATAGTTCATTCTTATTTGTTTTTTATAACTGCCGTAGCCTCTACTTCTATAAGCACATCATCTCTGAAAAGACGGCTTACTTCCACAAGGCTGCTTACGGGAGGATTTTGAAGGTTGATATATAAGTCACGGATTTTTCTAAAGTCTGGTGTTTTGGAAATATCAGTAATGAAGATTCCCAGTTTTACAATATCCTTTCCTGTAGCTCCATATTCTTTCAGGATCAATTCAATGTTTTTAAAAACCTGCTGAGTCTGCTTCTCCATATCGTTTCCTGCAAGATTACCTGCTGCATCCAACGGAACCTGCCCGGACAGCAATATCATTTTAGAAGTTCCACAGTCTATACTTACCGATTGTGAAAGTCCTTTGATGGTAAATACCTCAGGGGAACCTTTATATTCTACATTATTCATTTTTTCCTGACCGAATGAAAATAGAAAAATTTCTGTGAAAGCCAGAATAAAAATCTTTTTCATAAGGATATATTTAATTGATTAATAATCTGGTGAACAAAGATAACAAAAAAACCACCCAAAATCTGAGTAGTTTTTTATATTGTAAATAAAGTATGTATTATTTTAAAAAATATATTGCAGTTTTTTGGTCATCCTAGCTTTTTTATTTTACGTAAAGTCAAGACTATAATAGCTGCTTAATAATTGTTATTATAATGTTACCTCATCTCCTAATCTGGCAATATTAAAACCATTGGCTAAAACCATTTTAGTTTCCTTGCTGCTTGGAATTAAAAGCTTATTAGTATGATTAAAATGGATGAAGTGAATCTTCTTTTTGTCACT
Organism: Chryseobacterium sp. UF-81; assembly: GCF_058245105.1. Lineage (NCBI taxonomy): Bacteria > Pseudomonadati > Bacteroidota > Flavobacteriia > Flavobacteriales > Weeksellaceae > Chryseobacterium > Chryseobacterium sp. UF-81. The sequence continues at coordinate 32,695 of NZ_JBSIBX010000014.1, read as the reverse complement.
TGCGGGTAAATTTTTGAACATCTCCATACTTTCTACAACAAAAGGGTGTGGAATATCTGAAATGTTTCTGTATCCTATTTCTTCCGCATCATAAAATGTAGCATCCAAAAAAGCATAATCTACATTTTTTATTAGATCGGTGATATTGTATTTCCACTTGCTCCACTTATCAATATCCGGAATAAAGAGAGCTTTTTTATTAGGTCCTTTAATTATATATCCTACTGTTTCTGAATATTCATCACGATGAGGAACCTGTATAGGAGTTACCTGCAGTCTGTTGCTGATCTGTGTGGGAATTTCATTTTGCAGCTCCTGGATGGCAATATTATTTATATGTACCAGCTGAGACCAGGGTCCATTGTTTTCAAGAAAATTTTTAAGTCTGGGCATTGCATATACCGGGACTTTCTCTGAATTCATGGCTTCTTTTCCTAAAAATATCAATCCTGCGTAATGGCCAATATGTGCGTGTGTAATAAATATTCCATCAGGTGCAGTTTTTTTTGGAGTACCGGATCGTTCTTGCAGCATCTGGACCTGTTGAGTAAAATCAGGACTTATATCAAAAAGATAATTTTTCTGTACATCATAATCTATTACTCCTATTGAAGTTATTTTTCGGTTTTGTACCGGATGTTTCCAAAGATCAGCACAGCACTCTTTCTTACAGCCAGCCTGGGGTGAACCTGCATCCTGAGTATTTCCTAAAACGATAAGCTTTACGCCTTTATCCGGAGTTTTTATATTTTCGGCATTCTGGCTTTTATAAGATTGGCAGGACAGAGGGATGATTAACAGAAGAATAAATAAGCATTTCATATTTTGTGTTTTGAAAAGCTAATATATAAAAAAAACTACTCAAAATCTGAGTAGTTTTTATATTGTAAATAAAGTGGAGATTATTTCTTCAAATAACCGTCTACTTCGTCTGCATTCATTACTTTTTCTTCGAAAACGTAAGCACCTGACTTAGATGACTTAACCATTTTCACAACTTTAGTCATTTTCTTTGACTGACCGCTTTGTAGGGTTGCTACTACTTTCTTTGCCATGGTAAATTATATTTATAAATTACTTGATTTCTTTGTGAACTGTAACTTTCTTAAGAACAGGATTGTACTTTTTCAATTCCAGTCTCTCAGTAGTGTTCTTTTTATTTTTAGTAGAAATGTATCTTGACATTCCCGCCATACCACTCTCTTTGTGCTCTGTACATTCAAGGATTACCTGAACTCTGTTTCCTTTTTTTGCCATGATTTATTAATTCTTTTTAATCAATCCGTTTCTAGTAGCTCTTTCAATAGCTTCCTCGATTCCAATCTTGTTAATCACTCTCAATCCATGAGCTGATACTTTCAGTGTTACGTGCTTATCTTGCTCCGGAAGGTAAAACTTCTTCTCCAATAAGTTAATTTCAAAACGACGCTTCGTTTTGTTATTAGCGTGAGAAACGTTGTTACCAACCATTGCACGCTTTCCTGTTATTTGGCAAATTCTTGACATATCTCGATGTTCTTATTTGTATAATATTTGAGGTTGCAAAATAACGAAGAATTTTTTAGATAGACAAATCTTTTGAAAAATATTTACAAATAACTGGCTGATTAATAATCATGAATTTTAAAATAAAATAATTCCCGAGACACGCTGAAGCAAGTGACTGATATATTTCATGTAAACTTTGCAGGGAATGCAAATCTGAATGTTCTATCTTTGTTTTTAATTAATCTAAATAAAAATAATATGAAAAGAATTTGTATTCTTTTATCCTTGCTTCCTGTTGGGATGATGGCGCAGAACTATGCTGAAGTCCAGACCAATATGAAGAATTTTTACTACGGATCGGCTGATACGGCTGATATGGATGGTGACGGAAAGCAGGATGTAGTGATCAACGGAGCTATTGATACGGATCATGACGGCAATGTTGATACGTCTTTTAACGAAGTATACAAAAATAATGGGATTTCACTGGAACCGTATGCTGATCTGGGAGTGAATGCAACGCATCTGGGCGATATAAAATTCATGGATTTTAATAATGACGGTCTTCTGGATATTATTTCTACAGGATTAAGCTATAATGATGTTGTTAATTATAAGCATTACAGATTCCGGAACTCAGGAACGGGTTTTATTAATGAAGCTGTGCTTGACGGCAAAATATACGGATCTTTAGAGGCTTTTGATTTTAATAATGATGGTAAGGTAGATTATGCCATTAACGGGACTCAATATGTGGAAGGGTCTGGTTTTCTGAATAATCTTGATTTTTATAAGAATACGGGAACTGATTTCGAGATCTTTAAGGGCTGGCAGCCGGGAACACAGAATGGAAGCTTTAAGTTTGTAGATCTCAATAATGATCATCTCCTCGACCTTGTTATTCTGGGAATGGAGCAGGGTGATCATCCGGTCTGTAAAGTGTATCTGAACCAGGCAGGAACACTGATGCCTTCACAGGATCTTACTGCCCTGACAGGTGGGAAAATGGATTTCGCAGATTTCAATGCGGATGGCTATCAGGATGTGGTCATTACAGGTCAGGATAGTAGTTATTCCGGATTTCTTGCCGTACTGATGAATGACGGGACCGGGCATCTGAACCCACAGCAGATAAATGTTGCTGAAATCTCAGATTCATCTGTAGCTGTGGGTGATCTGAATAATGACGGATACTATGATTTTATTGTTTCCGGGAACGATGAGAACAATGATGCTGTGGTAAAGACTTTTCTATACAATCCTTCCAACCAGAATTTTACTGAAAATATCCCTACAGGACTGCATGCTTTAGGAGGGCCGGGCTTTGTGAATTTACTTGACCTTGACAATAACCACCGTCTGGATATTGTATTGGCCGGATTTGATTGGGCAGATCCGGGCATGCCTTCACTGACCAAAATGTTCAAAAATACTTCTACAGAAGTTAATCTGAAACCTGTACCTCCTGCAGTCCTTCATGCAACAAAAACCGGAAGCCGTTTTAATTTTTCATGGAGCGGTGCATCCGATGATAAGACACCAACGAATGCCCTCCGTTATGAGATCAAAGTGGGATCTGCTCCCGGAGCCGCCAATATTGCAAAATATGTAGTAACAACACCGTCCTGGTTTCTGGATCTTGATCCTTCTGTTCAGAATGTATATTGGAGCGTAAGATCAATAGATGCTTCCAGGGTCTTTTCCGATGCTTCAGTACAGGGCGCATTGGGAACACGTGATGTAGCCATAAACAGTAAGATTTCGGTGTATCCGAATCCTGCATCAGATAAAGTATTTATTAAAGGAGAAAAAGTTTCGGATATTGAAATATATTCCATGGACGGAAGAAAACAGCATGCTGTTTTGAATAATGATCAGTCGGTCAACGTCTCACATCTTATAAAAGGAGCTTACCTGCTAAAACTGAAAACTAAAAACGAAATAACCACTCAAAAACTTATGATTAAATAAAACTGAAGAGTTCTATTAGTAAGAAAAGCCAGGCGTCCAGCTGGCTTTTCTGTTTTTTTCAGTGTGAGATTTATTTAAAAGAACTTTATCTACGGGATAAAGTTCTTTTATATTTGGTTGTATTGTTGTGAGTCACCCATCAATCAAATTAATTGTACAGGTAGTAGATAAATTTAGATCTTTAAAAAAGCTTAAGTGTACTTTTTATAAACTTTAAACTAAAACTTAAATGTTTATCTTTTGTGACTTTGTGGTCAATATTAAGCTTTCTTAGTCCTGTTCCTGAACTTTTCGATCAAAAAGTAAAACAGTAAGAATCCCAGGGCAAAGATGGAAAATCTTGATAGCAGGTCTCCGGCTCTTGTATAGAAGGTCATCGTTTCGTAAAGATTCACTTTGGCGAATAGTGTTGTTTTATCACCATAGAAAGTATCGGCTACCACTTCTCCTTTTGCATTGATATGGGCAGATATGCCACTGTTGGCTGCACGCGCAATTTCCCTTCTGGTTTCAATAGCTCTTAGCTTTGCATAAGACAGAAGCTGTTTGTGTCCTTCTGTAACGCCCCACCAGGAATCATTGGTCATAATGCCTAAGAAATTGGCTCCTTTTTTCACATAATCTGTTGTGAATTCTCCGTAAATACTTTCGTAGCAGATGATAGGTGCTAATCTGCCTTTGTTGTACGGATTCGAAAAAGATTTTCTTTCCTCATCTATTCCTAAAGAAGCCACCGTTCCGCCCAGATTAAGCATTGCATCGCCTAAAAGAGGTTTTAAAACACTCATGTACGGGAAGATTTCAACGCCGGGAACCAGTTTTCCTTTGTGATACACCTGAATTTTTTCTTGTGACGCAATCTGAATAGCGGTGTTGTAGCTTTCCACCCAAAGCTCCGGATTGACCTGATAAGCTTCCTTCGGAATATTCTCCTGGTTTTTGTAGAAGCGGTGGGAAGAAATTCCTGTGGCAAAAACAGCTCCCGGATGTTTGGATAAAAAACCTTTCACATTATTTAAAAGCAGACTCTTTTCGAAAGCGGTTTCGGAGATAGACCCTCTTCCGGGAAGTGCTGTTTCCGGAGCAATATAATAATCAATCTTTCCTTTTGAATTGTTTTCTGCCAGGGTTAAAAGATCATTTTCAATAGTCAGGCTGTCTTTTGAATATTTTTCGGCATAAGGATCAAGATCCGGCTGAAGCATCAGGACATTGACCTGCCCGGAAGGCTTTTCATCAAAATTATTGTATTTGACCAATGAGATGATCATCGGAAGAATGATCAAAGCAGCAACAATTGAGGTGTTTTTGATCAGGTCTTTTCTTTTTCTTCCTGCTTCCCAGGTTCTTAAAGTATAAAAAATCAGAACATTGATGGATAAGATCCAGAAACTTCCTCCGGTTGCTCCCAGGGTGTCATACCATTGTATTAATTTAGGATAATCTGAAAATACATTTCCTAGATTCAGCCACGGCCAGGTCAGTTCCCAGTTCAGGTGGAATTTTTCAAAACTCATCCATACGGCAATCAGAAATCCTAATCCCCAATACGTTCCCTGTGCATTTTTGTACCAGTGATAGCACTGGAAAACAAGAGAATAAAGGAAAGAGTTAACCAAAACGGGAAATACAACCGCCATCATGGAGTGACTTCCGTCCGGGTTCCTGGAGCCATACAGCCAGCCGGTCGTTACAATATTCCAGATCACAAAACAAAGATAGGAGAGTCCGAAAACCATCCAGCTTTTTCTTTTGTACGATGAAAATTTTGAGATTCCGTGTTCCATCATTAAAAGCGGAACAAGGGCAAAAAATATAAAGAAAGGAACTCCGTAAGTAGGCCACGAAACAGACAGCAGCATTGCTGAAATCAGCGTAAGTAAAATGTATTTCATTAAATTAATTTAACACACAAATTTAATGTTTTTGAAATGAATAAATTTGTACCTGATGTTAAAGAAATTTTATAAAATTATTATTGTTCCGTATACATTGTTTTTGCTTTATCTTATGTTTCTGGGGATGGGCAGGTTTCAGTATGAAGATAACCTGATCAGGATACAGCCGGTTTTGTCTACCGTGCAGTTTATCCTCAACACGATTGGATGGAAGGATATTGTCATTATTGTTTTGGGCAATATTATCATGTTCATTCCTTTTGGCTTTCTCGGCTGGATCTTTCCTCAGCTGAAAGAACTGAAAATACTGCTCTATGCTTTTGTTTCTGCCATCGTTATCATTGAAGCGCTTCAGTATTTTACCAGAATGGGAATATTCGAGGTAGATGACATTATTCTTAATACTTTCGGTGTATATTTCGGATGGCTGCTCTGCAGGTTTGTTGAAAAGAGATTTAGCCGTTTAATTCTTTAGCCCGTTTTTCCGCATTTAAAATTCCTCCTTTTAAAATTTCTTTAAAATTGTGGTCTTCAAATGTTTTTAACGCAGCTTCAGTGGTTCCGCCTTTGGATGCTACGTCTTTGATGAGTTCTTCAAGGTTTTTTTCGGAATTGTTGATCAGGTGATAGGCGCCTAGCATCGTCTGCTGTACAAACAGTTTAGAAAGATTTTCATCGATACCCATTTCTACGCCTGCTTTTATCATGGCATCTACAATATAATAGAAATAAGCTGGCCCGCTTCCTGAAAGTGCTGTAACGCCATCCAGAAGGTCTTCATTTTCCAGATAAACCGATCTGCCGGTACTGTTCAGTAGTCTCTCAATATTGATCAGCTGGCTGAAAGAAATACCTCCGGCAGCGGTATAGCCTGTAATTCCCATTCCCAAGAGGGTAGGAGAGTTGGGCATAGCTCTTACAACGAGTGGATGGTTTAATAATTTCTGAATTTTTTCTATCTTAATTCCTGCCATGATGGACAGAACCATCTGGTTTTCTTTTAATGTAAATTGAAAATTTTCAGTAACATGCAGAAAGTCCTGCGGCTTTACAGCTATAATAATAAGATCTGCATCCAGTTCCTGAGTTTCTTCAAAAGTGGAGATCTGTGATTTTGGAAACTCTTCGGCTATTTTAGAAATCTTAGCCTGGCTGCGGGTGATCAGGTGAAGATCTTGTGGCTTGATCAGTTCGTACTTTAAAAATGATTTTGAAAAAGAAAGGCCCATATTGCCGGCTCCGAGGATCGCTATTTTCATATTTGTGTACTTTTTTCAGCTAAAATAACATTTTTCTCCGTAAAAAAGGCTGTTCAATAGATTTGAAAACAGCCTCTGTATTATAAAATATTCACTTCTCTTTCCAATTCTATCCCGAACTTTTCTTTTACGGAATGGATAATCTCAGTAGAAAAATCAAAAATTTCTTTTCCGGTGGCATTTCCTGTAGCATTAACAATAACCAGTGCCTGGAGTTTATGTGAGGCTGCGTTTCCAATTTGTTTTCCCTTCCATCCGCACTGTTCGATCAGCCATCCGGCAGGTACTTTTACAATGTCTCCGTTCGGGTATCCCGGAATGTTTTCAAATTTTAGCTTTAAATCTTCAAACTGGGTGAGAGGAATAGTCGGGTTTTTAAAAAAGCTTCCGGCATTCCCTGTTTCTTTAGGATCCGGTAATTTGCTCTGTCTGATATGGATCACCGCTTTGGAAACATCCTGAATGGTAGGATGGGTGATTCCTAAATTTTCCAGTTCCGTTTTTATCGCGCCATATTCTGTTTTGATGTGATGGTCTTTCTTTGTTAACTTAAAACTGACTTCCAGAATCACATACCTTCCTTTTCCTTCCTGCTTGAAAATAGAATCCCTGTACCCGAAACGGCACTGTTCAAGATTAAATGTTTTAAGCTCAAGATTTTCAAGGTCTAAAACAGTACAGCTGACGAAAGTATCCTTTATCTCAGTTCCGTAAGCTCCGATATTCTGCATCGGGGAGGTGCCTACATTACCCGGAATCAATGAGAGGTTTTCCAGTCCGCCGTAGTTTTTTTCAAGACTGTACATCACAAATTCGTGCCAGTTTTCCCCGGCTTTTGCCGTAACAAGAACTTCATTTTCATTAAGGTCTTCTTCAGAAATTCCTTTTAAGCTGAGCTTAATGGCAAGGCCATCAAAATCTTTCGTCAGCAGAATATTGCTTCCGCCTCCTAAAAATAAAATCTGAAGATGATGATCTTGGGAATAACTGATCGCGTCTCTGAGCTGTTCAAGGTTTTGTACTTCAATAAAATATTTTGCCTTGGCATCAACACCAAATGTATTGTAAGGTTTTAACGAAAAATTTTCTTGCATGTTTTTATTGGTATTCTGTGGGAAGGATGAGATTGAGTTGTTCTTTAAACTGTTTCAGCTGTCTGTAATGCAGCGTATCTGCATAAGAATTGACATAAATATGTGACTTTTTCGGAGTCCTGATCTGAAAGGTTTCATCAATGCCGTCTACGGACTGTTGGCTTGGAGAACTTTGTATCACATCCAGATCTTTAATATTAATAGAAGAGATAAGGTTGTTCCAGGTCTGTCTGCTGATGGCTGAAGCCCATTCTTGATGAATTTGGCGGGCTGTGATGCCTTTTTCTGCGTGTATGGAGTCTTTTGTAACTTTGATGATCTTATAATCACCTTGGTCGCCACCGATATTGGATACACTGATGAACGTTATCTCATTCGGATTTTTATGGGCAGAAGTTGGTTCTTTCTTTTTGTCACATGAAAAAAATGCCGGCAGCAAAAACATTGAAAACAGGAGTTTCAGATAAGTACTTTTTATTGCCGGCATCATAGATTATATTTAGAGACTGAATTCTTCTCTGTATTTCTTTAAAGCATCTTTAAGGATCTCTGCGCTTCTCTTAAGATCTTCTTCTTTTAAAACGTAGGCAATTCTTACCTGTTTTTTTCCCAATTCAGGGTCGCTGTAGAAGCCTCCTGCAGGAGCTACCATGATCGTTTCCTTGTTAAGGGAATATTTTTCTAAAAGCCACTGTGCAAATTTCTCAGTGTCATCTACCGGAAGTTCTGCTACACAATAGAAAGCTCCTCTTGGTTTAGGACAGATAACTCCGGGAATGGCATTCAGAAGATCTACCAGGATATTTCTTCTGTGTGTGTATTCTTCTCTTACTGCTCTGATATAGGCTCCGTCATTCTGGTGTGCAGCTGTTGCTGCGATCTGTCCTAAAAGAACGGGGCTCAGTCTTGCCTGTGCAAAAAGCATTGCTGCATCATGGATCTTCTTGGAGCGGGTTACCATACACCCGATTCTTACTCCGCACATGGAATAACGCTTGGATTCTGAATCAATGATGATACAGTTGTCGCTCAGTTCAGGGAAATCCAGCATAGAGATCTGCTGCTTTCCGTCATAAACATATTCTCTGTATACCTCGTCAGAGATAATAACGATATCATATTTTAAAGCAATTTCCGCCAGCTTCTGAAGCTCTTCACGGGTATAAAGATATCCCGTAGGGTTACCCGGGTTACAGATAACGATTGCTCTTGTTTTTTCTGTGATTTTTTTCTCAAATTCTTCAATTGGAGGAAGGGCAAAACCAGTGTCAATAGTAGACGGAACTGCTACAACGTTAACGTTGAATGTACTGGTAAAACCATTATAATTAGCATAATAAGGTTCAGGAATGATAACTTCGTCACCGTCATCACATAAAGTGGAGATCGCGAAGTTTAATGCTTCAGATCCGCCATTGGTTACAATGAAATTATCAGGCGTCAGATCAGAAAAACCTAAAGTGTGATAATATTCCGTAAGGGCTTTTCTGTATTCTATATTGCCTTCAGAAAGCGCATATTCCAATACTTTAAGATCAATATTCTTTAAAGCATTTAAAGCTGTTTCCGGCGTTTCAATATCAGGCTGCCCGATGTTGAGATGATATACTTTTATTCCCTGCTGTTTTGCTTTTAAAGCATAAGGAACCAGTTTTCTTACCGGCGATGGCGGCATATGCTGCGCTCTGTTTGAAATATTTGGCATTGTTCAAAAAATTTGTATGGCAAAAATAAGATTAAATTTCTCAATAATAAAATAACCTGTTACCCATTTTAAATGCTTTTTAAGTGTTTTGTAAATCAGTGAATTAAAATTGATTGTTGGTAGTTCTTTTTGATGGCCACTGTAATCTTTTTATTTGGGTTTGATGCTGGTCAGTAATTTCTTAAAAATACAGGCTATGGGAAACTATTATGGATAAATGACTGAAATTGTTAAAATAACATATTAAAATGTGAATAAAGTATTTGGTTAGAAATTTATGTTTTTATATAGATTAATATATTGATATCTTAAAGTAATCATATAATGTTTAATAATTTTGCAATAATATCGATTTTGTATTGGCTTTTTTATTAAATTTAAGCACTAATTAAAAATAATTATGAAAATACATTTACCATTGAGGATTTTATCTGTTATGACTCTTTTTGCGGCATCTACCATGAATGCCCAAAATTTTCAGACCATGCCTGTCCAGTCCGGATATACGGCAGATGTCATTGCCAACGGTGTTGGCTCGGCGATGGCGTCTACTACAGAAGATGTTGACGGAGTATCTTTTGCATTTGTATCAAGGGATTTTCAGCTCACTTCCAGCAGTGCGCCGCTTACCTACGGACTTCCCACCAACGGAATCATAAATTCTGCAGTAAGTTCTACTCCCGGACTTACTTTTAAATTGGGGGATCTGTCCGGAAACAATTCCTTAAAGATTTCAAGCAATGCTGCCGGCAGTAACAGCGGAACGCTTGCATTTGTAACACCGGCTGCAGCTTTCAAAGTGTATATGCTTTCAACTGGCGGAAGCGGAACATGTACAGTTAATGTAACCGTCAATTTTACGGATAACACTTCCCAGACATTTTCGGGGGTAGCGATCTCCGACTGGTATGGCGGATCGAATTATGCCATACAGGGAATCGGACGAATCAACAGAAGCAATAATGTTTTAGAGCCCAATTCTTCGAATCCGAGACTGTATCAGTCTGCCTTGACTATCGATGCTGCCAATCAGACAAAACCTATTCAAAGTGTTACGGTAACCAAAGTCAGCGGAACAGGAATCGCTAATGTTTTTGCTTTCTCTGCTGATGCCTATACAGATTGTGTGGCACCAACGCTTCAGCCTGTAGGTACGCTTACTTCAAATTCTGCTCAGGTTTCATGGACGATACCGGCCAGTGTTCAGGCAGTAAGCTATGATGTTTATTACAGCACCAGCAATACAGCGCCTACAGCAGCAACAGTGCCTAACCATCCCGGAGTTACAGGAACTTCTTTTACCATTCCTTCTTTATCGCCAAGCACAGTTTATTATTATTGGGTAAGAAGCAATTGCAGCACAGCAACGTCTCAGAGTGGCTGGTCATTATCCGGAACATTTACCACTTTGTGTGGGGCTGTGGTTCCCACTTACACTAATGATTTCAGCAGCTTTCCGGGAACATGCTGGACCGGAGCCCTTTCCGGAGGTACTCCTGCTACAGGTCCTACGGGGACATCGTCTTATTGGATGTCTGGTGGATTCTTAGGCACCGGATCCGGAGGATCAGCGACGATCAATCTATATTCAACAGGCAGAACGGGCTGGTTAAAAACAGTGCCTTTCAATCTTTCTGCGGGAACATATAAAGTTAAATTTAATTATGGTGTGGCAGCGTATCTTAGTACGAATGCTTCACCGATGGGATCCGATGATGTTATTCAGTTTTTAGTATCCAATGATGGCGGAACAACCTGGACTGTTTTAGAAACATGGAACCAGGCTAACGCGCCGACCAATACTTCAACCCAATATGCTTACACTTTAGGAGGATATAACAGCGCCAATACCGTATTTGCGTTTTACGGGACAGACGGAACAGTGAACGATGACCCTGACTATAATTTTTATGTAGATAATTTTACTGTTGAGAGTGCCCAGCTGGGTACTTCAGAAGTGAAAGACGGTATCAGGAAAGTATCGGTACATCCAAATCCGTTTAAAGAAATTCTTTATATTTCAGATCATAGAGAAGTGAAATCTGTAACGGTAGGGGATTCTTCCGGAAGAACTGTAAAAACAATTGCAGGAGCTGTAAAAGAGCTTGATCTGAGTACACTGAATGCAGGTCTGTATTTTGTTACCATCTACTTCAAAGACGGATCACAGTCTACGGTGAAGGCTGTTAAAAAATAATTTTTTTAATGTCAATAAAGTTGAGCGGCAGTGCATTCATGTACTGCCGTTTTTTGTTGATTAAATTTCGTTTACAGTATTCATAAATTTTGTTATTTTGAAAGAAATTAAAACGTACTGAAAATGCAAATTCCAGCGGACTCTATAACCGATTATATCTCAAAAATTCCTGAAGAAAGACAGGAAGTATTCAAAAAGCTATTTGATACCATAAATGATAACCTGCCAGAAGGCTTCCGGGAAAATATCAGCTACGGCATGGTTGGCTGGGGTGTTCCGCTCGAAACCTATCCGGCCGGCTACCATTGTGCACCAGGTACACCATTACCGTTTATGGCTCTGGCTTCCCAGAAAAATTTTATCGCATTCTATCATATGGGAATTTATGCAGATCCTGAATTGTTAAACTGGTTTGTAGCTGAATACCCCAAATACTCAAAAAGAAAGCTCGATATGGGGAAATCCTGTGTAAGGTTCAAGAAACTGGATGATATTCCTTTTGAACTCATTGCTGAGGTCAGTAAAAAAATGACCGTTGAAGACTGGATCAATATCTATGAAACACAGTTTAAAAAAAGTAAGGAATCTGCTTCAAAAGAAAAATAGACTTAATAATAATTGTAAATCCCGATTGTATCAGGCAATCAATACTATGTTTAAATTTAAAAAAGATCTGTTTCAAAAAATTCCTGAAATTCTGACCTGTGCTGTTTTCATCGCTGTTATTTTGTTGTTGCAGCAATGTAACTCTCAGGCTAAATCCGGGAAGCTGATGAACGGAGATCTGCTTTTTGTTACTGCAAAAGAAACCGGCCTCTCGGGAGCGATCAATAATGTTACTCAAAAGCAGAAAGAGGCCTCGTTTGATCATATTGGAATTGTAGAAAAACAAAACAATCACTGGTACGTTCTGCACGCGGCTCCCAAAGGAGGTTCTCAAAAACAGGATCTGATATCTTTTCTTAAAGATCAGGCTGATGACGGTCAGAAAGTAATAATCTACCGCCTCAGGCCCGAATATCAGAAATCTATTCCGGCTGCTCTTAAAAAAGCAGAATCCATGATAGGGAAGCCATATAATTTCAACTATATCCTGGACGAAAACTCTTACTACTGCTCAGATTATATTGAAAGAGCATTCAGGGAGAACCATATATTCAGGCTGGAGCCTATGACATTTATTGATCCGAAAACCGGTAAAACCAATGAATTCTGGACAGAATTTTACAAAAAGAAGAATCTGGAAGTTCCTGAAGGGCAACCGGGATGCAATCCCAATGGGCTGGCTGCTTCAGAAAAGCTGGAAAGGGTAGGAGAATTATAAATGACGCTTAAGGAATAACATTACCCTTAAAGATGCAATGATCTTTAGGGGTATTTTTTTGGTTAAAAATTGGACCAAAAAGTTTGATGTAGTAATTCTTTAATATTAAACTTAAAAAAAATTTTAGTTAAAATTTAAAATTATTAGTCCACTAATTTGGTGGACTAATAATTTTTTATACTTTTGTCAAAGATTTAACGCAAAAGCAACCATGATCTAGAAAATGTTTAACCAAAAAATTGTTTAGTGATGATTACACCTAATCCTACGCTGCAGGTATTACCCAACAAAATGGGCCTGCCTAAAAAAGAACTGATACTTGAAATAGAATTAAATGGCAAAATGAAATTTGAGCATTTAATGAATACCATCTATAATCAGTTCGGGATCTGTCACAGGGTGCTGTCTGCTAATGTAGAATATATCAACGGAAACAGTTTTGGTTCGGTACAGTTATACATTAATGTTAATTCAGAAGATTACCAGCAGCTGGAATTTTATCTGAATAAAAATAAACTTTTAAGTACCATGGTGGAATATAACTGCCGTAAGTATTTTTAGGGGAGATTCATATAGTTTTAATTACAAGAAAGTATCCGGTTTTTATCGGATACTTTTTTTATAGGTGTTTTGGCATCAACATAATTAAACTTCTGTTTTCTGATCATTAAGACTAATAAGCTGTTAAATGCATTAAAACAATCCTTACAAGGCCTTACAGGATCTTAATAATTGATCTTGATTAAATTTCCACAAATTCTTCTTAATGTCTTGAAAATAATAGTTATTCAGCTTAAATAGGCTAAAATAATTAATTACTCTTCCGATTCAAAAAAACAGTATTTTTAAAGAATACAAAACATAAAAATTATGACCATAGTTATTATTGCTTTAATTGCAATGTTCCTTATTTACGCCGTATCCATCTACAACCGTTTGGTAAAATTGAAAAATCTGGTTCAGGAGGCCTGGAGCAGTATCGATGTGATGCTTAAGAAACGGCATGATCTTATTCCCAATCTTGTGGAGACCGTGAAAGGCTATGCTACCCACGAACGGGAAACCCTTGACAGTGTGATAAGAGCCAGAACCCAGGCTGTGGGTGCAGATTCCGTTCAGGCTAAAGAAGCAGCAGAGAAAAACCTGAATCAGGCTATGATGAATCTGTTTGCCGTAGCAGAACAGTATCCCGATCTGAAAGCCAATACCAACTTTCAACAACTGCAGAGCGAGCTTACGTCTATTGAGAATGATGTTGAGAAATCAAGGAGGTATTATAACGGAACTGTCCGTGAGAACAACACTTTAGTTGAATCTTTTCCGAGCAATATTATCGCCAATATGTACAAGTTTGAAAAATCGCCTTTCTTCGAACTGGAAAATATTGCGGAAAGAGAAGTTCCAACCGTAAAATTCTAAGAAATGAAAAAGTTGCTGCAGCTTTTCCTTCTTCAGTTTTTTTTCATAGCCTTTGCCCAGAACGAATTGGGACGGACAGATCAGCTGTCCATTACCGGACCGGAAAAAATCATTTCCTTCCATTCCGATATTGATATTGATAAAAATTCAGGTGCTACCGTTACTGAAAATATTAAAGTATACAGTCTCGGAAATAATATCAAAAGAGGAATTTTTCGGGCGCTCCCTTTATCCAGAAATCTGAACCATAAAACCCAGAAAGTAAGATATCATATTATTTCAGTGAAAAAAAACGGGGAAGAGGAAGACTATCATGAAGAAAAAGAAGATGGCTATCTAAAAATATATGCAGGAAATAAAGATGTGATCCTGGATCCCGGAACCTATGACTATGAAATAAAATATAAAACAGAAAACCAGATCGGCTTCTTTGCCGGATATGATGAGTTTTACTGGAATGTAAACGGTACCTATTGGGATTTCGATGTGGACACTATTTCGGCAAAAGTACACCTTCCTGCCGGAGCCGGGATTATCCAGAACTCTTGCTATACCGGAGCTTACGGCAGCAACAGCCAGAACTGTACTGCCAAAGTGCTGTCCGGTGAGTCCATAGAATGGGGCGCTTCAGACCTTCGTGCCAATGAAGGTCTTACCATCGCGGTAGGTTTCAAAAAAGGAATTATGGTTCCGCCTCCGCCACCTACTTTCCTGGAAAAATATGGAGTGTTGATTGGGGGATGTATCATATTCCTGGGATTGCTTCTGTATCTTTATTCAACCTGGATGAAATATGGGATAGATCCGGAAACCCCTACCGTTTATCCGCAGTTCAATGTTCCTGAAAACCTTTCACCGGCCTCTCTGGGGTATATCAATTCCGAAAGCTTTAAGAACAAATACCTGACGGCTGCTATTGTCAGCCTTGCTGTAAAAGGATATGTAAAGATCATAGAAAGCGAAAATTCCGGTCTGCTGGGCTTTTTCAATACCAAAACCTTTATACTTAAAAAATTAAAAGAAGCAGATGAAACCCTTCCGAAGGAAGAAATTAACCTGATGAACAGTCTTTTCTCAGCATCTGAAGATTCTGTAGAGTTTGATGGGAAATACAATTCTAAAATTGAAACTGCTGTTCAGAATTTTAAAGGAACACTGAGTTTTCAGCACGATGATTTTTTAAATGAAGGAAACAATAAGAAAAAACTGGTGCTTCCATGGCTTATTATCAGTCTGATGTATGGTTTCGGCTTATTCGTAAGTTATAATATATTGCCCGAGCCTGAAAAGGTATTTGCCGGAGTAATTTTATATATTATTATTTTTATTGCATTTGCTTTAATAGCATTTTTAGCAAAGAAACTGTCGTGGAAACTTTTATTTTTTATTCCTATTCCTCTCAGTATTGCTTTAGGAATTGGAGGGGTAGTTTCTCAGGAAGGAACAGATGGCGGGAGCATCAATTTTAGTGTCTGCTATATTTTTCTTGTGCTGGCATTTTCGGTAATGGTACTTTATCAATATTTAATCAAACAGCCCTCCAAAGAAAAGCTGAGAAAACAATCCCTGATAGATGGTTTCAAAATGTATATGGGGGCAGCCGAAAACGAACAGCTGAAATTCCATAATCCTCCTCAGATGACCCCGCAGATTTTCGAAACTTTGCTTCCTTTTGCCATGGTCATGGGAGTGGATCAGATCTGGGGACAGAAATTTGATGACCTGTTGAAAAGAACAGCAGCTGAATATCATAATACCTGGTATTACGGAGGTGTAATGAATCATCATGCTTTTGCCAATACCTTGAACTCAAGTCTTACGCAGTCCATACAGTCTGC
Organism: Chryseobacterium sp. UF-81; assembly: GCF_058245105.1. Lineage (NCBI taxonomy): Bacteria > Pseudomonadati > Bacteroidota > Flavobacteriia > Flavobacteriales > Weeksellaceae > Chryseobacterium > Chryseobacterium sp. UF-81. The sequence continues at coordinate 16,502 of NZ_JBSIBX010000014.1, read as the reverse complement.
ATCTACCCAACCATCCAGTTCCGGCAGTGGTTCAGGTGGTGGTGGATTCTCCGGTGGCGGAGGCGGCGGAGGTGGCGGCGGAGGCTGGTAGCCGTTAAAGCCTGTAAAAAAATAAAGCGTTCAAAAATTAATTTGAACGCTTTTTTATTGGATTAGAATAATATATTTCTAAATTCTTTCAATATCAGCACCAATCGCTTTCAGTCTTCCGTCAATATTCTCGTAACCTCTGTCGATTTGCTCGATATTGTGGATGATGGACTTTCCTTCTGCAGAAAGCGCTGCGATAAGAAGGGCATTTCCTGCTCTGATATCCGGGGAAACCATTGTAGTTCCTCTCAACGGAGCTTCCTGGTTCAGTCCGATTACGGTTGCCCTGTGCGGATCACATAAAATAATCTGTGCACCCATATCAATCAGTTTATCCACAAAGAATAATCTGGATTCAAACATTTTCTGGTGAACCAGAAGACTTCCTTTTGCCTGAGTGGCTACTACCAGGATAATTGATAGTAAATCCGGTGTAAATCCAGGCCATGGAGCATCTGAGATGGTAAGAATAGATCCGTCGATAAACTTCTGGATCTTATAATTTTCCTGGGCAGGAATGAATATATCGTCATTGCTCTGCTCAAGCTCGATTCCTAATTTTCTGAAAGTGTTAGGGATAACGCCAAGCTGGCTCCAGTTGACATTTTTAATAGTGATCTCAGATTTAGTCATGGCAGCAAGACCAATCCATGATCCGATCTCTACCATATCCGGAAGCATCGTGTGTTCCGTACCGTGAAGATGTTCTACCCCTTCAATCGTGACCAGGTTGGACCCGATCCCGGAAATATTGGCACCCATTCTGTTCAGCATTTTACACAGTTGCTGAAGATAAGGTTCACAGGCAGCATTATAAATTCTTGTTTTTCCTTTGGCAAGAGCTGCGGCCATTACAATATTCGCAGTTCCGGTTACAGAAGCCTCTTCCAGAAGGATAAACTTCCCTCTGAGTTCCTTAGCTTTTAAAGAATAAAAATATTCATCCTCGTCGTAATTAAATTCAGCACCAAGTTCTACAAGTCCCTGGAAATGAGTGTCTAATCGTCTTCTTCCTATCTTGTCACCTCCCGGAGTCGGCATATACGCTTCACCATAACGGGCAAGCATAGGGCCCATCAGCATGATGGAACCTCTCAGTTTGGCACCGTCTTTTTTAAATTCATCAGACTTGATATAATCGAAATTGACCTTATCAGCTTTAAATGTGAAATCGCCCTGACCATTCTTGGTTACCTTAACCCCGAAATCGCCCAGAATTTCAATCAGTCTGTTTACATCATGAATGTCCGGAATATTTTTAATTCTTACCTCCTCATCTGTTAACAGGACAGCACATAAAATTTGTAGGGCTTCATTTTTTGCCCCTTGTGGAGTGATTTCACCATGCAGTCTTTTCCCTCCTCTTATCTGAAATGTTCCACTCATTACTTTCTGTTTTTATGGTTGTTGTTATGCCTTCTCTTATTGGTCTGGTTTTTATTATTGTTGTTGTTATTACTGTTGCTGCTTCTGCCGCTGTTACTGTTGTTTCTGCTGTTGTTGTTATTGCTGGTATAGTAGATTTTGCTTTTCTCCAGAGATTCTATTCCCGTAAGATCCAGCCTGTTTTCAGAAAGCTCCTTCAGGTGGCGGAAGATAACGTCATCCGTTACATGTTCCTTATTATATACATTATAAGATTTCTTCATGTTGTTGGCAATCACTTCGATCAGGGCTTCCTTCTCGTCGCCGGGTTCCAGCTCGATAGCTTTTTCTATCAGCTGAAGAATACTTTTTCCGTAGAATTTAAAATCTCCCTGAAGTTTAGGGTAATCCATTTTTTTAGGCTTTTCGGCAAGCTGTTCTCTGGTAGGAAAAGGGTATGGGGAATCCACATCAAGATCATATTCCGCTAAAATGAAAAGATGATCCCAAAGTTTATGTTTATAATTTTCTTCGTCACGGAGCTGAGGGTTTCTCTGACCCATAAAATCGATAATGGCCATAGCCATTTCACTCCTTTCCTCTTTGGTAGGGAGCTCTTTGCAGCGTTCAACCAGCTGCTGTATAATTCTGCCGTATTCCGGCATATGAAGCTGAGTTTTTTGGGTATTGTATTCCATAGTATGCAAATATATGGATTAAAAGAAAAATTGCTTTGAAATTATTAAAAGTTTATGATTTTTTAATGAATTTTTTATACAGCCATTGTCGGGAATCTTTTGGTGAAAATGAAAATTTTTTGTATTTTATATGTTTTGTTTCAATAAAATTGTAATTTAGTTAATAGATTAATAATTAAAATACACGTATGAAAAAAACACATTTCTTAGTTTCGATGCTGTCTTTAGTACTTTTAAGTTCCTGTCGGAGCAGTGATGAAAACGATAATGAAAGCCTTCAGAAAGAAGAAGTTCATGCTAAAACCGTAAATGTTACCAACCATGACGGGCGGCCCTTCAGTACAGGAAGCGGATCTGTAGCCGGAAAGTTTGTATCCGGTCCCGGAGGCGGGGTCCTGATGCAGGGGTTTTACTGGGATGTTCCCGAGGGTGGAAATTGGTGGAACACTGTGAAAGACAAGCTTACAGGCTGGTCCGACTCCGGAATTAGTGCAGTATGGCTTCCACCCGCTTCAAAAGCTCAGAATGGAGCTTATTCTATGGGATATGATCCTACAGATTACTATGATTTCGGAAATTTTAACCAGAACGGAAGTGTAGAAACCCGTTTTGGCTCCCGGACCGAGCTGGAAGCATTGATCACAAAAGCCCATGCAGAAAATATGCAGGTGTATGCAGATATTGTCATCAATCATAACAGTGGCGGCCAGTCTCAGGCCAATCCTTTCACCGGAACGAATACCTGGACAGATTTTTCAGGAGTGGCTTCCGGAAAATTTCAGCGAAGCTATAATGACTTCTACAAAAATTCTTACGGGAATAATGATGAAGGTGCTTTCGGAGGATTTCCGGACCTGTGCCATGCCAATCCTTATGTACAGGACTGGCTCTGGGGAAGAGATGATTCTGTAGGGAAATATTATAAGAATGTCATGAAATTTGACGGATGGAGATTTGATTATGTCAAAGGCTTCGGCCCTTGGGTGGTCAATAACTGGAATTCCAACGTAGGTGGATTTTCCGTTGGCGAGCTGTGGGATTCCAACGTAAATACCCTGGAATGGTGGGCCAATAACGCGAACAGCTCTGTATTTGATTTTGCGGCCTACTATAAAATGGATGAAGCTTTTGACAACGGGAATTTAAATGTTCTGAATGATGACATGATGTGGAAAAGAAACCCATATAAAGCAGTGACTTTCGTAGCCAATCATGATACCGACATCATTAACAACAAAATGCCAGCCTACGCCTATATCCTTACTCACGAGGGGTATCCTACCATTTTTTACCGTGACTACGAAGAATGGTTAAACAAAGAAAGGCTGAACAATTTGATCTGGATTCACAATAATAAAGCTACGGGAACCACTTCCATACTCTATACGGATAATGATGAATATATTGCAAGACGTAATGGCTATAACGGGAATCCCGGTCTGGTCGTTTATATCAATAATTCATCAAGCTGGCAGGAAAGATGGATAGAGACCAACTGGAGCAGTAAGCAGATAAAAGATTTTACAGGTAATTCTGGCTGGTATCCAACCACGCAGGGAGATAAATGGGTAAAAGTTCAGGCTCCGCCAAACAGTTACTCAATCTGGTCATTGAACCAATAAAAATTTAAGAAGAGCAAGGATGAATTCATCTTTGCTTTTTTTATTATTTAAAGTACTGATCAAGAGAAATGAGCTTTAGTCTGCAATTCAGAATTTAAGTTATATTTCAATAAATTTCTTTTTTTGCTCACCATCCGGAAGAAAACATTTCTGGTTGGCCAGTTTTATCCTGTTTCTTGAGATAAGGTCATATATAGGATCACTTAAAGATACAGGAATTACTTTTCCTGTGGCCAACAGCTTGTAAATACCACCCAATACAGCAGCAATCTGAAGTACCGCACGTGACTTGATGAAGTAATACTGTCCCGGTTTCCAAAGGTAAAGGGTATTGAATGCTTTAGTTTCAAGACCTCTTTCAGACAGAAATTTCTGTCCAAAATCAGACTGCAGGGATGCAAACATAAATCTGTCATTTTTATCCCGTTCAAGGACCCATTGCACCCAAAAATTACAGAAGCCGCAGTCGCCGTCAAAAAATACGATATGCTTATCTTCCCATTTCTCCTTCATGACTTTGATTTTTTAAAATAGCATCTTCCTTTCGGTATCTTCTTTTACTTGTTTGAAATACTTTACCAGCTCCTTACGTTGTTCAGCTGTTAATTTGGCATCCTGATGGCCTACATAATAGGATTCCAGTGGCATTTCCTCTTTTTCTGTCATTTCTATGCATTCTTTCAGTTTATGAGCCTGCCTCTTAGGTTCATATACTGCAAAAGTAGAGAAATTAAGATGCTTTCTGCCTTCTTCTATATGATTTTTAACAAACCATGAAGCTGGTGAAATGCTGGCGTACCACGGATATTCAGTTTCATTGGAATGGCAGTCATAGCAGGAAGTTCTGATGATCTTTGCAATAGGTTCCGGCGTGTTTTTAATCTTAAGGAAATCCATTCCCGGCGTTGGAGCCGGATTGGTCCTGTCGATCGGAAAAAACTGTATAATAATAAATGCAACAAGCAGAACAACCAGGATTTTTTTCATATCAATTATATTCTTGAACTATAAAAATAATCAAAATTTATTAAATCGAACGAATTGATTATCAAAACATAAATACTCATTTGAATCATTCTAAATATGGCAGCCTGGTCTTGCTTTTTATATACCTGTTCCTGAATTTTTATTAACTTAATTGCATTATTACCTCTTTTAAGATCCTGTAGGCAACAATGATGTAAAATTCAATTTATTATAGTTTTTAACTATTGTTTAAATAAAAATTAATAGATTGTATTTATCGGTTAAGCTTTGTAAGTTTGTGTTTATAAAAATAGAAATTGTATATCAACATAAAAATAAACGACAATGGAAAAAGATTTGAATGACATTAGTAAATGTCCGTTCCACAACGGAACAATGAAAAAAGAAGCTGTGGCCGGCGGCGGAACCAAGAATCTTGACTGGTGGCCCGATCAGCTTAGGGTAGACATCCTGCGCCAGCACTCATCTCTTTCAGATCCTATGGATAAAGATTTTGACTATGTGGAAGCATTCAAAAGCCTTGATCTTGAAGCTGTAAAAAGAGATCTCCATGCATTAATGACAGATTCTCAGGACTGGTGGCCTGCCGATTTCGGGCATTATGGTCCCCTGTTTATCCGTATGGCATGGCACAGTGCCGGTACTTACCGTGTTGGTGACGGAAGAGGAGGAGCAGGTTCAGGACAGCAGCGCTTTGCCCCTCTGAACAGCTGGCCTGATAATGTGAGCTTAGATAAAGCCAGAAGACTACTTTGGCCTATCAAGCAAAAATATGGAAATAAGATCTCATGGGCAGACCTTTTGATCCTTACAGGAAACATCGCTCTGGAATCTATGGGCTTTAAAACGTTCGGTTTTGCAGGAGGGCGTGAAGATGTTTGGGAACCGGACATGGATGTGTATTGGGGTACAGAAAAAACATGGCTTGGAGGTGATCTGCGTTATGCTCACGGTTCTGAAGGCGTAGTAGAAGGAAGGGGAGTACTTCCAACTGATGATGATGCAGACGGAGATATTCACTCCAGAAACCTCGAAAAACCTCTTGCTGCCGTACAGATGGGACTTATTTATGTAAATCCTGAAGGTCCGGACGGAAATCCTGATCCTATTGCAGCTGCCAAAGATATCCGTGATACTTTCGGACGCATGGCAATGAATGATGAGGAAACTGTAGCTTTAATTGCCGGCGGACATACTTTTGGAAAAACGCATGGAGCGGGGCCTGCTGATAACGTTGGAAAAGAGCCGGAAGCAGCGGGAATTGAACTTCAGGGATTAGGATGGAGCAGTACTTATAAATCAGGAAAAGGGACAGATGCTATTTCCAGTGGCCTGGAAGTAACCTGGACGGAAACACCAACCGAATGGAGCAATTATTTCTTTAAAAATTTATTTGAAAATGAATGGGAACTGACGAAAAGCCCTGCCGGAGCTCACCAATGGGTCGCCAAAGACGGGGCAGAGATCATTCCTGATGCTTTTGATCCGGCAAAAAAACATAGACCTACAATGTTGACAACAGATCTTTCCTTAAGGCTGGATCCTGTGTATGCAAAGATATCAAGACATTTCTATGAAAATCCGGATGCATTTGCAGATGCCTTCTCCAGAGCATGGTTTAAGCTTACCCACAGAGATATGGGACCTAAAGCAAGATATTTGGGACCGGATGTACCTCAGGAAGAACTGATCTGGCAGGACCCAATTCCTCAGGTTGATCATGAACTGATCAATGATGCGGATATTGACCTCCTAAAAGAGAAAATATTAAATTCAGGATTAAATGTTTCAGAATTAGTATCTGTTGCATGGGCTTCCGCATCCACATTCAGAGGAAGTGATAAGCGCGGTGGTGCCAACGGAGCGAGAATCAGGCTGGCTCCTCAGAAAGATTGGGAGGTAAACAACCCTGTTCAGCTTCAGAAAGTTTTAGGGGTTTTGGAAAATATTCAAAAAGAATTCAATAACACTCAAGTTGTCAATAAAAAAGTATCATTGGCAGATGTAATTGTTCTTGCAGGAAGTGCAGGCGTTGAAAAAGCCGCAAAAGATTCAGGGCATGATATCAAAGTTCCTTTTGCACCCGGAAGAATGGATGCCTCACAGGAACAGACCGATGTAGAATCCATGAGCTATCTGGAGCCTGCAGCAGATGGATTCCGAAACTATCTGAAAAAGAAATTCAGTGTATCTACAGAATCCTTACTAATTGATAAGGCACAGCTTTTAACCCTGACGGCACCAGAGCTTACCGTACTTATAGGCGGAATGCGTGCACTGGACACGAATTTTGACGGATCAAAACATGGGGTATTTACCAGCCGTCCGGGAGTACTTACCAATGACTTTTTTGTTAATCTTCTCGACATGGGAACGCAATGGAAAGCTATTTCGGAAGATCAGGAACTGTATATGGGAACCGATCGGTCGACAGGACAGCCAAAATGGACAGCGACCCGTGCAGATCTTGTATTCGGTTCCAATTCTGAATTGAGAGCGATTGCGGAAGTGTACGCGAGTTCCGATGCCCAGAGAAAATTTGTAAATGATTTTGTTTCTGCCTGGGTTAAAGTGATGAATTCTGACAGATTTGATTTAAAGTAACTACAAACTTAACATAATATTATGAAGACAGCTGTGAAAGCTGTCTTTTTTTATAGATATTTATCTTAATTGATTTTAAAATGACAAAATATTCAAATTAATTATATATTTGTTAATAAAAAACAAATAGATATGTTAAGAAAATTATTTCCTGCCCTATTATTGGTAGGGTCTTTTAGTTTTGGTCAAGTCGGTATTAATACAGATCTTCCGAACGCAACACTGGATGTAGCTGGAAATCCGGCCGATACCTCAAAATTTGACGGGATTATCGCACCAAGAATTACAGGTGACCAACTCAATCTTAAACTTTATACACCTTTACAAACAGGAGCATTAGTATATGTAACTGCTGCAGGGGCTTTAAGTGGGCAAACTGCTGACGTAACCACCGTTGGATATTACTATTTTAACGGAGATTTGGATAAATGGGTAAAGCTGAATACCGGAATTTCCGCATCTCCATGGAATTTACAAAATACAGCCAATCCTGCCACCTCTAATGGTCAGAACATTTATCAAAATGGAAAGGTAGGGATTGGATTTACTGCTGCTGATGCTGTGTCCGACAGACAATTTGAAGTGAAAGGTGATATGAAGGCTCAATACGGAAGCGGAAGCAGCTATTTTGGTATAGATACCCATCTTCTAGGAACAACAGCCAATGGATTTTATTATGCTGATAATAGTGACCTTTCTGCTGCTACAAATACAAGTGTAGTAATGACAAGGCCGGGAATAAGCAGTTTACAATCCAATAATGGGTTAGGTGGAGGAAGCATTGCTGCTTTTTCAGAGTCTACCGGTGGATCCTTTGCCTTAGTTTCAAATAACCTGGATCAAAGTGTAAATGCTTCTATATGGGGGATAAGTAATGGAAGTATCAGTAATCTTGCCTTGAGCCATAATGGAGTTGGGACAGGATCAACAGATATTACCCTTGAAAAGCTTAAAGGAGTTACTTTTTCTTATAAAGATTCTTCCGGTACCCCACAGGGAAATTATACTTTTCCAAGAACGAGCGGGCAGGCCAGTCAGGTTTTAGCGACAGACGGGGCCGGAACGTTATCCTGGAAAGATGCTTCATCTTTAAATGCAAAAATACGGACAATGTCTTCAGGGCCTGTTGCAGCAGATGATTACACCATCCTTGTTACAGGAAATATTTCACTTCCGGCTGCAACGGCAGCCAATCAAGGAAAAGTTTATAATCTGGTCAATGATACAGCTGGAAATGTTACTGTTAATGGAAATTTTAGGATTAACGGAGGCAATTTTACCAATTATGGTTTGAATAACAGTGATTGGGGAAGAGCAATTGTAGTGCAAAGTACCGGCTCAGCCTGGGTGGTGATTTCGAGATATTAAAATCTTTATTAATCAAATGGAGCTATTCTAAAGAATTGTTTTTCGCATTAAAACACAAAAGCCTTTAAAACTATTTATTTTAAAGGCTTTTGTGTAGTTGCAGTTGATCACGTAGATTTATGAGTAATCATAAGAATACATAAATTTTATCTCAAATAGTTTTACATGTTCATATAGATACTTTAGAATTTCTGCAAAACTATTATCTAGAAATAATAGAATGTGAAGTTAAAAAATGCCCCGAAGATAGTCGAGGCGCTAAATGTTTTCACAACGGAATAATCCTTATTGTGAATTGCTTTTCAAAATTATTAAGACAAATATAAATTAAAAATTGATTAGTTGATTTACGGAAACCCATAATTTGAATAACTTTTTTCTTTCTATTTTTATATAGTTATGAAAAATAAGATAAATAATACAAGGAAGATAGCTTCAATATAAGAATTAGAAAAGGCTACTCAAAAGATGAGTAGCCAATTGTAAAAGCAATTCACAACTAACTCCGCACAATCTTAAATTTTGATCAAAATTTTAGTTTTTGTGTAGTTAGCATTTGTATAGGTTTGTTACATATCCTCGGGAGAGATGTATGTTAAGTTTGGACCTTAGCATATTCAACTCGTCAGTCGAATACTTACCTATATTTAAAACAAATATAAATAATTTTATTAAATTGGTACGGAGTTAAAAAATAAACGTTTTATTTTTATCTAAATAATTGATAGTCAATATGAAAAATATACTTGGATTAGATTTAGGAACAAATTCTATCGGTTGGGCACTGGTTCAGCAGGATTTTAAAAATAAACAAGGTAAGATTCTTGGAATGGGAAGCCGGATTATTCCTATGTCTCAGGATATTTTAGGTGAATTTGGAAAAGGCAATTCTGTTTCTCAAACAGCAGAGCGTACAGGCTATAGAGGGGTAAGGAGGCTGCGTGAAAGATTTTTATTACGCAGGGAAAGACTTCACCGGGTTTTGAATGTCTTAGGATTTTTGCCGGAACACTATTCCTCTCAGATTGATTTTGAAAAAAGATTTGGGAAATTCAAAGAAGAATCCGAACCCAAACTGGTTTATGATAGCAGTAGATTTATTTTTAAAAATTCTTTTGAAGAAATGCTGTCAGATTTCAAAAAACATCAGCCTCATCTTTTAGAAAATAATAAGAAAATTCCTTCTGACTGGACAATTTATTATCTTCGAAAAAAGGCACTTACTCAAAAAATAGAGAAAGAAGAATTGGCCTGGATTCTTTTGAACTTTAATCAGAAGCGAGGGTATTACCAATTACGTGGTGAAGAAGAGGAAGAAAATCCTAATAAATTGGTAGAATTTTATTCTTTAAAAATTGTGGATGTTTTAGCTGACGATCCTCAAAGAGGAAAACCAGACATTTGGTATTCATTGATTTTAGAGAACGGATGGATCTATAGGCGTTCGAGCAAAATCTCTTTATTTGATTGGAAAGATAAGATAAGAGATTTTATCGTAACGATTGATCTAAATGATGATGGAAGTGTTAAAACTGATAAGGAAGGAAATGAGAAAAGGAGTTTTCGTGCACCAAGTGAAAATGACTGGACGCTTGTAAAAAAGAAAACGGAACAGGAAATCGATAAATCTCATAAAACTGTCGGAGCATATATTTATGATGCCTTACTTCAAAATTCTAAGCAAAAAATTAAAGGAAAACTCGTTCGTACGATTGAAAGAAAATTTTATAAAGCTGAACTGAGACAAATCCTGGAAAAGCAAAAAGAATTTCACTTGGAATTGCAAAATACGGATTTGTATAATGACTGTATAAGAGAACTATACCGTAATAATGAAGCTCATCAAATAACATTGAGTAAAAAAGATTTTGTTCATTTATTTTTGGATGATATTATTTTTTATCAAAGACCTTTAAGAAGTCAGAAATCTTCTGTTTCCAATTGTACTCTGGAGTCCAGAAAATATAAATATAAAGATGGAGTGGAACAGATACAATATTTGAAAACGATTCCAAAATCAAATCCTTATTATCAGGAATTCCGTATTTGGCAGTGGATGTTTAATTTGAATATTTACAGTAAAACTGATGATACGAATGCAACAAACGAGTTTTTAAGTAATATAAAAGATTACGAAGCCCTGTTTGACTTTTTAAATAGCAGAAAGGAGATTGACCAAAAAGCATTGCTTAAACATTTTAAGTTAAATGAAAAAACACATCGATGGAATTATGTAGAAGACAAAAAATATCCTTGCAATGAAACCAAAATAATGATTTCGACAAGGCTCGAAAAAGTTGAAAATTGTCCGGTCAATTTCCTGACGAAGGAAATAGAACACAGTATATGGCATATGATCTATTCTGTCAAAGATAAAACAGAATACGAAAAAGCATTAAAATCATTTGCTCGTAAGAAGAACTTGGATGAAAAATCATTTTTTGAAACTTTTAAAAAATTTCCTCCTTTTAAAAGTGAATATGGTTCTTTCTCAGAAAAAGCTATCAAAAAACTCTTGCCCATGTTGCGTTTGGGGAAATATTGGAATTGGGAAAGTATTGATGGAGAATCTCAGGAAAGAATTGGAAAAATCATCACAGGCGAATTTGATGAAAATATAAAAGATAGAGTCAGGGAAAAAGCATTACATCTTACGCAAGAAAATCATTTTCAGGGTTTGCCACTATGGTTAGCGCAATATGTAGTTTATGGCCGTCATTCAGAAGCCTCTGTTTTAGGAAAATGGAATTCTGCAGATGATTTGGAAGAGTTTTTAAAAGAATTCAGACAGCACTCACTTCGTAATCCAATCGTAGAGCAGGTGATTACAGAGACTCTTCGTGTCGTGAAAGATATTTGGGTTAAATATGGGAATGGTGCAAAAGATTTCTTCAATGAGATTCATATCGAATTAGGCAGGGAAATGAAAAACACTGCAGAAGACCGTAAAAAACTGACCAATATGGTTACAGAAAACGAGAATACCAATCTCCGCATCAAAGCTTTGTTAGCCGAAATGATGAATGATAATGAGGTGGAAAATGTTCGTCCTTTTTCACCGATGCAGCAGGAAATTCTTAAGATTTATGAAGAGGGTGTTTTAAATTCTGAAATTGAAATTGAAGATGAATATTTAAAAATCAGTAAAACAGCACAGCCACCTTCTTCAGATTTAAAACGTTATAAGCTTTGGCTTGAGCAAAAGTACCGCTCGCCCTATACCGGAGAAATTATTCCATTGAATAAATTATTTACACCGGAATATGAAATTGAGCATATTATCCCCCAAAGCCGTTATTTCGATGATAGCTTTAACAATAAAATTATCTGCGAGTCTGCGGTTAATAAATTAAAAGATAACTATATCGGACTCGGTTTTATCAAACAGTTTCATGGAGCTACAGTAGAATGTGGCTTTGGAAAAACTGTGAGGGTATTTGAAGTCGAAGCTTATGAAGATTTTGTAAAGAAGCATTATGCCAAAAACCGGAGTAAAAGAACTAAGCTTCTTTTAGAGGATATTCCTGAAAAAATGATTGAACGCCAATTAAATGATACACGGCACATCAGTAAATATATTTCAGGAGTGCTTTCCCATATTGTTCGGGTAGAAGATGGAACTGATGAAGGCGTAAATTCTAAAAATATTATTCCAGGAAATGGAAAGGTCACAACACAACTGAAACAAGACTGGGGATTGAATGATATTTGGAACGAATTAATACTTCCTCGTTTTGAAAGGATGAATCAATTGACCAATTCGAATAATTTTACAGCTTGGAACGAAAACCATCAGAAGTTCTTACCTACTGTTCCTATTGAGCTTTCAAAAGGTTTCTCTAAGAAAAGAATAGACCATCGTCATCATGCCATGGATGCTTTGGTAATCGCATGTGCAACCAAAGACCATATTAACCTGCTTAATAATCAATCAGCAAAATCTGATATAAAAAGATATGATTTAAAAAGAAAGCTGATGAAGTTTGAAAAGGTAGTTTACAATCATCCTCAAACTAGCAAAAAAACAGAGAAAGAAATTCCTAAACAGTTTTTGAAACCCTGGGATAGTTTTACTGTTGATGCTAAAAATAAATTAGAGACAATAATTATCAGCTTTAAACAAAACTTACGGGTGATTAATAAAGCCACTAATTATTACGAAAAATGGGTTGAAAAAGATGGTGTTAAAACAAAAGAATTAGTAAAACAGGAGGGGGTAAATTGGGCGATACGAAAGCCGATGCATAAAGAAACTGTTTCAGGGAAAGTAGATTTATCCTGGGTTAAAGTCCCGAAAGGGAAAATATTAACTGCAACAAGAAAGAGTTTGGATGCTTCATTTGATTTGAAAACAATAAACTCAATTACAGATATGGGTATTCAGAAGATTCTAAAGAATTATTTAGAATTTAAAGGAAGCTCTGAAGTAGCATTTTCACCAGAAGGAATTGAAGATTTGAATAAGAATATTGAAAATTTTAATGACGGTAAACTACATCAGCCTATCAGTAAAGTTAGGATTTTTGAATTGGGAAGCAAATTCCCTGTGGGTCAAACAGGAAATAAAAAAGATAAATATGTGGAAGCTGCCAAAGGTACAAATCTGTTTTTTGCAGTATATACAGATGGTAAAGGAAAAAGAAGCTATGAAACCATTCCACTAAATGAAGTCATTGAAAGACAAAAACAAGGGTTGGATTCTGTTTCATTTAAGAATAAAGAAGATTTTTTACTTTCTCCGAATGATTTAGTCTATATCCCTTCGGGAGATGAGCTTGAAAATATGCATAGTATCGATTTTAAGAATTTAGTAAAAGAGAAGCAGAGGAATATTTATAAAGTAGTCAGTTTCTCAGGAAGTCAGATTTTTTTTATTAGACAAGATGTTGCCACATCTATTGCTAACAAAGCAGAATTTTCAACTTTAAATAAAATGGAACGTGCAATTGACGGATCAATGATTAAAGAGAATTGTATTAAACTGAAAATAGATCGTCTCGGTAATATCTCAAAGCATAATAAATGATCACCCGCTCAATCTATATAGGAAATCCGGCATATCTGAAACTCAAAGATGAGCAGATGAAAATTCTTTGTCCTGAAACGAAATTGGAGAAGGGAAGTGTTCCTGTAGAAGATTTAGGGTTATTGATGTTAGATCATTTTCAAATTACAATTTCACATAATCTAATTCAGAAAATGATGGGAAATAATATTGTAATAATAAGTTGTGACGCTCATCATTTACCACACGGAATAATGCTGCCGATGTATGGACATACTGAACACTCTGATAGAGTGAAAGATCAGTTACAAGCCAGCGAACCACTTAAAAAACAGCTGTGGAAACAAACTATTGAATGCAAAATTGAAAACCAGAAAGAAGTTTTGTTAAGATTAGGTAATTATTATGAACCAATGCTGGAATATCAAAAAAATGTAAAAAGTGGCGACATTACCAATATGGAAGGCATTGCTGCTCAACATTACTGGAAGTATCTTATCAATTTGGATTTTCTTAGAGAGCGTTTTGGAGATTCTCCCAATCAGTTTTTCAATTTCGGATATTCTGTTTTACGAAGTATTGTTGCCAGAGCAGTTGTAGAAACAGGATTGCTGCCTGTTTTAGGAATTTTTCATAAAAATAAATATAATCCTTATTGTCTTGCCGATGATCTGATGGAGCCTTATCGCCCCTTTGTTGATATACTGGTTATGGGTTGGCTAACAAAAAAATCAAATTCTGATGAGCTGACAAAAGAGTTTAAAGCTCACATATTGCAGATTGCAACAAAAGATGTAAAGATTGATAATAAAACTAGACCATTAATGGTAGCTGTAAAAACAACAGTTACTTCACTTTATAAATGTTATACAGGAGAAAAACGTCTGATCTCTTATCCTGAACTGATATGAATGCTGAAAGGTTTAATGCGTACCGAATTATGTGGGTTTTAGTACTATATGATCTGCCAACTGAGACCAAGGCTAATATGAAAGATGCGAACCGTTTCCGGAAAGCGCTTATTGATGATGGATTTACATTATTTCAATTCTCAATGTACGCGCGCCATTGTCCGAGTCGAGAAAATGCTGAGGTCCACATCAAAAGAGTAAAATTTATGCTTCCTAAAGCCGGAAAAGTAGCCATTATGTGTATTACAGATAAACAATTTGGTGACATTGAAATCTTTTTTGCCAGAAATAAAGAAGAGCCACCACCAACCTTCCAGCAGCTTGAATTATTCTAATTTTTAAATCCTAAATAATAAATAAACCCACTGTTATTCAGTGGGTTAAATTTTGAGGCTGTGACTAATCACTAAGATAATAATTTTTGAAAGCAATTCACAACGTATTCACATCATGGTACTGATCCATGTTCGCTGTGACTAATCACTAAGATAATAATTTTTGAAAGCAATTCACAACATAAAATTATTAAAGAATACAGCATGAAAAGCTGTGACTAATCACTAAGATAATAATTTTTGAAAGCAATTCACAACACTTCGACCAATGGAATGTCGAATCAAGATGCTGTGACTAATCACTAAGATAATAATTTTTGAAAGCAATTCACAACTTGTTTGACTATGTAAAGATACGAAAATCCGCTGTGACTAATCACTAAGATAATAATTTTTGAAAGCAATTCACAACTGGCGTGGTTTGATTGTGAAAGACAGCCTTCGCTGTGACTAATCACTAAGATAATAATTTTTGAAAGCAATTCACAACGGTAAAGATAAATATAGCCTGTTTTATCTCGCTGTGACTAATCACTAAGATAATAATTTTTGAAAGCAATTCACAACTGACGGGCGACGATGGCGGCGGCGAATTTTGCTGTGACTAATCACTAAGATAATAATTTTTGAAAGCAATTCACAACACGAAGTTATACAAGTGCCGACAAAATGGGGCTGTGACTAATCACTAAGATAATAATTTTTGAAAGCAATTCACAACTAACGGCGTGGCTACTTTCGATACGCTAGGGCTGTGACTAATCACTAAGATAATAATTTTTGAAAGCAATTCACAACAGCGGGTTAATAGACGGCGGTACGTCTTGCGCTGTGACTAATCACTAAGATAATAATTTTTGAAAGCAATTCACAACCCACTAACGCGCGTACCGCCCGAATAGTCTGCTGTGACTAATCACTAAGATAATAATTTTTGAAAGCAATTCACAACGACATCGACGAAGAATTGTATAGCGGTGTGGCTGTGACTAATCACTAAGATAATAATTTTTGAAAGCAATTCACAACTACCCCGGATTATGGCAGACGAAAAGAAACGCTGTGACTAATCACTAAGATAATAATTTTTGAAAGCAATTCACAACGGCGAACATTAAAACGAAGATTGACGCCAAGCTGTGACTAATCACTAAGATAATAATTTTTGAAAGCAATTCACAACCGTGATGTTAAAACCTGTTCAAATGTTACTGCTGTGACTAATCACTAAGATAATAATTTTTGAAAGCAATTCACAACAATGAGACGCAATAATAAAAAAGAAACCTTGCTGTGACTAATCACTAAGATAATAATTTTTGAAAGCAATTCACAACACAGAATAATATTTATCTGACACAGAATTCGCTGTGACTAATCACTAAGATAATAATTTTTGAAAGCAATTCACAACTTGGCCGGCCATCAAAGGATAGCAGCTATGGCTGTGACTAATCACTAAGATAATAATTTTTGAAAGCAATTCACAACATAGACATGAGATTACAGTACTATTC
>NZ_JBSIBX010000013.1:0-165248 GCF_058245105.1 Chryseobacterium sp. UF-81 | reverse complement strand
CCCCCCCCCCCCCCCCCCCGAAACCGGATATTAATAATTTACTTTTTTAATAATTTGACAGTCTTCTGGAAACCGCCTTCTGCTTCAATATTTAATACAAGAACTCGTGAACCTTCAAGCTGATGGGTAAAATCAAGATCCAATGATCTGTTAACTCCACTGAATTTCTTCGTATAAACGATTTTCCCATCCAGGCTGTATGCCGTTACAGAAATGTCTTTCAATCCTTTTGGTGAATTGATCTTAACGATTCCGGAAGTAGGATTCGGAGCTACCTCAACTGTGCTTTCAGTATTTTGGGTATCAACAGTTCCCAATGCACCGGCTGTTCCTAAGTTTTGCTTCAAAGCAATAACGATGGTAGCTGATTTTCCTCTGTAATCAATTGTGTTTCCTGTAGCATCAATATCCGTAGAAATCGTAGAGTCCGGATGCTGAATCGAGAAGAAACCAAATTTATGATCCGGTGTGAACGTCAGTCCTGTAGGTTCTGATCCTGCAGGCATTGAAGCGAAAAGTCTCACTTTAGGATTAGCCTGTGTATGATCCGGAGCGATTACCCAGATGTAGTTTTTTCCACCATCCTGAAGTACCCAAAGGTTTCCAAGTTCGTCAAACGTAAGGTTGTCGTTTCCATCACCCCATGCTTCAGATTTCATTCCCTGAGGGGTGTTGAAAGAATAAGCTGTAGAAGCGCCTCCTGCAAAAGTTTCTACCTGAGAAGCAGTTGTTCCGTTATCCTGAAGACGGTATATTTTATCCAATCCTTTTGCTGTAAAATAAATTTTCCCATCTAAAGGGCTGATGTCTACATCTTCCACTCCATTAAATCTTGTTCCTCCTAAGGACTGGGCAAGAGCGGTTGTATTATTCTGATCTGCTTTTACTTTATTCGGAACCTGAATCCATGTGGCTGTAGTTCCCACAGGATCTCCGGAAGTACTTAATCCCTGATCAAGTTTTAATACATAAAGATTTCCCGAAGAAAGATCATTTGGAGTATCCATTACATATTTGTAGACCATATGAGTTCCGCCATCCTCTCCATAATACGCTGTAGTTCCGGCACTGTTTACCACTACATTTTCGTGGTTCATAATTCCCATCTGCCAAAGCTTTCCTTTGGATCCGTCTGTATTTTTGGAAATAACCTGTGCTGTGGCCGGATCAATTTCCACTAACCATCCGTAATCTTTATAACCATCACTGTTTACGTCATTGGAAGTAACAGATTCTTCGGCAGTAACAACTGTTCCCCAAGGGGTAACCCCTCCTGAACAGTTTCTGATTGTCTGAACCAGGCTTGGATCCGAGAAACTTACGGCTCTGGATCTTGTCAGCTGCCAAAGTTTTGTTGAAGCATTATAATTGATCTCAGCCATGGTAACGCCTCCCGGATTCGTTTCATGATTTACAGAAAGGTATCCGTTGGTACTGCTCCCTAATTTCGCAACATAGGCTGTGAAATCATTCTGACCGCCTACCATTCCGCCTCCTTCTGTATAATTATCGGATTCTTTTAAGATAAGCTGATATTTATGTTCCGCCGGGATGATCAGTTTATTGGTTTGCGCAGTGGGAACAATCGATGTAAAACAACTGATGTGCGTCCCTGTACATGCCGGAGGTGGCGTAACAGTAGCTGTTGTTTTTAAATAAGCATCAATTCTGAGATCTGAGCTGGCACCGGTTCTGTTGTGAAGTTCTACAGAAATTCTGTTGGTTCCGTTTACAAATTTAGATTTCGGAATAGAAAAAATATTATAAACACTCTCCGCTGCACCATCTATCGTGGTACTGGAAGGGGTGCTGAAAGTAATGGTACCTACCGGCATATTGTCTCTCACCACTTCTACTCCGTTAAGATAAACCACGATTCCGTCGTCTCTCATTACTCCTAATTCCATATTGTCTGAAAGAGTTGAAAGATCTGCTGTAAAATCTTTAGCAAAATAAGCAGTCGTAAGACCTGAACTGATGGTAGTGGTTACAGGATCTCCATATCCAAGAGGTCCGTTTCCTGTTGTCCACGTTGAAACGTCAAAGCTCTGATCTTTCCATGAATCTGCCAGAGCCTGGTTGTTATCTTTATAGCTCCAGGATGAGTTCTTGCTGAATAAAAAGGTCTGTGCCTGTGCGCTAAAACCAGCCACCATAGCCAGCGCCGCAATTGTAAGTAATTTTCTCTTCATTTTTTAATAGATTTATTAGACTCTGCAAAACTATTTTTTTAGCACGGCACCTCTGTTAATAGGAGTTTAAATATAGAGCGGAGAATATTAATTAATTCATAACCCAATGTTAAGGGAATTAAATAATTGTTAAATAATGCTTTTAAGTTTGAGTGTTGGAGAGTCTAAAGTTCAAGGTTTAGATAAAATGAATGACATAGTTGATATAACTCTCCCAGTATTTACTTAGGAAAGTGGAAATATTGACTAAATGACATAATTTATATTTATCATTAAAACCTAATCCATTACTGATATTCCTAATCTTACAGTTCACACTCTAAAAACTCTCACCCTCAAACCCTCCTGCTCTAAAACTCTCAAACATCACTTGGCCTTACTGATATCCGTTAATGAATTCAGGAAAGCAATGACCTGCTTAATCTCTGTTTTTGTAAGTTTCAGTTTATCCGGTGGCAGCGTTTGATTTTTCATCTTTAAGCCGAGTCCTTCACCTCCGCCTTCGTTATAGAAGTCCATAACTTCTTCCAGGGTATTGAAGGCCCCGTTATGAAAGTAGGGTTTGGTAAGAGCAATATTTCTTACCGTAACGGTTTTAAAAGAATAATCATAGATCCATGATTTTTCTTTTTTCACAGGGCTGTTCCCTCTTCCAAGATCCTGGTCCAACTGAACAGGAAGCTGATTAACGGGCTTAATGGTTATGCCCAAAACTTCGGATTCATTCTCATTGAAAAACGGCGGTACAAGACCTGAAAAATGTGGTGCAAAATGACATGTTGCGCAGTTGGCTTTTCCCATAAACAGGTTGTATCCTTTTTTAACATCTTCAGAGACTTCTTTTTCATTTCTCATAAAACGGTCGAAATCACTGTCAAAAGAATACAGAGAAGCTACATAAGAACTTAAAGCTTTGGAAAAATTTTCTTTGTTTATTTTACCGTCTTTAAAAGCAGTACGGAAAGCTTTCTTATACTCAGGCTTTGTTTTTAATTTTCTGATGATGTCCTCATAACTGGTATTGAACTCATCATCATTGTAAATCACATGTTCTGCCTGCTGTTCCAAATAAAAGGCGCGAAGATCATAGAAAAATCTTTTGGCAAAAACAGCATTGTACAAAGACGGAGAATTTCTCAGAACTGTTTTACCTTCCACATTGCTCTGGGACTTTACTTTAAGATCTGTAAAAGCATTTTCCTGAAGATGACAGGCCGCACAGCTCATTTTGCCGTTTTGACTCAAATTCTGATCATAGAAAATAGATTTTCCCAAACTGCGGAGTTCTTTATTATCTTCAGAAGACTGCAGCAAAGTATAGAAGTACGGGTCCAGGAAATCGCTGCTGAATAGATTTTTACTCTTTACGTTCCAGCCGGAAAATTCTTTAAGGTCGTCTGCTCTTCCGTCCCATTTCCCAAATTCTTCATACAGAGGCTGAATGTATTTTTTATAAAACTCAATTCTGTCAAAGGTTTCAAAATCTTTATTCACGGAAACATAACTGATTCCTTCATTAAGGATCTGATTGGCTTTCTGAACATTATAATTTTTAAAATAGGCATCGTCATTGATGTATGTTTTTATTCCGGTAAGAGCATGGCCGGCTTCCTCTGAAATATTCAGGGAACCTGGTGTATCAAAGCCTGTAACACCCAATGTATAAATTCTTATCAGTTCTATCCTTAAGGGCAATGTTTTATTGTTTCCCCGGCTTAAACCGTTCTTTACAGCGCTGAGATAAAAGCTTGAATAGGAATTGTACAGAAAATCTGTAATGGTCTTTATCTTTTCTTTTTCGTCTCCGGCCTCATCGGAAAATATCAGCTCATCCAGAACCTGAAGCCCTTCCGGTGGCAGTGTATAGGCAGATGTTCCCGCAGCTTCTATATGAAACAGCGGAGCGGCATTAAGATGTGTTTTCGTGAATTCCGGGTAATGGTACGCGATGTAAAATTCTATTTCTTTAAATGAATTCCGTGTATTGCTTAAAGATTTCCTAAGCTCTTCGAGAGAAATCTGATCTTCAGAGAACTTATATACGTCTGATTTCAGCTGATCCAGCCTGTTTTTAAAATCTGAAAGGCCTCTGTTCACAAAGGTATTCTCGTTTTCTTTCCCCTTATCAACCGGGTTAAAAGACATGACAGCCAAACCTATCAAAACAATCACAGCAAACAGCGGATATAATCTCATGAATTTTTAGCGACAAAAGTACCGTTCTGATGTTATCATAAGTTTAACGCCAGATTAAAAAATGTTTATATTTTAGGTAAAATATTTTTATTAATTTTAAACCCCGAAATCAAATTCATTATACTTAAGGACGGCCGATTTCTTCACGCCGGTTTAAAAATGATGACGTAAGGTATTGGGAGAGGATTTTTAACATCATTTCAGCAAATTAAAAACAAAATATTATTATGAAAACAAAAGTATTATTCGCATTTGCGGCTACTTTTCTTTCCATCTGCGCATTTTCGCAGAAGAAAGAAATGGCCGTTTACGCAGAGAAGAAAGGCAATGATTATTATCTGATACGCCTGGAAGAGGATAAACCTGTACCGAATGTTTATGTGTATTCCAACGGAGTTACAAAACCTTACAAAAAGTATACGGATCTTAAGGATGTTGTCATGGATTTTCCCGGCATGATGGACTCGAACAATTCCACAAAAGAAGAAATGGTTTCTGTCCTTAAGAAAGGAGATAAGTTCTATGAAATCACCACCCAACGGAAAGATCCGAAAAATTTTGAAAAGACCATTATTACAGTCTATGAAATATTCCAGGGACAGAAAAGAATCGTAGAAGAATATGATACGATCTATGATCTTGCCGGATCCCCTTACAAAGACGCTATTTTCATTAATTAAAAAAACAAAAATATAAATTATGCTAAATAAACTTGCTGCCTCAGAGCTGGTGCTGAATGATGACGGAAGTGTATACCACTTGAATCTTTTACCTGAAGATATTGCTGATAAGATTATCCTTGTGGGAGATCCGGACAGAGTGGCAAAAGTTTCAAAATATTTTGACAAAGTAGAGATCAAAAAAAATAAAAGAGAGTTCTACACCCATACCGGAACGCTTCGTGGAGAAAGAATTACCGTGATGTCTACGGGTATCGGAACAGAGAACATTGATATCGTGATGAACGAGCTTGATGCCCTGGTGAATATTGATCTTAAAAACAAAGAATTCAAAACGGAACATAAAGCACTTGAGCTTTTCCGTATGGGAACCTGCGGCAGTGTAAATCCAGATGTACAGGTGGACAATATGCTGGTCACCCAGAATGTTGTAGGTCTGGACGGGCTGATGCATTTCTACCAGGATTACAGCTTCGAGAACGAATTTTCCAAAAGTTTCATGGAGAAATTCCCGTATGAGAAGATCAGACCGATGCTTTATTTCTCAGATTGGGCAGAGGAAATGGGGGATTATTATAAAGATGCCAAATACCACGGAAATACGGCTACTTTCCCGGGATTCTATGCTCCGCAGGGAAGACAGCTGCGTTTAAAAGCGGTTGATGATAAGTTCCTGGAAACACTGAATGATCTTGGAGTAACCAACTTTGAAATGGAAACCTCAGCAATTTATGCCCTTTCCAAACTGCTGGGTCACAAAGCAATTACAGTAAACAATGTTATTGCCAACAGAAGACGCGGGGAATTCTCTGCAGACCATCATGCTTCTGAGAAAAACCTTATTGATTGGGTATTGGAAAGAATCATTAAATAAAATTCCAAGGACTGAAATTTAAAATCCAAACATCTGCGTGATCTGCTCTATCTGCGAAAATCTTTATTATTTCCGTTTGCAGATCACGCAGATTTCTTACTTCAATGGAAATACCTCGGATCCGGATATTTAAATACAAAATCCAGATCTGAAATTAGTTTTGAAGATAAAATAATTTTCCCATCCCCTACTGCTTGTTCAGGAGATGGCAGATTTTTCTGGGCATTGATGACCTGAGCTTTTGACGGATGCTGCGGCGCAGACACATTGTACAGTTTTCCTTGTGAGCCTTTTTCTATCATTTTTTCAATCACACTACAAATATCTTCATAATGGATATGGTTCACCGGAGCTTCCAGGTTTGAGATATTATAATTTTTCAGAAGCCGGTTATCTCCCATCAATCCTGCTAATCTCAAAATATTGGCCTGTGGATATTTACTTTTGATCATTCTCTCTCCCTGAACCTGATCTGAAGAAAGATTTTCTTCTGTATATTCTCCCGGACTATCCGGATACACGCCGGTAGAACTCATCACGAACATCTGCCCTTTAAAATCTCCGATAAATGAAAATAAATGCTGAACCCTGTTATACAATGAGCTTGCACAGCAGCTTTTGCCGGAAAGCGGAATGGTAATAATGAGAATATCTATGTCTTCAATCTCATTCCACCTGGTAATCTTTTCTTCCAGCTGAAAATCCGGGAAACTGGCGACTGAAGAATTATGCCCTTTAGAGGATAATTCATCTGCTTTACTTTCTGTAGTAGTGGTAGCATATATTTTATATGGACCGGACATGATATCGGCAATCCTTAATCCCAGCCAGCCACAGCCTATAATTCCTATTTTCTTCATAAATTTTCAAATGTATGTAATGCTGTAATTTTCTTTCCCCTTTCTATCAGCAGAGCATCCACAAAATTAGATCAATTTATACACTCAGCAATCTTTTGTTTTCTGATATTCACTTTTATTTAGAAAGAAGACTGGAGAAGCAGGCAAAAAGTTATATTTTACAAATAATTCCTGATTGATTATAAACTGGGAAAAATGTGTTTCAATCCTCTTACTTTATTTTCTGAAACATATTTCTGCTGTCCGTATTTTTCTTGGTTGCTTCTCAGTAGTATATTCAATTTATATTCACATAACCGGTGCAAAAGTCTTTCCTAATTAAATTTAAAATCAGCTCTTCAGATGGTTCGTATAGATGTAAATATACTTTTCAAAAAACAGAAACTTCATGAATAATATTTAAAACAAAATCAAGAATTATTGTTAGCATATTGTAAACTCATTTTCAAAAAAATAAATTTAAAACACTGATAACAAACATATTAAAATGATGTAGTGCCTATGTAGTAGCCCAATTTTATTTAAAAAAAAAAAATTAATATATCATTGCAACACAAAAAATATACTCATATGAAAAAATTATTAATTACGTTACCGTTACTTACCTCTTTTGCCGGATATTCCCAAGTAGGTATCAATACCACTACACCCTCTGCTGCTTTTGACATTGTAAGTAAAGGCAATACCAACGCTACCAAAGCTTTGGAAATAAATGACAATACCAATAAGGAACTGATAGGGGTTTCAGACATTGGTGCAGTACGTCTTGAAAATTACAAAAACATAGCTTTTTTAGGAACAGATGCTAATGGTAACCTGAAAGCAGGAGACGCATTGAATATTCCTTCACTTGCTACAATAGCTTCAGGAATTCCTAGCACGGTCAATATTCCGGCTGCTACTGATACTATTATGAAATTTACTCTTGATAAGAATGATCCAAGCAACATTTCATACAACACTACTAATGGAGAATTTACCGTAAATAAAACAGGATATTATGGTATAACAGTCTATTCAAATTTAGATATAAGTATGAATAATCCAAGTGGTGGAACAGCTATGACGCAAATTAGTACAGGTAGTACTTTTTCAACTTCACTCGCACAAAGTTCGAACAACTATGGTGATGGATCTGCTGGATCATACCAAACTACAAGTTTTACACAAAAATTTAACATTAATGATAAGTTTGTTGTTAAAACAAGCTTTACAAGACCAAGTAAATTAGTAAAAGCTTCGATAAATGTAGTCTACTACGGACAATAGTGATAGCTATTTCAATTAAAAAATGATTCTTAAAACACAATAGTCAAATTATTTATTAAAAGTTAAGTTACCCTAAGGAAGTTTAGCTCTCAATGTAAAATTGGGAGCTATTTTATTTTCAACTGAGAAATGTTTAAAAATCTACAGGTTTAGCAGATTATGTCTGATCCAGGTTTTTCATCCAGACATAAATATCCTGATCTGAGGGGATATTCAGTTTTTTTCTCAGCCTGCTTTTTCTGGTTTGGATAGACCGCGGAAGAACAAAGGTATAATTAGCAATTTCTTTAGTCGAAAACTGTAAAAATATAAGTGCACAAAATTTGATCTCAGTGCTCTGCATGGAAGGCTCAATATCAAGTAGTGCCTGCTGAAAATTAGGATATATTTCTAAGAAGCGTAATAAAAAAGAAGAATCATTTGTCTTGGCTAGCTGTAGCACTTCATCAAAACTCACTTTATTTTTTTCATTAGACAGTTCATTTCTGAGATTCAATATGATCTTTTGCTTATTCTTTTCCTTTCTCTTTCGCACCAGATAAAATGAAATTAAAACCAAACAAAATCCACTTCCCAATCCTACATATATCCAATTTTGCTTTTTATGATTTTTCCTCTCCATATGATTGATCAGAAGATTTACTGTAGCTTCAGTAACAGGTATATTAGCATTATTCAAACTGTCAGATAATCTTCCGGATAACAAGTTATATTTATCATTATTTACTTCATCATTATTTTTTTTATAAGCTTCTGTTATTAAATTATAAAGAAATAATAATTCATACTTACTATTTATGTTTTTAACATAATGGATAGCTGATTCATAATCTTTAATAGCATCATCATAACGATGCTGATGAAAATTTATCAAACCTTTTGTTTTGTAATACCTATAGCGATTATTACCCAATATGTCTTTAGGGGCAGTTTTTATTAAATTAATGTAATAAGCAGCCGAATCAATTTTTCCTTCTTCAATTTTAATTTCTGATAAAAGAAAATGGAACAGCAAATTAAAGCATCGCAGACTCTTAGATAATTTATGCTCCTGTTTACTCAAAGTTTTAATAGCTTTTTGTTCATTTACAGTAGCCGAATCATATTTCCTCATAAGCTTATAACTAAACCCAATATCGCTATACGCCAACGAAATATATTTTAATTTAATAGAATCGGTCAAAGCTGCTTGTCTTGACATAACAATGATTTCCCTAAGCTCCTTTATACATTTATCATATAAACCAACATTCATATAATTAGTACTGTATAAAAACTTGAGTCGTATTTTCCCTTCTAAATCTTCTAGAACATATTTTTCTTTTTCAGCCCTTTTTAAATACGATAAACCTTTTTTAAAATCCCCATTAAAAAAGTATCTCTTAGAAAGAGTCATATAAGCTATTGCAAGGCCTTTAGAATAATTGATTTTCTTAGAATATTCCAATATTTCATTAGCTTTTCGAATAGATTTATCATACTCTCCCTTCCTTGCATAAAGATCAAACTTTTGTGATTCACCATCTATATATTGAGGTGTGATTTTGGGTTGATAAAAAAAGAGAACAGGCATAAAAAATAAGAATAATTTCATAGGCTAAAAAATGTAGATAAATTTACAAAAAAAGACAATGTATGCTTTGCATAAAATTAAATTTAAACTGTAATAATTTTTTCTTTCCGCATATCAGGGCACAAATGCCTTGCTTTTTTTGTCTCATTTTGAACCTAACAACTGTTAGTAGTAAAACTACGACAAAAAGAAAAATAGCCTTTCATTTTTTTCCTTATTGTGTCTTTGCTTCTTATATTTGTTTCACGTGGACGTGATTTTAATACCAGTATTACAAAACTGTAATTCAGATTATTAAATTCATTAAAACTAAATATCAATTACATTTTAAAGCTTAAAAATTTACAGGGATTTGTTCCCTGCATCAGGTGAAAGCAGAACGATAATTTCCTCACAAAAGATACAATTCTGTTGACATTAACCAAACAGTATTTTTTATCTGAAGTGAGTAATAAGAAGAGCCACAATGCAGTCCGGCATGCCAGACTGCTGTTACATACACTAACCAGAAAAAATATGTTATGTTTCAGGACAGCAAATCATCAAAAAACCAGATTTCAAAGTCTAAAAAAGATCTGGACAGTATAAAACCCGCAGATCTGGGCTCAGCTAATGAAACTGAAAAAAAAGCTGAAAAAATAAAAAAATCGGTACAGACAGCCGGGCAGGCACTCTCCTATGCCGATAATTTTATGAACAAGGCGGCACAGCCTAATACAGCTTTGGTTTCTGAAAGTAAAATTTGGAACGAGCAGCCCACTTCTAAAATATTCAATGCCGGATCAATTCCGAAAAGTGAGCTTTTAGGGATCAATCGTGTGGTCAAACTGGAAATCATTATTGAAGGAAAAATAATTAAGCATTTCAAGCATTTTAAACTGACCCAAAGTGCCGTTAAACATCATGAATTCAATCTTATGCTTGCTCATGATGCTTTGGGAAGTGCAGAAAATCATAACCTGGAGCAGGCACAGAACTTTCTGGGCAAGAGGATTACAGTAGTATTTAAATATAAAGACGTAGAAGAAAGTCCTGAACGAAACTTTGTAGGGGTAATTACGGAAGTAGGATTCAGCCAGGAAAAAGGCAGTTTGGGAAATATTGTCCTTACCGGAAACAGCCCTACTGTACTTCTTGATGCTGCACCACATATTCAGAGTTTCGGTGGTGCCAAAGAGATTAGCCTGAACAGCATTGCAGATTGGGTCATTAAAGAAGGACTTGGTTCCAATAAATTTGATTTCAGAGTAGATTCCCAGCACGGAAATGTTTCGTACAGCTCACAATATGAAGAAACCCACTACAACTATCTCGCAAGAATAGCCGAAGCTTACGGGGAACAGTTTTATTATGATGGTGAGGTTCTTCATTTCGGAAAACTGCCTCCACAGGAAAAGCCGGTACAACTGGTTTATGGGAGCAGTGTGCATGATATTAAGATCAAAATGAGAGCCCAGCATGTGAACCCTGTTTTTTACGGCTATAACAGCAGCAAAAATGAAAGACTCACAACGGGAAATTCAAAAATAAATCATCAGTCAGATATTGCGAAACGGGCCTATGAAATATCCAAAGCAACTTTCACGACTCCTTCATTAAGGGTAGCGCCAATCAAAGCATCTACATTTATGGATATTGATGCTTCACAGAAAGGTACGGCAGGAAGTAAGGCTGTGGATGTATTTATCACCTCCGGAAGCACTTCCGTACCGTTTTTATATCCGGGATGTACTGCAGATGTAGAAATGCGGAAATCTGAAACCAACCAGACCGCCTATTTTACCAAGCTTATGATCACAGGAATCAGTCACGAGGTAGATGCAAGAGGTCATTACACCGGAAATTTTGAAGCAATAGCAGCAGATACCGGATTTATGCCACGTCCCGAATTTGAGGTGCCTAAAGCAGAACCTCAGTTTGCCAAGGTCATTTCAAATACCGACCCTCTTAACCAGGGCAGGATACAGGTTCAGTTTGACTGGCAGAACGGGCAGGATACCACAGAATTTATCCGTGTTATGACCCCTGATGCGGGTGGAAGTGATAAAGTAAGTAAAAACCGTGGTTTTATGGCTATTCCTGAAGTTGGAGATCAGGTGGTGGTCAATTTTGTCCATCAGCATCCGGACCGTCCTTTTGTAATGGGAGGAATGTTTCATGGAGGTGTTGGCGGTGGCGGCGGACAAAACAATAACGTTAAAAGCCTGAGCAGCCGAAGCGGTAATAAACTGGAACTGGATGACGGTGCAGGATCAGTATTCTTAACTGACCAGGGAGGAGCCAATATGAAATTCGATGGTGCCGGAAATGCAACAACCACCGCCAATAACGATAAAACAGTAACTGTAGGGAATAATAATACGGTAAATGTTGGAAGTGTAAGTTCTATTAACGTGGGAGGAAAAGAAGGCGGAGGAGCCAATTCTATGCTTAAAATGGATAATGGCGGAAATATCACCCTGGAATGTGATACAACCATTACCATTAAAACAGGAAGCAGCTCAATTACCCTGACTACGGGAGGAGACATTACGATAGAAGGCCTCAATGTAAAGGTCATAGGAAAAACAACTACAGAATTAGGAAAAGCAGCTGCCAATCCTGGAATTAAGATCGATAGTGACATCAATGTCAATGCAGCCAAAATCAATACATCATCTTCGGGACCTACCAATATCAAAGGAGCAGATGTGGAAATCAATAAAGGATAATCATGCAGGTTAATATAGAAAACAAGGGCGAATACCGGAAATATACCTTTCTCAGAGAAGAAAGGTATCAGTTCCAGGGCCTCAGGAATGAAAACTATATTGAAGCAGAGCTTAAAGTCACATTAACTTCTATTGAAAATGAAACGCCTGTTTTTACCGTTGAAATGCCATTGTATAAGCAATCCAATAAAGACGGTATGTACAAATGGGTCGGAGATCTGCATCAGCTGAGAGAAAAAATTGTATGCACCCTCAATGAAAACGGACAGCTTGGAAAGATCATTAACTTGACTGAAGTCCAGAATAAGTGGCAAGAAATAAAGCCCAAAATTATCCTGAAACATCGAAACGAGAAATACCGTGAAATTTTCATTAAAGGCGTAGAAGAACTTTTGGAGGATGGCGAACGCCTGGCGGAAGCCCTCCGTTTCGCAATGCCTTACCAATTGCTTTTTCCCGGCATCCATTTCAAAGAGTTCAAAAAAAATGAGATCATCAACGGATACCGTGAGCTTCCCAACTTTATTGCTGCCAAAAGTGTTCCCATTACTACAGAAGAAAGAATTTCAGAATTAGAAGACGGCAGGTATCAGATTGATGTGAAAGGAAGCATAGATGAAGACAATTTTGAACAGGATAAAGTAACCGCCATGATCCGGATTTTAAAGAATCGTCCCCGTGTGCCGACACTCCTGCAGCTTAATTATATAGAACGCTATCTCCTGGAAGAATGGCCATGGTCTGAACAGAGCATGTGTATGAGCCTGGCACAAATTCCCGGCACATTATACCGTGAAGAAAAAAACATTTTAAAAGCTGCCGCTCATGACCGTTCCCCTGCTTGATATTGTATTCCAGAATGACCGCTACTATCTTCTCTTCGATGATGAAAAGATCTTAGAGGCTCCGTTTGATAAAGAATGGCATGTATATGCAAACGGAGAATATCTATGTCCTGTCAGTAACTGTAAAGTTTCGGGACTGTTGAAAGTTCCGGGTAAGATTTTTCTCGAAACCCGGGATAACCTTAATAAACTGGAAAATAGTTTCAGAAGATTGAAAAATGTAACCTTGAGCTCAGATAAAATTAACATCTAAAATCATCGCATTATGGCAAAAAAATACGTACCCGAAGGTGCCTTTTTAGCTTGCGACAAAGGAACAAGCCCCTCTACCCTCCGGGTAAGCAATAATAAGAACACGACCATATACAGTGTTCCCATGGCTTCGGAACTGGATTTCCTTCCTTTTTTCAATATTAAACCCATGGGGCTTTGTACCAATCCTTTGAAATGGGCAACAGGAGCTTCATGTCTGCCAACCATTCTTACCGGATGGCAAGCACCGAAAGACGGGATAAAGATAAATGGCAGCCGGATGCTCTTGGAAGATTCTTTCTGTAATTGTATATTTGGTGGAAAGATCAATATCTTCTTCGACAGAGCTGCTGCTGTATCATATGGCGTAGGAGAAGGAAAAATGCCTTCCGACTACATCAAGGAAGGTTTTGACTGGATCGCCGAGCAAAACAAAAAAGGCCGGGAAATGCGGGATCAGATGCTCCCGGACTGGATGAAGCCCGTAACAGGTGTTGGAGACTGGTTCAATGATCTGGGTACAGGATTGGTAGAAGGAGCCGTAAATGGTGTTGTGGGCCTAGGTGAAACACTTTATCAGGTTGGTCAGGATCCCGTAGGTACTGCTGAAGCATTGGGAGGAATGGTAAGCGACGGATGGAATGCCGCAACTGAGGGTGTAGGAAATGCCTGGGATTGGGCCAGCAAGGGAGATAACTGGAGCAATGCAGCTGAAGGAGCCTGGAACTGGGCCAGTGACGGACAAAACTGGGCAGATGCAGGAAGTGCAGCCTGGGAAGGGACAAAAGATGCCGCTGGCTGGGTAGCCGAAAACCCCAGAAAGATAGGCACAACGGTAGGAGAATTTATTCCGGATGCCGCAGCGGCTGTTTATTCCGGAGGAACATCATTGGCAGCTACCGCCGGAAAGACTGCTTTAAAAGAAGGAGCTGAGGCTGTTGTTGAAAAAACCGTTAAGGAAGTTGCCGAAGAAGCAGTGGAACAGGGCGTAAAAAAAGGAGCAGATGATGTAGTAGAAGCCGGTGCAAAAAGAGGAATAGCTGAAACAATGGAGCAGCTTGCTAAGAAAGAAGGGGGCGATATTGCAAAAGTTATTACAAAAAGTGCTGATGAACTGGCGGCTGAGGCAGCTGAAAAAGCTGCAAAAGAGGCGGCTGAACGCTGGGCAAAATTAGAGTATGATGATTTGGCAACGACAGCACCTTGTTTCCTGGCAGGAACTTTTGTCCATACAATTGATGGTCTGGTTCCAATTGAAGATATTCAGGTTGGAGATACTGTGTTTTGCTATGATCATATAAATAATACAACCGTTAAAAATAAGGTAACCAACATCTACAATAACTGGACAGACCGGTTTATTAAGATTTCTACCGATAAAGAAGTAATTAATACAACATTTAAACACCTTTTCTGGATTGAAGATGAAAAAAAATGGATTACAGCAAAGGAATTGAAGACAGAAATGATCTTAAAATCATTGTCTTTAAATAATATTTTAATTAAAAAAATTGACTATCAAAACAATGTAGCATTATCTACTTTTAATATTGAAGTTGAAAATAGTCACAATTACTTTGTTGGAAACCAAGGCCTGCTTGTTCATAATGACAATAAGCCTTCCAAATTTGAAAGTACGGTTAAAAAGCCTACCAAGATATATGAGGTTTATGATCCCAAAACAGGGAAAACTGTATATGTAGGACAAACAGATAAGGCAAATGTGGCAGACCGGTTTAAAGAACACGTCGCAGAAGGTAAAAAGAAAGGTAACCATAAGAAAGACTGGGGAAAAAAATATAAAATAAGAGAAGTTGCCAGCGGAAATTGGGATCCTTACGAGGCATCTGTTTGGGAACAGCACTATATTGATAAAAACGGTGGAAAGGCCAGTCTTCAAAATGGAAGAAATGAAATCACCAAACCAAAATTTGATAAGTATAAAAATTTACATAATCCTTGTTAAATCATAAAATATATGAGTATGAATATTAAGTCCGGAACTATTTTTTCTGTAAACGTTTCATCTGACGAAAAAATTTTTGGAAGAGTTTTATTTAATGTTGATGACTATTTGGAAAAAAGTAAAAATGAGAACAATCAGAATTATTTTGATGTCTACAAAAAGTGTGTACTGATAGAAACCTTTGGAAAGGTTGTTAAAGAATTTGATGAGACACTTTTGAAAAATGTAGCGGTTAAAAGCAGCTTTATTCCTGTTGATACTTTTTCTGATGAAGATGAATGGGAACTTACTGACCTGAATTTTCCGGTACCCTCAGAATATATAACATTTCCTGAAGTTTTAAGATTCGTCAACGGAAAAATTTATTTCTGTGTAGGAGAAGTTACTATTGCAACTTCTTTCGATGAGGCATTCAGAGATCAGTGTGGGGTTTACCCATCTTTTGGCAGCGGATACTGGGAAGTTGTTGCCACGCTGGATTCTGCCGGCAGAAAAGATTTAATAGAAGACGAAGATGATATTATGGATCATTACTTTAAAGATTCAGACCTGAGAGAAAGCCCTGATGCAAGAAAAGAGATCTATCAGGCAATCGGGGAAGATCCCGGTCTTTCTTACAATGAACTGGCATTAAAGCATGGTTTCGACTTAAAAAGATTTTACAGTTAATTTATGGAATACCAAAACGAAATTTTACAAAATATATTTTGGAATTTTAATGAACAAGAATTTCCAAGTATTGAAAATTTCAGAATTGCCCTGAAAGATTATAATGAGAAAATATCCGGTAAAAAATTTTCAGAAGACCTGGACAAACCTGTTTTAAAAACTGATAAAGTTGCTATACAGTACGAATATTGGGATAAAAACATTGAAGATATTATTGAACCAGATTTTCTATTAATTGCGGACAACGGAGAGTTTTTCACAATCGCCGAACTGTTGTTTAAAATTCACAATCATGTGTATGAAAAATTGAAAAATGATGATCACCATTTTTTTGAAGGATTACAATTATGGACCGGCGAAAACCCTAATTACCCTGACATTCCCTTATACTTTTTACAACAGGGCAGCTAAAGAAATAATACAGCATAAAAGGTTTCAAATTGAAACCTTTTTTGTTTTAATAATCACAGATCATCACTAAGCCGAAACAGTGACAGGAATTTATCCCTGCCTGATGAAGCAGCTTTCAATATGATCGTTTACCATTCCGGTGGCCTGCATATGGGCGTAAACCACAGTAGATCCCATAAATTTAAAACCTCTTTTTTTAAGATCTTTAGATAAAGCATCAGAAATTTCGGTTATAGCAGGAACATCACTTAAGGTTTTTGGACAATGGTCTATAGGCTTTCCTTCTACAAAACCCCAGATATATTCTGAAAAACTTCCAAACTCTTTCTGAACTTCCAGAAACTTTTGTGCATTGGTTACTGTTGCTTTTATCTTGAGCCGGTTTCTTATAATCCCCGGATCGTTCATAAGCTCCTCCATTTTTTCTTCCGTATAAGCTGCAATTTTTCTGTAATTAAAGTCATCAAACGCTTTTCTGAAATTCTCTCTTTTAGAAAGGATGGTATACCAGCTCAGTCCCGCCTGAAAGCTTTCAAGGATCATAAATTCAAAAATAGTTTCATCATCGTAGACAGGCCTTCCCCACTCCTCATCATGATATTTCCGGTAGAGGTCGTCTTTCTCACACCAGCCGCAACGTATTTTTTCCATAACACTAATTTTTATACCGTACTAAAGATAATACTGATTTGGAAAAGTATAACAAAAGATTAAGAAAAGTTTAACAGCAGTTCCGGATTTTAGGAATGGTTATTGTTTATTTACTGGTACACAACAATAAAATATTACATATTATGAACAATTCAGAATACAACAAAGCGGAAAATGCAGTAAATAACACAGAAAACTCTTTAAAGAATGCAGCAGACAATGCTAAATGGAAAATTGATGATCTGGCATCCAAAGCTAAAGATTATATCAATGAAAAGAGGAACAATGATGAAGAGGCACAGCAGGAAGACTGGTTCGAAAGAGTAAAGAATAATGCTGCAGATGCATGGGATGACATAAAAGATAAAGCGAGCGAAGCCTGGGAAAAAACTAAAGATGCTGCAGAAGATGCAAAAGCAGAATGGAATAAGAAAACCAATTAAAATTTCAGTCATATAAATATTTTCAATAAAATGGAGCCTTAAATCAATAAGGCTCCATTTTTATGATGTCACAAACGCAAATTATTGCTACATTTGTATTTAAATAAACATTAAAAAATTATGTCATACGGTTTACTTAAAGGCAAAAAGGGAATTATTTTTGGAGCCCTTAATGAGCAATCAATCGCATGGAAAGTTGCAGAAAGATGTCATGAAGAAGGTGCTGAATTTATCTTATCAAATGCCCCTATTGCTTTGAGAATGGGAGAACTTAATGGTTTAGCAGAAAAAACAGGTTCTGAGGTGATAGCTGCAGATGCTACTTCTATAGAAGATCTTGAAAAACTTTTTGATGCTGCGACAGCAAAATTCGGGAAAATAGATTTTATCCTTCACTCTATAGGCATGTCCGTAAATGTAAGAAAAGGAAAGCATTATACTGAAATGAATTATGACTGGTTGGAAAAAGGCTGGGATATTTCAGCAGTTTCTTTCCATAAAGTAATGCGTGTAGCCTGGGAAAAAGACTGCATGAATGAGTGGGGAAGCATTCTGGCGCTTACGTATATTGCAGCTCAGAGAACTTTCCCTGACTACAATGATATGTCTGATAACAAGGCTTATCTGGAAAGCATTGCAAGAACATTCGGAAATTACTGGGGAGAGAGAAAAGTACGTGTCAACACGGTTTCCCAATCTCCTACACCTACTACAGCAGGTAGCGGTGTGAAAGGTTTCGGCGGCTTCCTTGGATATGCTGAAGATATGTCTCCGCTTGGAAATGCTACAGCGCTTGACTGTGCCAACTATTGTGTAACTTTATTCTCTGACCTTACCAAGAAAGTGACGATGCAGAACTTATTCCATGACGGTGGTTTCAGCAGCTCCGGAGTTACCCAGAAAGTAATCAGCAAATATGATGTTGAATAACAACATTTAAAATATATCGCAAACAATAAACCGGCGGCCTCTAAGAGGCCGCCGGTTCTATAAAAATGTTAATATGAAGTTACAGGATAACCGTTTGGATAGAGTGCGCCGGCGCAGATAATTTGGCAGCCATTCCTTCGATCCACAGATTCGTTTCAATGTCATTCCCGGAATCATTCATGATTACAGTGACCAGCTGACCGTTTTCATTCATAAAGGTGGTAGACGTAAGAGCTGCTCTGTTTGAAGAATTTCCGATTCTCCGGGCATTAGGCTTAATGAATTTTGAAACATGACCTACATAATAATATTCATAGGTATAATGTACCTCTCCTGTTTTGGTATCAGCAATGATTGGGGCAAAACAGAAGTTTCCGACATGGTTCGGACCTCCGGTTTCATCCAGCAATACATTCCAGTCTGTCCACAAAGCAGTTCCTTTATTGAAGTCATTAAGCATATTTCTTCCGTAAAGTTCACCCAGGCTCACATCATAAATTCCGGACATATTGAACTGTTCTTTACAACCTTCGGTAAAAGCCAGAAACTTATCCGGAAAAGCTTTCTGCGTTTCAGATAAATTGTCGAAAAGCTGCGTTTTATTATTCCAGGTTTCATACCAGTGATACCCAATTCCGCTGGCATATTTAGAGGTTTCAGGATCGCTTAAAGTAGTAGTGGCTCTCTGGTAGATCAAATCCCGGTTATGATCCCAGATCATTACCTTTTTGTCTTTGTAGCCATTTTTCCAAAGTGTCGGTCCCAGATTGTTCTTAAGAAATTCACCTTCTTCTTCAGCTGAATAAATACAGGACTCCCAGGTCTGTGTTGCCATAGGCTCATTCTGTATAGTCAGACCCCAGATATTGATCCCTCTTTTTTCATATTCTTTAATGAATTTAATGTAATAGTCTGCCCAGGTCTGATAAAATACGTTTTCCAGACGGCCTCCTTTCAGCATACTTTTATTAGATTTCATCCATGCTGGCGGGCTCCATGGGGAGAAGTAAAATGTAAAATCTTTTCCTATCGCTTTCTGGGCTTCTTTGATCATTGGGATCTTATACTTTTCATCATGGGCAACATTGAAAGTCTTTAAAGCTGTATCATTATCTTCCACATAAGTATAAGAATCACTGGAAAAATCGCAGGAGTTCATATTGGTACGGACCACCGTATAGCCCAATCCATTTTTTCCAAAATAAGCCTCTATAATCTCCTTCTGCCTGTTCTTCGGCATTTTATAGAAGGTTTCTGCAGACGCATCAGTAATGGCACCGCCTATCCCGATCAGCTTCTGATATTTAAAATCAGGATCTACAAAGATACAGGCATCTGTTTCTTTGGGCTGTCCAAACTTTTCAAACTTAACCATCCCCTTATCCACCATTTTCTCATTGGTCTTGGAGTTGGTAAGAATAACCTTTGCTGTTTTCCCTGCATTCTTTTTCCAATAATTCTGTGCATTAGCGTTCAGAAACGCTCCTACTGCCAAACAGCTTACAATTAGTTTTTTCATAATCTTTTTCTTTCTGTTTTTGGACGTAACTGCCCTCTCTTCATTATTTATTTTGATAAACCCTTACATAGTCTATATAATATTTTTGCGGAAATATACTGTCATCTATTCCTTCTTTTCCGCCCCAGAAGCCGCCTACTGCCAGATTTAAAATAATAAAATAAGGCTGATCGAAAGGCCAGGCTCCGTAGGTTTTTTCTTTATTTTCGTATGTGAAAAACTTCTGTTCGTCAATGTAGACATCAATTTTTTCCGGTGTCCAGTCTGCTTTATAGACATGGAATTTTTCACTGGCATCTTTTACAAACAGAGTATCTGTCTTCTGTGTTCCCTGAATATGATTATATTTTTTCGTGTGAACCGAAGCATGAATATATCCCTGATTGAAACCTACATGTTCCATAATATCCAGCTCGCCGTCATCCGGCCACTGTTTCATGTTTTCACTCATCATCCAGATGGCAGGCCAGGTTCCCCGGCCCTTGGGAAGCTTTGCCCTTACTTCTATTGTTCCGTATTGAAAAGAAAATTTTCCTTTGGTCAAAAGCCTTGCAGAAGTGTACTTATTTTTCTCCCAATTTTCTTTTCTGGCTTCAATAACAAGATTTCCACCTTCCATTCTGGCATTTTCAGGTCTTTTTTTGGTATAAAACTGAGCTTCCTGGTTTCCATACCCGTTTCCTCCTACATCATAGTTCCATTTCAATGAATCAGGAAGCCCTTTTCCATTAAATTCATCATTCCAGATCAATTTTTTCCCGAAATGTATCTTATTTGAGGCACAGCCTGCCCCAGAAAGAACCAATATTCCGGCCGCACAGAGTTGAATGATATTTCTAAATTTGATTTTCATGAATCTGGTTGTCATCTAGATTTTGGCTGAAGCCGTTTTCTTTTTTATTATGTTAAGCGGGCTAAAGCCCGCTCCTATTGAATTATTTAATCCAATTGATTCTTTTCGTCTGAACATTCTGAGAATTGGTTCCGATCATAATATCGAATTCACCGCTTTCCCAATCATAATTCAGGTCATTATCAAAAAATTTCAGATCTTCCGGAGTCAGTTTGAAGTCAACTTTTTTGCTCTCCCCTTTTTTGATGAATATTTTTTGGAATCCTTTCAGTTCTTTGACCGGTCTTACTACTTTTCCGAAAAGATCTCTGATATAAAGCTGCACCACTTCTTCTCCGTCATATTTACCGGTATTGGAAACGGTTACACTGATAGTTAGCGTCTGGTTCCCTTTAAGATCTGCTGAACTTAAAACCATATCGGAATATTTAAAATCCGTATAGCTTAATCCATACCCAAATGGATATTTCGGATCATTATCCAGATCAATATAGGCTGAAACATAATTCCTGTCTGTATTGTTTTTTGCAGGTCTTCCTGTATTGTAATGGTTGTAATAGATCGGGATCTGACCTTCCGTTCTCGGGAAGCTCATCGGAAGTTTTCCTCCCGGATTCACTGCACCGAACAGAACATCGGCAATAGAATTTCCGGCTTCAGTTCCCAGCCACCAATTGTATGTTATGGCAGGAATATTGTCTGCTGCCCAGTTGAAGATCAAAGGTCTTCCGGCGTTAATCATTAAAACAACAGGTTTTCCTGTTTTAGCTATTTCTTTCAGTAAATCTTCCTGCACACCGGAAAAACCGATGCTGCTTCTGCTTTTGGCTTCACCACTCATCGCATGACCTTCTCCTAATGTCATGATTACCACATCAGCTTTTTTAGCGGTTTCCACTGCTTCTGCAAACATGGATCTGTCCTGATCATCTACATTACATCCTTTCGCATATAATAAGGTCGAATTTTTATCAAGCTGATTTTTAATTCCGTCAAACTGGGAAACGATTCTCTGGTTGTCATCTTTAAAGGCAACAGACCAGAATCCGTGGTTTGCTACTGTTTCTTTACCAAAAGGTCCGATCAGTGCAACGGTTTTCACAGTTTTTGCAAGCGGGAGAATATTTCCTTTATTTTTCAGAAGAACAATACTTTTAGAACCGAATTCTCTTCCGAATTTTCTGTGTTCCTGATTGTCGGTCTGTTCCTTTTGTCTTTTTTCACTGCTGAATCTGTAAGGATCATCGAAAAGTCCCATTTCGAATTTCTTGGCTAAAATTCTGCCTGCAGCATCATCCACTAATTGTACATCTACTTTGCCTTCTTTAACGAGTTTTGGAAGTTCAGTCATATAAACACGGCTTTCCATATCCATATCGCTTCCGCCTGACACAGCTTTTTCAGCGGCTTCGTTAGCATCTTTGGCATAACCATGAGGAATCATTTCCCCGATACTTCCCCAATCCGACACTACAAAACCTTTATAATTCCATTTTCCTTTTAGAAGTTCTCGTTGAATATATTGATTGGCTGTAGCAGGAATTCCGTTGATGTCGTTAAAAGAATTCATGAATGTGGCTACTCCAGCCTCAGCTGCGGCTTTAAACGGAGGCAGATACGTTTCATTCAGCTGTCTTAAACTCATATCGACAGAATTGTAATCTCTTCCTCCTACGGCTGCTCCATAGGCTGCAAAATGTTTGGCACAGGCCATTACAGCATCAAGACTGCCTAAGCCTTTCCCCTGGAAACCTCTGATTCTTGCCATACCAATCCGGGTTCCCAGATAGGTATCTTCTCCGGAACCTTCCATTACCCTTCCCCATCTCGGATCTCTTGCGATATCTACCATAGGTGCAAAGGTCCAGTGTATCCCGTAAGCAGAAGCTTCTGTAGCGGCAATTCTTTCTGACTTTTCAATCATTGCCAGGTCCCAGCTTGCCGCCTGTCCCAGGTTGACAGGAAAAGTCGTCCGGTAGCCGTGGATAACATCCTGCCCGAACAGTAAAGGAATTTTCAGTCTTGACTGCTGAGCCAGCTTCTGAAAAGCCCTGGTCTCATCGGCACCCGCCACATTGAGCATGGAGCCTACTTTCCCTTTTTTTATTTCTTCCAAAACTGCAGCAGAATTGGACTGCTGAGGTCCTGTGGCATATTCAAATCCGCTATACTGGACCATCTGCCCTACCTTTTCTTCCAGCGTCATTTTAGCCAGCAGGTCTGCCACTTTCTTATCAATTGTTTTCTGTCCGTGGACATTCATTCCCAATGCTGCAACTGCAAGTAAGAAATAAGCTTTTTTCATAATATTAAATTAAAAAACATAAGTTGCTGCCGAGTTTCCTGAAAGGATAACCGGAGCGGTCTTTCCGTTATATTTGATATTGAAACTTTCCTCTGTACTGTTTCCGTTCTGGATAATAAGTACTGTTTTTCCGGCAGGAGTTTTAAAGGCTGCCGTAGAAAGTGTTTCTGTCTGTGTGGAGGCAATACGCCGGGAACCTGCAGGTACAAATTTAGAAGCGTGCGCAATGATGTAGTAGGAAACATTTCTGGTAAAATTTTCACTGTCGGAAACTGTTATTGCCCCTTTACATTCTGTACATCCGCCGTCTGTATGCGGTTTGTACTGCGGATCATTCGCTACATTCCATTCTAAAGCAATTCTGCTCCAGTTTCTCATAGAACCGATGAGTACATTTTTAACATGCCAGTTCAGGTCTTCATTAAAAGTTCCCTTCGATCCTGTCCACTGCTCGGTAAAATACAAATTTTTATCGGGAAATGCGTTGTGCACCGTACTTAACGCCGAAATATCTCCTTCATACAAATGGAAAGCCGAGCCGTCAATATATTGATAAGCTTCCGGATCTTTCAGAATATCAAGGGCATATTCGGGTTTATTGCAGTTATGATCGTAAACCACAATTTTTGTCTTGATGTGGTTGGTTTTAAAAACAGGACCCAAATAACCTTTGATAAAATCCCTCTGCTGTTCAGACGGCATATACAGACTTGGATTGTTTCCGGGATGCAGAGGTTCGTTCTGAGGCGTAATGGCATTAATGGTAATACCTTCCTTTTGCATTCCCTGAATATATTTTACAAAATATTCTGCATAGACTTTATAAAATTCAGGCTTTAAGCTTCCTCCTTTGGATTTCCCGTTGTCTTTCATCCAAACCGGAGATGACCATGGAGCGGCAATAATTTTGATATCGGGATTGATGGCCAAGATCTCTTTCAGCATCGCAATCAGATCTTTATCTTTTGCCAGGCTGAATTTTGAAAGTGTCGGA
Source organism: Chryseobacterium sp. UF-81 (assembly GCF_058245105.1). Lineage (NCBI taxonomy): Bacteria > Pseudomonadati > Bacteroidota > Flavobacteriia > Flavobacteriales > Weeksellaceae > Chryseobacterium > Chryseobacterium sp. UF-81. Next base: position 141,055 of record NZ_JBSIBX010000013.1, on the reverse strand, counting down.
TCTGTCTGGCCTTCCGGAAGATCGTCGTAAGAGAAAACTTCACCATCGAGATCGGAAGCTCCAATACTTAACCGCAGATAGCTTATGGAAATTGAATTTTTATCTTTCCCGAAAAGTTCATTCAGAAGTGCTTTCCGTTTGGAAGACGAAAGCCTGTTGATCACTTCAACGCTTCCTCCTGTCAGGGTATATCCAAAACCGTCAACATATTGAAACTTTTGGGTATCATCAATTTCAATATTCTGCCAGTTATTGATATTTGTTGTGAACCTAACCGGGCTCTGCTGCTGCAATTTTACACTTTCATTTCCTTTCGTAAGCCAAGACTGAATACTTTCTTTATCACCATTTACCGACGCACATGATACAGGAAAAAGTACCACGCCGCAAAGCAGCGCAGTACCTTTAAAAAAGAAACTATATAAACTGTGAAACTTCATGTTTTAGTAGCCTGGATTTTGATGCATAGCCGTATTCGGCAATTCATTGAACGGAATGGGAAGAATCTCATTTTTATTTGCTTTAAATCCTTTGAAGGCAAGCTTAGAAGGAGCATCTCCCCATCTTACAAGATCAAACCATCTGTGTCCTTCTCCGGCAAGCTCTCTTCTTCTTTCGTCTTTAATAGCCTGTAAAGAAACAGGAACTGGCGCTAAACCTACTCTTGCTCTCACGGCATCCAACAGAGCCTGTGCTCTACCTCCGGCACCTCCTAAGGCTTCTGCTTCCATCAGGTAGGTATCTGCTAACCTTATAGCGATATAGTTCTGCCTAAAGTTAAGTTCTGCAGGTCCTGGAAGTGAGCTTTTTAAAGCATTCGTAGGTAAATACTTATTAAGGAAGTATCCGGTATCTGCAAAAGCAGGTGCATAAGTGATTTTACCTGCTGTTACCAATGCTTTTGCATCAAAAACAGTCACATTCAGTCTTGGATCTCCCTGCATAAAGCTGACAAGATTCTCTGTCACGGTATTAAATGCCCAGCCCGAATAGATATCCGGTGCATCATTATTAGGAATATTTTTTAAGGAATAAGAACGAGGGCCTACCATTACGTTGATAGAGTTTCCTTCATCTTTGCCCTGTCCCCAGAATCCCCAGTCGGAGCTTCCTTTATTGGTATGCATGACTTCCAGGATGGATTCTGTTGAAAATTTATATGGATCTGCCGTTTCCGGTCCCACTTTGAATAGGTCAGCATAGTTGGATACAAGTTTATATCCATATTGGCTGGTTCCTCCGGGCGTACCATTTACTTGGGCAAATTGTGCAGCAGCTTCAGGCATTTTTTTATCATAAAGATAGATTTTACCTAATATAGCTCTGGCAGTTCCCTGCGTAATTCGTCCTTTATCGCTGATACTTGGTGCCATCATCAGATCCGGAATAGCAGCAATGATATCACTCTCTATCTGGGCATAGACTTCACTTGGCTTGGCCTGTGGAACATTCCAGTAGTCATCATCAAATTTTACAGTTTTAAGAATTAAAGGAATATTTCCAAACATTCTTAATAGCTCAAAATAATATAAAGAACGGAGAACTTTAGCTTCTGCAGTATATCTTTTCTTAAGATCTTCACTCATGGAAGCTCCCGGAACTCTCTCTATTAAAAGATTAGCACGTGCAATTCCCTGATAATAGTCTCTCCAGTAGCTGGCAGGCATTGTATTAGGGTTGATCATATAATTATTCATTCCCTGGATACCTGCACCATCATTAGAACTTCCTCCTCCGGAATAAAAATCATCAGATCCTGCGTTAAAGAAAGTAACTGTATTTTCGAATCCCGACGAATATTTTCTTAAGCCGTCATAAACGGAAATCAGTGCGCTAAAAGACTGCTGTTCATTCTGAAAATACAGATCGGTATTAAAAGAGCCTGAATTCTTTACATCATCCAGATAGGAATCACTACAGCCCATATTGGTAAAACTCAGACCTGTCAGAAAAGCAACGGCAAGCCCTTTATATATAAAATTCTTATTTTTCATTTTGTTCATTATTAAAATTGGATATTAGCACCTAACAAAAATGTTCTGGCTTGTGGATAGTAAGCTCTGTCAACTCCTATTATGTCTTGTTCGGAATTATTTCTTCCTGCAATTTCCGGATCATAGCCTGTATATTTTGTGAAAGTAAAGATATTTTCTCCTGTTACATACAGTCTTACCTTGCTCATTCCAAAACGGTTTGTAACATCCTGAGGAAGTGTGTAGCCTAGCTGGATAATTTTCAAACGGACATAATCTCCTTTTTGAAGATAGTAATTTGACATCCAGGAATAGTTATGATTAGTATCATTACGAGTAATTCTTGGATTATCATTAGTAGATCCCTCTCCTGTCCATCTGTCTAAGATTCTTGTCTGATAATTCGCATCAGGAATATCCAACCTCCTTAAACCCTGGAAAATCTTGTTACCAGCCTGCCCCTGTGCAAACATCATAAAATCGAAATTTTTATAATTTAGATTCACGGTCAGTCCGAAAGTATATTTCGGTATAGAGCTGCCTAAGTTTACTTTATCATTGTCATCAATTTTACCGTCGCCGTTATTATCCTGCCAGATGAAATCTCCTGGTTTTGCGTCCGGTAATAATTTTCCTCCGTTAGCGTTTATATAATTGTCGACTTGTGTCTGATTCTGGAAAACACCACTATACGTGTATCCGTAAAATGATCCGTAAGGCTGTCCTACTGCTACTCTGGATACCGCTCCCATAGTCTGGAAGGAAGCAAGGTTGAAATAGTCTATATCGTCTTCCAAGCGTAAAACCTTGTTTTTAATGGTAGCAAAGTTTCCGTTAACTGATAGACCGAAGTCCCCCCAGTTCTTTTTATAGCCTAATTCAAGTTCAACACCTGTGTTTTCCATATCACCTACATTTGACCAAGGTAAAACAGGAACTCCTACATAACCAGGAATATTGATTTGTCTGAGAATATCGGTAGTTTTCTTTTTATACCAGTCTGCTGTCAAAGTAAAATTATTTAATAATTTTAAATCCGCAGCAATATTCAGCTGGCTTGTCTGTTCCCATTTCAGATTGGGATTCTCCAAAGTACTTTTCGCGTAACCAATGATGATATTATTACTGGAGTTGGTATAATTACTTCCAGAAACCATGAAACTTGCAAATCTGAAGTTATCCATTTCATCATTTCCTAAAACGCCGTAACCTCCTCTTAATTTTAAGTTATTAACCACTTTATTCTCCGGCCAGAAGTTTTCTTTATGAACATTCCATCCTAAGGACATAGACGGAAAAGTTCCCCAATGCTGATTCGTGGCAAATTTTGAAGAACCGTCTCTACGGATAGTTCCTGTAAATAAATATTTATCTGCATAATCGTAAATGATTCTACCAAAATAAGATGCTTTACGGGTTTCAATTCCATCCCATCCTTTTGCTGTAATATCATCCTGAGAAATATCAAAGTTGAAAGAAGCATCCTGCCAATTATCAATAGGCAGATTACTATAAGTTAAACTTGCCCCGCCAGCAATGTTGTATCGGTAAACTCCCTGTCCCAACAATACACTTAAATTATGATCGCCGAATTTGTTCTGATAGGTCAGAGTATTTTCCATACTCCATTCGAATTTATTTTCGTCTACCTTATTAAGACTGTTAAAGCTGGTATTGTTAAAATTCGGGCTTAAATAATATTTCGGTGTGAAAGTACGGCTACCCCAATAGGATTTTTTGCCATTTAAACTTGTTTTGAAAGTGAAGTGATCAAGAAACTTAAGCTCTGCAAAAACATTTCCCACAAAATCATCCGACCAATTGTAATTTCCCTGCTGTAAGTAACGGAAAGCTTTAGGATTGGTCATTTCATTATTGACATATCTGGAAATTCCGTACGGCCGGCCCTCAGAATCACGGATAATATAAGAGTTGTTATAACCACTTGGGTCTACCATAGACCAATCTGTTACGACAACGGGAGTCGTAGGATCCAGGTTAACTGCTGAAGCCAATGGTCCTCCAAATTCTTCGTTGGCACTTACCCCTTGTGATTTTACGTGTGTATACGCAAAGGTTTGGCCTATGGTCAGGTAATCTGTAAGTTTATGTGTTGAGTTGAATCTGGCATTGATTCTTTTGTAATAGGAAATATCACTCATTACAATACCCGTCTGATCGAAATATCCAAAGGATGTATAGTATGTTGACTTTTCATTACCTCCTGTAATGCTTACTTCATGCGATGATTTTTCACCGGTCCCGAAAATAGCATCCTGCCAGTTAGTACCTTTTCCAAAAGATGCAGGATTGGTATATCTCGGTGCTTGCCCATCATTTATAAAACCTTCATTGATGATATTTGCATACTGAGTAGCATCCAGAAGATCCAGCTTTTTTGAGGCATTTGAGAAACCATAAAAACCATTATATGAAAGACTCAGCTTTCCTTTCTTTCCTTTTTTTGTCGTAACCAGAATTACACCTTTTGCAGCAGAAACCCCATAGATAGCAGATGATGCCCCATCCTTCAATACTTCCATACTTTCTATATCAGACTGGTTCAGCCATCCGATATTGTCTACAACAATACCATCTACTACCCATAAAGGGCTGTTACTACCTGCGCCAAAACTGGTAATTCCACGCACCCTTACAGTAGCAGCGGCACCGGGCTGCCCGGAATTCGTCACTACGGAAACACCCGCAGCCCTTCCCTGCAATACCTGCTCAGGCTTACCAGCCGGAATGTTTTCTATGTCGCTGGCTTTAATACTTGCAATAGCTCCGGTCACATTACTTTTTTTCTGTGTACCGTAACCGATCACGATGACCTCCTCTATTTTATTCTCTTTCGGAACAGTGTCTTTTACGCTGGTCTGTGCGTTGAAATTAGCTGTAAAATATAGTACAGCAACCACCCCCAGGCTTCTTGATACTCTTAGATTCATATACAGTTAGTTTTTTAATTCTCAAATTGAGACAATAAAAATATATTTTTTTTTAATAAATTAACATTGTATTCACAATTATTTTAATTTTTCGTTTATTTTTGGGAGTTGAAGGCCTTATTTCTCCTTCATAATTCATAAAAAAATCATAAAAAAACAATAAATAAAGTCCCCAAAATGACAGCCAAGCTTTCCAGGATCTCGCTTCCACTAAAACTGACCTTCCTTATTTTTTCAATGGTCTTGAACTGCATGGGCATTGTGATCCTTCAGCTTTCAGAAGCAAAGATCACCTATGAAAAATTAGGTTTTCTAGAATCATTTAAGGACCTTCCCATTGCGTTTATTTCACTTTTTGCAGTGAATGTCATCAGTAAGACAGGAACAAAAAAAGCATTAATTTCAGCTCTGGTCATCGTCGGAATCTGTTCATCCCTTCTCCCTTTTATAGAAGATTTTTGGTTTTATAAAGTATGGTTTGCCATCATCGGGACCTGTTTTGCCGTCGGAAAGATTTGTGTTTTCGGAATTATCCGGAACAATGTTTCAGATGAAAAATCTCTTGCGAAAATGATGAACAGCGTGGAAGCCTCATTCATGGTCGGTATCTTTATCGTGAATACCGGTTTTGGATGGCTCATTTCCAGCCGCTATTCCGAATACTGGAAGTTCGGTTTCCTGTCTATAACAATACTTTGTGCAGTAACGATATTTCTGTTTTCAAAGCTCAATATCTCAGAAGCCAAAAAAATGGAGAATAAAAGTCTTATTGCTGAGCTTTCAGTATTCGTAAAGCCTGCAACAATTATGTTTCTTGCCGTAGTTTTTTTTATCGTCTTTGTAGAACAGGGATTTAATTCATGGCTGCCCTCTTTTTATAAAAACCACCTGAATGTCAATTCATTTTTTGCTTTACAGGCCACTTCTTTTCTGGCCCTTTTTTCTTATGCAGGCAGAACAGCAACAGCCAATATCATTCAGAGATTTTCTCTGTCGAGATATTATATTTTATGCATTTCTTTAATTATCTCTGTATTGTTAATTATTTTAGAAGTCCAGTATTTTGATTCTGTGAATTCCGATATTATTCTGTTTTTATTTCCGGTCATCGGACTTTTCCTTTCACCGCTCTACCCTGTTATCAATTCAAAAATGATAGCACAGATTGACAAGGAAAAAATCAACCTGTTTACATCCCTGATTGTCATTTTTTCATCGCTTGGCAGCTCTGTCAGTTCAATTATTATGGCTGTCCTGTTCGGAAAACAGCTGTTAAACTATTATCCGCTTTACATATTACTTGCTGTTTCTGTGCTTTTTACAGTGAGTTTAATATATTTTAGGCTTGCAGGAAAGAAATTATAGAAAATAATTTTATTTTTACTCCCATGAAAATCAAGGATACCAAAAACAAAGAAACCCTTCAGGAACTTATTGATACAAAAGATTTTGTAGCACACGTATCTGTTGACTGCACAATATTTGGTTTTCACAATAATATTTTGAAGGTTTTGCTTCTGAAGTACCACGATCTGGATCTGTGGTCGCTTCCCGGCGGTTTCGTTTTCAATGATGAAGACCTTCGTGAAGCCGCTGCGAGAGTATTGTATGAAAGAACCCATCTTCAGAACCTTTTTTTAAAACAATTTCACACTTTTGGGAGAATCGACCGAACGGAGAATAATGTCCACCAGATCCTTCTTAGTAATAAAGGAATTGAGGTTCCGAAAGACCACTGGATTTTCCAGAGATTTATTACGGTAGGTTACTGCAGCCTTATTGACTTTTCCGTTGCCAATACTTTTCCGGATGCATTCAACGAAAGCTGTGAATGGTTTGAGGTTAATAAACTTCCCAAGATGGCCTTCGATCATGACAGAGTTATAGAGACGGGGCTTGAATACCTTCGTATGAATATCAATACCGAAGTAGCGGCCAGCAATCTTCTTCCTGAAAAATTTACAATGAAAGATCTTCAGTCGCTGTATGAAACTATTTTGGGGCAAAAATTCAGGAGAAATAACTTCCAACGCAAGATATTAAGCTTAAATATTCTGGACAGGCTGGAGAAACTGTATGACGGATCTGCCAATAAAGCTCCGTATCTGTATAAGTTCAAAACGAAGGTACACAATGCTGCCAACCAGTATCCTATCTCTAATGATGAGGAATCTTAGGAGGCTGTATTTTTACTCAAATCTTTCAGGCTGCCATCTATCTCACTGAAAATCAAAAGCAATAAAGATTTACAAAAAAATTTTCCAAACCAGCGAAAAGTGTTACTTTTAGGCAAATCAAAAAATCATGTCATATTATCCTCTTACAAGCATTCCAGACTACTACGGAATTGATGCTTTACTTACTGAAGAACACAAACTGATCCGTCAATCGGTAAGAGATTGGGTGGAAAGTTTTGTAATGCCGCAGATTGACCAGGCCGCGCAAAATCATACTGATATTCCGGGCTTAATGAAAGAATTGGGAAAGATTGGAGCTTTAGGCCCATACATCCCGGTTGAATATGGCGGTTCAGGGTTAGATCAGATTTCTTACGGTCTTATTATGCAGGAACTTGAAAGAGGAGATTCTGCTGTGCGTTCTGCTGCTTCGGTACAGAGCTCGCTGGTGATGTTCCCTATCAATGAATTCGGTTCTGAGGAACAGAAGAAAAAATACCTTCCGCATCTTGCTGCAGGGGAAATGATCGGTTCTTTCGGACTGACTGAGCCTAACCACGGTTCTGATCCAAGTTCAATGGAAACTTATTTTAAAGATATGGGCGATCATTATCTTCTGAACGGTGCCAAAATGTGGATTACCAATTCCCCACTATGCGACATCGCTGTAGTATGGGCAAAAAATGAAGAAGGAAAAATACAGGGACTGATCGTTGAAAGAGGAATGGAAGGCTTTACCACCCCTGAGACTCACAATAAATGGAGCTTAAGAGCATCGAAAACCGGAGAACTGGTATTCAATGATGTAAAAGTTCCTAAAGAAAATTTACTTCCTGGAGTAACAGGGCTAAAAGGGCCCTTATCTTGCTTGAACTCAGCGAGATACGGAATTTCGTGGGGTGTAATAGGTGCTGCAATTGACTGTTACTGCACCGCTGTTCAATATTCTAAGGAAAGAAAACAGTTTGGCAAACCGATCGGCTCTTATCAGCTTCAGCAGAAGAAATTAGCTGAATTCTTAACGGAAATTACAAAGGCGCAGTTATTATGCCTTCAGTTAGGAAACCTTAAAAACGACCATAAAGCGAGTCCTGCACAGATCTCAATGGCTAAGCGTAACAACGTGAAAATGGCGATTGATATCGCAAGAGAATCCAGACAGATCCTTGGCGGAATGGGAATCATGGGTGAATTCCCGATGATGAGACACGCAGCCAACCTTGAATCTGTGATCACATATGAAGGTACACACGATGTACATTTACTGATCACCGGTTTGGATATTACAGGGATAAATGCTTTCTAAATAAAGCTGAACATACAACGAAGACTGCCTCCTTAGAGGCAGTTTTTTTATACGTTATAAACATGAAATTTTAACAAATCCTTCCCTGCTGCTGTTATTTAAAACATTAAGATTGATTAAGGAGGTAAGAATAGTTAAGAAAAAATCCAAGATTTTTTTAAGCTTTATTGCTTTAATATGCGCTCACCTTAATATTCTTAAAAACTTACCCCTTTCTTAATGGTTAAAAAATTTATTTCCTATTTTCCGGGTTTATATTCTAAGAACATATTTATCAGAAGAGTCCGGCCGAATGGCCGGACTCCTTATTTTACTCACTTTGCAGAGAACTTATATTCATTGAATAATTATTGATGTATTAATATTATTAAGAGTTTATTAGAAATATTTAATTTAATAACATCAAAAAATATTAATATGAAAAAATTATCTACAATTTTATTAAGTTTCACAGCACCATTCTTTTTTGCACAGCAGGCAGGAGATGTTGTTAACTTCGAACAGAAACTAGATCTGACCCCGCAGGGCGTTGTCAATTTCATCGCCAACAATCTTGGGGAACAAAACGCACCGGATTTTGTAAGTTATCTCAATGGATTCAATGTGGGGCTTAAGGGCTACAAAATAACTTATTACACCAAAAATGAAAAGAATGTTTTAGTAAAAGCTACAGGCTTGCTGATGTATCCTAATGTCAATTTCAAACTTTCTACTGTAGTATCTGACCACGGAACCACCGACAGCAGGAATAATGTTCCGTCCAACTTTAAAGGAGCTTTAACAGCCGGATTTGTAGTGGAACTTTCATATGTGCTCAATGGATATATTCTGATGGCACCTGATTATGTAGGAATGGGAAGCGGAGACGGAGTTCATCCTTACGTAGATGCTGCTACTGAAGCCGGTGCAACAATAGACTTTGTAACAGCAGCCAATAAAGTTCTGGGGCAATTAGGGGTAAAGCGCTATGATGAATATTTCCTGGCAGGCTATTCACAGGGTGCGCACGCCGCCATGTCAACTTTAAAAAGCCTGAATACCTCCAATCCTACCCAACTGAAATTCAAATATGCTTATATGGGAGACGGACCTTATGATTTTTCAGGGGTCACCTTAAACAAAGGAGTTCTGGAAAAGGATTTTTATCCGTTCACATCTTTCCTGGCCAATGTTCTGCATACCTGCAACAATACGGGCTATAAAACCTACAATACCAGCATTTCGGAGGTTATCTCTCCTGAATACCTGGATAAATACAATTATCATGTCGTTCAGGACAACGGAGGCCTTCTTTGGGGACCGGTGATCTGGAGAAATCTTTTTACTCAGAATTTCGTCAATGATGTTACCAATAATCCGAATAATAATCTCAGACAATGCATGAAACCTAAAGATGTGTACGATTGGTACAACAAAACACCTATGACTTTGGGACATTCCACTGTAGATCTGGCTATTCCACCGGAAAATACCTCTAAAACCATTGACGTGCAACGTGGATATTATGCCTGGTGGGATCTGAACAAATATAAGCTGGAATCACTATTCTGGGGGCCTTTAGGCCATGTAGGAGGGATCGTTCCTTTTACACTTGCATCTAATGCAAAATTCAACACCCTTAGAAGCGGCGGTCTTTTGAACGAATGGGCAATACTGACCTCAAAACAGCAGGGAAACAGCCAGTCTGAAGCTCCTTCACTCTATTCTTCCCAGTTAAAGCCGGATCTTGGTAATATGCAGCTGGTTGAAATTACAGATTTCAATCAGGAAAAAGCGGTAAGTAAATCTGGAGCACAAAACAGTTTATCGTCATTAAAAGATGGAGTTTATCTTTTAAAAGTACAGCAAAATAATGATCAAAAACTACTTCCATACGTTAAAAGTACACCTGTAGAAGTTCCTGAAAATGAGATCATACAGTCTGAAAACAACGGTATTTTAAAACTGAAAATACCACAGGAAGAACTGATCTCTGTCAATATTTTTGATGATCAAAAAAATCTTTTAAAAACAGTTTCCCGAAAAGATTACAGCGAGAACAGCGGAATTAATATGAAAGATATTGTCAGTCAAAACAATACTTTTGAAATTGTCACTCAATATTATAATCTGCAGTTCAGAAAAACGATGGGAAGCGGAGTACCAGCCGATAAAGCGGAAATATTTACGAAAAACCGCCAGATCATCGTCAGAGCAGATAATGGCATTAAAAACGTAAGCATCTACACTATTTCAGGTGCATTGATCCTTCAGCAGGAAATCAATAAATCAGAATTTGAATCAAAAAGCTTAGAACCGGGAATTTATGTAGTTCAGTTTACTGGCCATAATGGAAGGACTGTGAATCAAAAAGTAAAATTATAAGACAATAGTATTAGTATATTCTTCATTTCAATTTAGATGCACTTCAGCAATGAAGTGCATTTTTTAATTGGAGTAAGGCTTGATATTCTCAATAAAACTGAGATCAGGATTCAATATTTCCAGAATAAGATTCTTTACAGACTGCATGGCATCATCAATATTTCCTTTCTCAAACTGCAGGGAGACCACTCCTTTTTTAGCCTCTGCAAAACTCCAGATTCCTGTTTCTATAGGAAGTCCCCAAAACTCCGGAAGATTCTGTACCACATAGTGATAAATGCAGAGCTGGAGAGCCTGTTTCCGTTCGCTGTTATGGAAATATTCATCTACGTTGTTTTCATCAATTTTTACCGTGAGATTTTTGATTTTAGCCGTTTTATAATCAATGATTCTTAAAGTTCCATTCAGGCGGTCTATCCTGTCAATAAACCCGAAGAAAGAAATTTTGTCGGTGGGATCCAGATAGAAATCTACATTTTCGAATCTTTTTTCGATGTCTAAAATCTCCAGAGTATTGCCACTTCTTACCAGTTCAAGATCATAATTAAGTACATTCTCAATCACTTTTTTAGCAATAGCCCTGTGAATAAAATTCATTCCTTTTTCATAGAATTCAGGCTGGTGCTTGAGCTTTTCAATAGCAATATTAATATATTGATCTATTTCTTTAATTGAATTCTGTAAGTCTTTTTCTTTTAATATCTTACCTTTGAGTAATTCATATACTTCTTGAAGTGAATAATGAACTAAATTCCCATAGTTTTTAACGGATAGTTCTTCTTCAATTTCATCTGTTTCTGAGGTCTTCAATATCTTGGAAAGATAAAAATCTATCGGATTATAAAGATAACTGGTAAGGTGTGAAGCAGATACTTTTTCTTTCCATTTCTGAAGCCTCTCCAGAACGATCTCTGTCTTCGGAATTTCTATCGGCTGTGAAGCAATAGGCTCAGAAGAATTTTCAATAATGAGGTGTTCTATCTTATGGGAACTTTCCATTTCTATCTGCGTAATGAATCTGCTCTTCTCCCCGGTATTCACTCCGGAGCTGAGTGCATTGTACAGGAGATGCACATTTTGAGAATCCTGGATCAGCCTGTAAAAGTGATACGCATAAATACTGTCATTTTCCAGGAATGTATGCATATCAAAATACCTTCTGATATCAAACGGAATATAAGTATTCTGTGAATTTCCCAAAGGCAGTTTTCCTTCGTTCACAGAAAGCATGATAACATTTTCAAAATTCAAAAGACGGGTTTCCAGAAGTCCCATGATCTGAAGCCCGCGGAGCGGCTCCCCCTGAAAGTCTATACTTTCGGAATTAACATGCTGGTTGATAAGGATCTCCAGCGTTTCCATTCTGATCTCAAAGTCATAGGGACTGAGCTGATTTTTAATAATCCTGAATGCATTTTCAAAATGGGAAACGTTTTCATACTGGATATCATCTATTTCCAGCCATTTGATCCGTTTACAGAAAGCAATAAGCATATCCAGGTAAACGCCTGTATGATCAGCCTTTTTAAGAAGTTCATAATAAGAAAGTCCGCTCAGAAGCTCTTCTAAAAGTTTTTTTGATATGTATACGATATTTCTTTCTTCTATTTTCGTCCTGAAATTACTGATAATCAACTCATCTTCAGCAGATTTCGGAAGCTCTTCAAGGATCGGAAAAATATCTCTGTAGTAATAGGAAGACTTATTTTTCTCAAGTTGTTTCTGCAAATAGAAAAGCTGTTTTATGGCATTGGAAAAAGAAAGATTCTTCAAAGGGAAACCCATGGTAATATTCAGGTTTTCAACACCGTACATCACATCAAGACTTGCAGGAAGAAGATTTTCATCCAGTAATACCACGGCCGTGTTGGAATAGGTCTTGTTTTCAATTTCCTTAAATATTTCGGGCAGGACCTTAGTTTGTGTTACATTTCCGGAAACTTCATAAACCCTGATATTTTTTGGCTGGTTAAAATCATCCTCTATCCATTGAAAAGCCCTGTTGTCATCAAATTCCTTCCATGTTTTATGATTCCTGAGGAATTTTCCGGCTTCCTGTCTTTCATCATCAAAATAATAATGATCTGCCTGAAAGAAACACTGACCTTTATTTCTCCTTAGCAGGCTTCTTACCAGCTTCTCTTCCACCGGTGTAAAAGCATTGAAACCACAGAATACAAAGTGTTCGGAAGTATTTTCAGCAAAATCAGCGATCTTGGATTTAGCGGTTTCATGGATCATTCCGGAAGTTGCCCAGTTCTTTTCCTTCAGTTTCTTCTTTAGAATCGGAAGAAAAACATTCATATTCTGCCAGAAATTAAGGAATTTTTTACGGGGAACATTATCATCTTCACCCAGATCCTGAGCCCATTCTTTGATTCTTTCTTCATCAAACATATACTGCAAAACGGCTTCATCACTTTCAGAGAACTTCAGGATGTCGTCCCAGTCCTTCTGAAGCGTCGGGAACCACTTTAAAAAGTCAGCAAAATCATCTTTCGGGATAAGGCCAAGGCTCCGGTAGACATCAAAGGCAAAAAGCCACAGAGAGATTCCCTGGACAGGCTGCTTATCCGCAATCCTGTCGATCAGCTCTTCTATGGTAAAGAAATTGGGAAGAAATCCTGAGTAATTGTTTTCTTCTAAGATCTGCCTGATGAATACAATGGGACGTTTTCCGGGCAGAACAATATTGAACTCCGAGAGGTCTGGATTTTGGGCCAGCAGTTCGTGGATAATCTTATTGAGAAATTTCAAGAGGCTTTGTAGCTTTTTAAGTTATCCAGTTCTTCAGCAATGAGAGCATTGTATTCTACCTGCTTTTCTTTATTCATTCCATGTTCTGTCACCCGGTCATAGGACATCTGGAAGTTTTTGTAATCGTTTGATATTTTGCTGTAGACTGTTTTAAAATTTTTATTGTAATCGCCGGAAGTTTTAATCTTTTCTTCTATTTCTTTCCTGAATTTTCTCACAAACAATTCCGCAATATCAAAATGCTTCTGTTCATGCAGCAGGATATATTCATTTATTTTTTTGATATCTTTCCAGGATCTGTCTTCATTAAAAATAGCCGTAATCTCAATTTTAACCGGAGATTTAGGATTGGTCGATTTCACTACAGAATATTCCCAGCCACAGTGGGTATATGCGGCCACATCGGGATGGTTTTTTCTGTTTATGGGACTTTTAAAGTTATCCCAAACCAGCTTACGTTCTTCCTGCCAGATAATTTTCTGCCCAAAAAGAGCATTAGCAAAGAGGAAAAAGCAAAGTGAAATCCATTTCATTATTATTCTACTACAATTTTTTTGGTGATCCAGCTGTTTCCGCCATTCCAGAATTTAAATGTATATGTCCCTGTCTGACGCGGACTGAAATTGATCTGGCTGGCTCCAACATGAGTTTCCTGCGTACAAGGTCCATCTGTGGTATATTTATAAGCGGTAACAGATCTTTCCAGATTGCTGTCATGAATGTAATCATATCCGTAAAAACCCTCACATTGTGACGAATAGGTAGAATACGTCTTAATGCTCTGTATTGAATATACATCCATAGTATCCTGCATCACCTTCACGCTGTCGATTCTTATCTTTTCTACGGACTGCACAGTCTGGTAGTCATCGTCTTCGCAGGAAACAAAAACCATTCCTGAAAACAATACAGAAAATCCAATATTTAAAAGTTTTTTCATAACCTTAAATTTACCGATTATTAATAAAAATTCAGCAAAAATTATTCCTTATTTAAATAAAATCAGGAGTTAAAATTGCCTTTTGATACATAAATCACTTTTTTAGTATCAAAAAATTCTTCATCAAAATAGTTTTTAAGATTGAAGATTTCACATTTAATTCCGGCTAATTCTTCTGCAAGATCGCCGCCTTTTAAATATAAAACTCCGTTATGCTTGGGATTAAACTGTTCTTTTTCAAACTTTCCCTTCAGCCATCTCAGGAATTCCGGCATCTGAGTGACAGCACGGCTTACCACGAAATGGAACTTTTCTTTTACTTTTTCTGCTCTTCCATGAACCGCCGTTAAATTCGTCAGCCCGATTTCTTCAGCCACTGCTTTCACTACGGTAATTTTCTTTCCGATAGAATCAACTAAAGTGAATTCTGTTTCCGGAAATAAAATTGCCAGGGGAATTCCAGGGAACCCTCCTCCTGTTCCAATGTCCAGTACTTTTGTTCCGGGTGCAAATTCCATTATTTTTGCAATACCTAAGGAATGCAGAACATGCTTCTCATACAGCGATTCCATATCTTTTCTTGAGATCACATTGATTTTTTCATTCCACTCATTATACAGTTTTTCCAACTGGGAAAACTGCTCGATCTGCTTCTCCGTAAGGTCAGGAAAATATTTTAATAGTAACGATGCTGCCATATGAATTATTATAATCTACAAAAATAAGTTTTATTTCTGTTGTATTCAAATGAAGTTGTCCGGATCACATTTCAAATTCAGCTTCATTCATTAAGGTATTGTTATCTGGCAATACCCGGAATAACCGGGATGCTTAAATTTCCGGTCTGATTAACAGCCTGAACAGCAAAAATATAATTATCCTTTGAAAGTGGAATTTTAATGAAAAGTTCTTTAGTAAAGAACTTTTTTTGCCAAACCGGACTATCTGTTTCTCTTACAAGAATATAATATCCCGCCGGTGTTCCAGACTTTGGTTTTTCCCACTGCAATGAGGTGGAATTGGTAAGCTCTTTAACCATTACTTCTACCTTTTCTGGCTTTGAGGCAGCTTTGGCAAGACTGGCCAGAACAGCAATATTAGCGGCCACATTCCTTTTCAGATAATTATAATCTATAAATTCGGGAAGGTCTCCGTACTGCTTATTGTTCTCAATTCTTACATCCTGATGCTGATGATCATAATTTTCAAAATATTCAGTGAGCCTTACGGAAGGAAATCCCTGACCGACAAAACTGGAATGATCTCCTCCGCGCAGGAACCTGTCATTTCTGTAAATCAGCTTTACTTCAAGCCCTTTCACATATTCTTCTGCAATTTCTTTAATATACCGGGCCAGCTGCCGGGATTCACTGTCATTTTCGAGCCCCAGATTTCTTATACCCATCGCTTTTTTATCCAGCTCTGCATAAGGAAGCCCTTCACTGAAAACTCTCAGTGTGCGGTTATTGGTCTCTCCTGTTTCTCCAGATTTAGGATTTCCGATCATGTCATTGTTCAGGACTGCTTCTATCTGCAGGTTTTCTTTTTTAGCTTTATCTGCCAGAAGCTTAGACCCAACTAAAGACTGCTCTTCTCCGGAAAAAGTAACGAAAATAACAGATGCGGGAAAAGAAGATCTGCTCAGAATTCTTGCGGCTTCTATAACAGCGCTTACTCCACTCCCGTCATCATTCGCACCAGGCGCAAATGAAGTTCTGTTCATTACATCAGTAACCCGCGAATCCAGATGCGCAGAAATAAGAAAAATTCTTTTATCATTGGGGTCTGTACCTTTCAGAAAAGCGATTGGATTTCCCAGATTGGTCACTTTATCTATCCGCTTCCCATCCGGCTGAATGTCTTCCTGCTGCAGGTAAACATCCATTCTTCCGCCAGCATTTTTTGCATAATCTTTAAATTTTCTGAGTACCCAGCTCCTTGCTGCTCCTATTCCCTGATTCTTGTCGTCAACTGAACTTAAAGTATGTCTGGTATTAAAGCTTACAAGCTTACCGATATAAGATTTTAGGGAATCCGAACTTACTTCAGAAACATATTTCTTTATTTCATCATCTTTTGTTTTTGTTTGGGAAAAACTTACAAAGGGAACCAACAGTAAAAGGAGAGAAAATTTCATATCCACTGAATATTTAGATAGCTAAATATACAAAAACATAATATTGAGTACGGCTTTTCATTGCTACGTTTTTAGAAACTGAATATTTTGGCGAAAAAATATAAAAGATTATACTTTAATGATTAAAATTTAAAAAACCTGACAAAAATCTCTTTTTCCAGTCCTATTTTTATTTCCCGGCACAACGTTTTTATTATATATTTGTTAAAATCAAAAACACCCATATGGATCAACTTTCAGACAGAGTAAAAAGATTAGGTTACTCACAGACTTTCGTAATGTCTAACAAAGCAAGAGAAATGAAGGCGGCCGGCATTGACGTGATCAGTCTTACTCTTGGTGAACCGGATTTCGATGTTCCGGACAATATCAAACAGGCTGCTTTTGATGCGATTAACCAGAATTACAGTCACTACTCTCCTGTTCCCGGGTTTCTTGAACTTCGTGAAGCGGTTGCCCATAAATTAAAAAGAGACAACAACCTTGATTATAAGCCAAGCCAGATCTGCGTTTCCAACGGGGCTAAACAGGCTATTTTAAATGTATTGGCCTCCGTGGTCAATGATGGTGATGAAGTTCTTCTTCCGGCGCCTTATTGGGTAAGCTATGATGAAATGGTAAAAATGATGGGAGGAACTTCGGTAATGCTTCCGGCTTCTTATGTTACAGATTTCAAGATCACTGCTGAACAGCTGGAAGAAGCTATTACAGACAAGACGAAAGCTATTCTTTTCAGTTCTCCGTGTAACCCTTCCGGCGGATATTATACCTATGATGAACTAAAATCAATGGCTAAGGTCATTGCCAAATATCCCCATGTGACGGTTATTTCGGATGAGATTTACGAATATATCAATTACGAAACAAAGACAACATCCATCGCTCAATTCCCGGAAGTATATGAGCAGACTGCGGTGATCAACGGGATGTCTAAAGCATTTGCCATGACGGGATGGAGAATCGGGTATTCTGCCTGCCCGGAGTGGCTGGCAAAAGCATGTGAGAAAGTTCAGGGACAAATGACCAGCGGAGCCAATACGGTGGCACAGAGAGCTTCCATTACCGCTTTAAAAACAGATCCTTCCGAATACAAATACATGATCGATGCTTTTCAGAAAAGAAGAGATCTTGTCTATGATCTGATGAAAGAAATTCCAGGATTTAAAGTTGTGCTTCCAAAAGCTGCATTTTACTTCTTTCCGGACATTTCCCATTATATTGGAAAAAACCTGAATGGTACAGAAATTAAAGATTCTGATGACTTTGCAATGTTCTTACTGGAAAATGCCCATGTTGGATGCGTAGGCGGTGTTTCTTTCGGAAGTCCCGAATGCATTCGTTTTTCTTATGCAGCTTCTGAAGAAGAACTGAGAGAAGCAATGAAGAGAATTAAAGATGTTTTGGCCCCATACAATTCATAATTAAATTGAACGAAAATCAAAATAAAGTAAACAAAAAGCTCTGGTTTCAGGGCTTTTTTTCTTTGGAACCTTTAAAAACAATTATAGATTTTATTTATCGATATTGATTTGTTTGATAGATGAAATATTTATATATTTGCACAAGAAAATTTAATATAAAAACAGAAAATTATGTCTTTAGTAGGAAAAAAATTCCCAAATGTAACAATTGATGCTATGTCTGAAATGGGTGACGATCTTAGAATCAACATCCTTGAAGAAGCTACTTCTAACCAGCAAAAAGTAATTCTATTCTGGTATCCGAAAGATTTCACTTTCGTATGTCCTACAGAGCTTCACGCTTTCCAGGATGCTTTAGGTGAATTCGAAAAAAGAAACACTAAAGTAATCGGTGCTTCTTGTGATACCAACGAGGTACACTTTGCATGGCTGAACACTCCAAAAGATAACGGAGGTATCGAAGGAGTAACTTACCCACTTTTGGCTGATACTCACAGACAGCTGGCAAACATCTTAGGAATTGTAGATCAGGATTTCGAATACAATGAAGATGGAGAGGAAACTTTCACAGGTTCTAACGTAACATACAGAGCGACTTATCTAATCGACGAAACCGGAAAAATTTTCCACGAGTCTGTAAACGATATGCCTCTTGGAAGAAACGTGAAAGAATATTTAAGACTGATTGATGCTTACACACACGTTCAAAAACACGGTGAAGTATGTCCTGCGAACTGGGAAGAAGGAAAAGATGCTATGAAAGCAGACAGAACTTCTACAGCAGAATATTTAGCAAAGAACTAAAATAATGTGTTAATTTGAAAATGAGATAATTTGAAAAATTGATCTCAGGATTTATATAAAAATTATCTCATTTTCTATTTATTTTTTCACACAAAATGGCAAGGAAACAATTTCTGTCTTTGCCAATTAACACACTTTCAAATTAATAAATTTTCAAATTATCATTATGTACACAGAATTAACAGAAGATACTTTACAGAATATCGTAAACGACAATGAAAAAGTAGTCGTTCAGTATGGTGCCACGTGGTGTGGAAACTGCAGAATTATGAAGCCTAAATTCAAAAAATTAGCATCAGAAAACGAAGAAATTCCATTTTTGTATGTAGATGCCGAAAAGCTTCCTGAAAGCAGAAAATTAGCAACAGTGGACAACCTTCCTACTTTCGCAGTTTTTAAAAACGGTGAATTGGTAAACCAGGTGCAGAGCAACCAGGCTGAAAGTTTAATTAATCTTTTTAAAGAAATACAATAATGAAGTTACCCGTAATCCGTCAGTTTTATCAGAACCAGACTCCTGAGAATCTTGAAAAAACATTAGAGGTACTGGAAAGCTTCTGCGAGTTCAGAGGAACCAGCGAAGAAGATCTGAATGTAGCAGGAGAGCTGATCACCAATATCTGCGGTGCTCTGGAAGTACACGCAAGCGTTCAGAACGGAATGAGTGAAAAAGACGCTTTAAATTCTTTTGCACAGAAGGTCTTAGGATCTATTGACAAGTAATTTTTTATTGAATCATTTAACGATTTAATAGTAAAATTATAAAAACACAGTATTACTGAGGCTTTCCTCGATACTATATTTTCTCAATTCTTTAATTTCAATTTCAAAAACGTGCCACAAAGCCTCTGTAATATGCCATTGCTGATGCTGTTGCCGTTGCTGATCCTGATGAAAGAATGTTCAAAAAATCCCGGTGAATGTCATCAGGATTTTTTGGGTTTAAATGGACGAAATGGTCGAGATTGAAAGATTGAAGAATTTAAAGATTTAATTATGCCTGATAAAAAAGGGTTTTAGGAAAGACTATTTCCTGTTTATTAAAAGACTAATTGCATTAATGCCTTGCACTAATAACACCAAAACAGGCACTCGTCATTAGTGATATTTGTGAAAAATAGTTGTGGTATTTGTGTTTATAAAGCTTAAAAAAATCCCGGTGAAACCATCACCAGGATTATTATTGATAAGAGATTTAATCTGAATTAACAATTCTTCATTCATCACTTTACATTCTTATTTAAATTAACTTCTTCTGCTCATCAGGATTCTCAGAATATACCAGAACAAAAGCATAATGGATGCAAAAAGCTGCAATGAAGCCCCTACATACTGCCCTGTTGTATACACATCTTTAAGCTTACTTGTTTCATAAAGAATACTTGCAGAAGCCAGAAGCACCATCCCTACAGAAAACCAAAGTCCCAGGTTAAACCCGAAAATTGCTCCGGCCACAATCAGCCCTATCGAAAGAAAACCTCCGATAATGATGATGTTTCTCAGGAATGAAAAATCTCTTTTAGAAGTAAACGCCACTGCAGAAAGTCCTGCAAACATGGCAATGGTAAGCATGGCAGCCTGGAAAATGATATTTCCTCCACCCTGCATTCCTGCTGCAATATAAATCATAGGCATAAAAATCACAGCTTCCAGAATGATGTAAAATCCTAATCCGAAATACTGTGTGGTCCTGCTCTGCGAAAGCGACCATTTAGAAGCCAGCATTGAAGCCAGCCAGAAAACACCGATAATCAGCAACCATGTATATTTCTGTCCGAACATCATGGCAATGATCTCCACAGGAACCGTTTTCAGTAAAATAGTTTCAACCCCGATAAAAGCCAGGATTGATAAAGCGACATGCAGGTAAGTTTTTCTGTAAAAAGCTGCCTTTTCTAAATCGGAGGATTGAGCAACTAAAACATCTGTCATCATAGTTAGTATTTTTTATTGTTTTAAATTATTTATCTTTTTTCGCCGGCATTACCCCAATAATCTTTCCATCTTCTTCAAATACAGCCATAATTACCTCTTTTGAAGAACCTCCTGCATATTTGTAACTGATGCTTGGCAAACTGGAACCATCCATTAATCTGTGGTATCCTGTTTTCAAAATTTCCAGCTTTTTATTGACATCAAAGCCTTCTTTAACTTTTTTCAGAACACCATCCGTAACGATCTCTTTTACCTTATCGGAAAGAAGGGCATCAATGCCTGAACGGTCCGGAGATTTAAGTGCTTCAACAAACTTAAGAAAGTTGTCATTATAGAGATTAATCTTCTCTTTGCTCAACTGCACAGGAATCTCTTTCTGAACCTTTTCAACCTTCACATCCGTTACTTTCTGAGCAAACATCAGCTGTGCGGCAAGAACTGTAAGTCCTAAAAATATTTTTTTCATAATCTTTTTGGTATTGGTGAAATAAGTGAGTTAAGATACGAAAATCAGACCACTTCCAAAAATTTCATCGTATCCACATTATCCGCATAGGTATCCAGGGCAGGATGCTGCGCCTCACCGAAAGGAATTGAATCCAATCCCAGCTCTTCTTTAGCAACAATACACTGAATGTTTTCTTCATTTTCCGCAATGAAATTTTTAACATTATCCAAGGATGAATACCTGCTGAAATGAATCACGGAAAGCGGACTGAAAAGCTTATCATCCTCTTTCAGCATGACAAAATTATTGTCCCAGAATTTATCCTGGTTCAGGAGATAAACTGCTCTGTTATAATCATAGTTATTCGCATATTTATTATGATTGATAATATCCTGGAAGCCTATAAAACTTTCAAACAGCCTGTCGATAATAAAGTGTTCAGGAATAAAAACCCTGGTTACATTTCTGCATCCCAGTCCGAAATACCTGAAAATATCTTCGGCCAGAAGCTGAAGTTCTTCAGGGGTTTCATCACCTTTCAAAACCGCCACAGAGGTCCTGTTTTTCCTGATAATATTTAAATGGTCCTTGAAATAATATTCAAGGTACCTTGCCGTGTTATTGCTTCCTGTCGCGATCACGGCATCAAAATTTTCCAGTCTTTCAACAAATTCAAACTGTATGGCTCCATCTGACAACTCATTCCATTTTTTCAGCAGAAACGGGACCATCTGCTTATCTTTTGAAGACAGCTTGATCAGTGGAATATGACCGCTTAAAACAACAGATATCACATCATGCAGCCCGACCAGAGGAATATTCCCGGCCAGAATCAATCCTACCCTTTTTGAACTTTTGGAAACGGAATAGTTTCTGAGCCAATTGTTTATATTTTCCTGAGTAAGCAAATGAGTCCACTCTGTAAGAGCAAATTTCTGATTCTCAAGGGTAAACCAAGGATTCTCTATTTCGGATCTTTTCAGCAATAACTCAAACTCTGTATCATGATCATTATAATCCTCAGGATTCTTTGCTAAAAACTCTTTTATGTATGCGCTTAACTTAATAAGTCCTAAAACTTTATTTTCGATATTCATAATTACTTTTAAATTGGGGAATATTTTGTAATTTTGTGCAAATTTAAAAAAAATTAGCGATGGCTATTAAAATAACTGATGAATGCATTAATTGCGGAGCCTGCGAACCGGAATGCCCAAATAATGCAATATATGAAGGGGCCGTAGATTGGAAAGCTTCTGAAGGTACTGCTCTTACGGGTACTGTGACTATGCCGTCAGGACTTACTGTAGATGCAGATGCGCCGCAGGAACCGGTAAGTGATGATGTATATTTCATTGTAACAGATAAATGTACGGAATGTAAAGGATTCCATGAAGAACCTCAGTGTGCAGCTGTCTGCCCGGTAGATTGTTGTGTTCCTGATGAAGACCACGTAGAATCTGAAGAAACCCTGCTTAATAAAAAAGCGTTCTTACACGGTGAATAATAAAGGCTCCGTCTCAGCATAATGAGACGGTTTTTTTAACCAAAAATTTAAAGAAATCTAGTAAAATATCAATAATAAACCGCAAGTCCATAAAACTCTTGCACAACCAAAAAAGTAAAATATGAGCAAAAAACACAATTTCAGCGCAGGACCATGCATTTTACCTCAGGAAGTATTTGAAAAATCAGCAGAAGCTATTTTAGACTTTAATGGAATCGGACTGTCTCTTCTTGAAATTTCTCACAGAAGCAAGGATTTTGTTTCTGTAATGGACGAAGCACGTGCCATTGTGAAAAGACTGATGAACCTTGGTGATGATTATGAAGTACTTTATTTAGGGGGCGGTGCAAGCCTGCAGTTTGCGATGGTTCCTTACAATCTTTTAAAAGTAGGCGGTAAAGCAGCTTATCTGGATACAGGAACATGGGCGGCAGGAGCTATTAAAGAAGCAAAAAAATTAGGAACTGTGGATGTTGTAGGCTCTTCTAAAGAAAAAAACTATTCTTTCATTCCTAAAAATTATACGGTAGGTTCAGAATACGATTATTTCCACTGTACATCAAATAATACAATCTACGGCACTCAGATGAAATCTTTCCCTGAGGTAGACACTTTGATGGTTTGTGATATGAGTTCTGATATTTTCTCAAGACAGATTGATTTTTCTAAATTTGACCTGATTTATGCCGGAGCTCAGAAAAATATGGGCCCTGCAGGAGTTACCCTGATTGTGATCAAAAAAGAAATTCTTGGAAAAACAGGAAGAGAGAATATGCTTTCTATTCTGGATTACTCCCAGCATATTTCAAAAGAATCCATGTACAATACACCTCCGGTTTTCCCTGTATATGCTTCTCTTCTTACTTTACAGCATCTTGAAAAGAACGGTGGAATTGCAGCAGCAGAAGCAAGAAATGAGGCCAAGGCAAAACTTTTATATGATGAGATCGACAGCAATCCTCTGTTTGAAACATTCTGTGTAAAAGAAGACCGTTCTTTAATGAATGTTTCTTTCAACATTACAGACGAGAGCAAAAAAGAAGCATTCGACGCTGCGTGGAAAGCTGCAGGAATCAGCGGATTGAATGGACATAGAAGCCTGGGTGGTTACAGAGCAAGTTTATACAACGCTTTACCTATTGAAAGCGTTCAGGTTCTGGTAGATGTTATGAGATCAATCAAGTAATTAAACACTAAAAAATTCAAAGATTGAAAAGTTTAGAGCAGTTAATTAAAATTTATTAATTTGCGACCCGATTTAAAATGTTTAAATATCTAAATTTTTCAATCTTTAAATCTAAAATAACACATGAAAGTTTTAGCAAACGACGGAATCTCGAAAACAGGAGAACTGGCCCTTACAGAAGCAGGATTTGAAGTCCTGCCGAACAGAGTGGCACAGAATCACGTGATCAATTTCATTAATGAAAATAACGTGGATATTCTTTTGGTAAGGAGCGCAACGAAAGTAAGACAGGACCTGATTGATGCCTGCCCAGGTCTGAAAATCATCGGACGCGGCGGTATCGGAATGGACAATATTGATGTGGATTATGCTAAAAGCAAAGGGATCAAAGTGATCAACACACCTACAGCATCATCAAAATCAGTAGCTGAGCTCGTTTTCGGACACTTTTTTGCCCTGGCAAGATTCCTTCACGAGTCGAACAGGCTGATGCCTTTGGAAGGGGAAACCCACTTCGATGCCATGAAAAAGTCATTCAGCAAAGCGTATGAACTTTCAGGAAAAACACTTGGAGTGATCGGCTTTGGAAGTATCGGACAGGAAGTTGTGAAAATGGGAATAGCATTAGGAATGAAAATTAAGGTGCTGACTAAAAATCCGAAAACAAAAGTTCTTACCCTGGACTTTTTCGACGGACAGAGCCTGAACTTTGAGATCACTTCCACCAATGATATGGATGCTTTCCTGAAAGATACAGACTTTATCAGCATCAATACGCCAAAAACGAATGAATATATTATAGACACGCCTCAGTTTGAAAAAATGAAAGACGGAGTCTACATAGTAAATACTGCAAGAGGCGGCGTGATCAATGAGGTTGCCCTTATAGATTTCATCGAATCTGAAAAAGTAGCGGGAGCTGCGCTGGACGTGTTCGAAAACGAACCGACTCCGGAACTCCCTTTACTGATGAATCCTGCATTATCTCTTTCTCCTCACGTAGGCGGAAACACCATAGATGCACAGGAGAAAATCGGTGCAGAACTTGCAGAACAAATTATTAAGCTACAAAAAGAAACCATAAGATAAAATATGCCTGTTTTTAAACCTTTCCGTGGAATAAGACCTCATAAAGACTTTGAGAGCACTTTCCCTACCCATCCGCTGGACAATTTCACCCAAGAGGAGATTGCAGAGAAAGCTCAAGTTGAAAATACTTACATCAATATGATTAAACCTTATGTTGTAAGTAAATCCAAAGATATTGACCGGAATTTAAGAAAGATCCGTTCAACATTTGAAGAACTTCTGGAAGAAAAGAAACTGCTCCAGGACAGTTCATCATATTACCTTTATGAGCAGATCTACCCCAATAAACAGGTTTTCAGAGGCTTGCTGGGATTAGCGAGTATTGAAGATTTCTGGAACGGAAAGATAAAAAGGCACGAAAGTACCATTCCACAGAAAAAAGAAAAGCTGGCCCATTATCTGGACAAAGTAAGTCTTCAGGCTGAACCAGTGCTACTTACCTATCCTTCCAATTCCAAGATCGAGCTTCTGATGAATCATGAAGAGAAGAATGTTCCTATTTTCAACCATGTGGATTCTATCGGGATCAGACATAAGATCTGGAGAATAGACAACCGTCTGAAACTTCAGCAGTTCAAAGAGGTAATCGACCAGATCGACTCGTTTTATATTGCAGATGGCCACCACAGGATCGGCTCTACAGCATTGAATGCAAAGCACCACAAGGAAAAGAATAAAAGACATAACGGTACTGAGGCCTACAACTTTGTGTACAGTTTCATTGTATCCAACCAATCCATCAAGATCCATGATTACAACAGGATTTTATCCGATCTTAATGGACTTTCCACTGAAGAGTTTTTAAAAGAGCTGGATCAGTATTTCCTGATCCACGAAAAAGGCGAAATATCCTATTTTCCTTCGCAGAAATTCCATATCTCGATGTATCTGGATGGTAAATTTTATTCACTTCACGTGAAGCATGACCTCCGTTCAACGGAAATGTCCCTTGATAACCTTGATCACCATCTTTTAGACAAATATATTTTCAAAAATATCCTTAAAATAGAAAATTCAGACAGTTCCGAGAAGATTTCCTACGTCAAAGGAACCTCAAATATCCAGGGAATTAATATTTTAAAGGAGAAGATTGATAATGGTGAAGGAAAAGTAGGGTTCGGAATCTATCCCGTGAGTTTCAATGATATGATTAAAATTTCAGACCTGAGACTCAGCATGCCTCCAAAATGTACTTTCATCGAACCGAAGTTGGTTACAGCACTGTTGATGTATGACATGAAACCTTAATAAATTCCTATTTTTTTCCTACTTTTATCATCGGAAAAAGAAAGGTAAATAAAAAATGAAAAAAATCTTCATTATACTTCCACTCTTTTTGAGTGGATTTTTATTTTCTCAAAAAAAGCCACAGAAAAAACCGGTAAAAAAGACAACCGTGGCCAAGTTCAATTACCATGATGAATTCAGGAAAATCTCAGATGAGATCATGGCCAACGGTACAGCCTATGAGAATCTTGGAGAGCTTACCAAAGGTATCGGACCGCGTTTCAGTGCAACTCCCGGCTATATAAAAGCGGTGGAATGGGCTGAAAAAAAACTCAAATCTATCGGTATTGAAATGATCTGGAGAATGGAAGCCAAAGCTCCGGTCTGGATAAGAGGAAGAGAATCTTTGCAGATAAAAGCGGCAAATGGAGATTGGAAAAATATCAGAATGCTGTCTTTCGGGAATTCTGAAGGGACAGGCGGGAAAGATCTTACAGGCGAAATTGTTTTAATCAATTCAACTTCTGAGCTTAATGCCATGTCGGTCGGGCAATTGAAAGATAAGATTGTTTTCGTAAATCTTCCGATGGATCCGAAAATCATTAATACAAATGATTCTTATTTAATTACCGCCAAATCTAAATTAATTTCCGCTTCCGTAATTTCTAAAACAGGGGCAAAAGCTTTAATTATAAGATCTTTAACCACAGCTATGGACGATACACCACATGCAAAAATGGTGTATTACGAACCTGGTGACAAAGTGAGAATTCCCGCATTATCCATCGGAGTAAGATCTGCTGATGAATTAGAAAAACTATTAAAAAGCCAAAAGGTTACTGCCAAACTCAATATGACTGCGCAATCAAAAGGCGACACTACCAATCCGAATATTATTGCTGAAATTCAGGGTAAAAAAGATTCCAAAGTGATTGTTTTAGGAGCTCAATTAGACTCCTGGGATTTCGGTGAAGGTGCTATTGATGATGGAACCGGTGTTGCCCAATGCATTGAAGTTTTAAGAACATTCAAAGCTCTTGGGATCGAAAATAACCATACGATAAGAGTTGTTTTTTATGCGAACAGCGAAAACGGAGGGCAAGGGCGTGAAATGTATGCAGCCTATGTGAAAAAGAAAGAAGAAAAGCATGTTTTTGCTTTAGGGACAGATGCAGGAGGATATTCACCAAGAGGATTTTCCTTAGATATGCCGCCACAAAGACGAAGACAGGTCTTTGAATGGAAAAACTATTTCCTTCCTTACGGTATTTATGATTTTGACCAGACTGAAGCCATTCAGGATATTTCTCCACTGAAAAAGCTGGATATTCCTTTAGCCGAATTGGTTGTAGATACACAAAGATATTTCGATTACCACCACTCTGAGCAGGACACATTCGATAAGGTGAACAAAAGAGAGCTGCTGCTAGGCGCTACGGCAATGACACAGCTTATTTTCATGATTGATAAAAACTGGTAAAATGAAAAAAGCCACTATTCTTTCACTCTTAATGGTAAGCATGGCTGTTTCCGGACAGTCTAAGGAAGATTCTATACAGTTCAGCAAGATTTCTACGGAAATACTGAATAACGGAAAAAGTTATCATGAATTAAAGGATCTTACCAAAAATATAGGCAACCGTTTAAGTGGTACTGAAGCTTATGAAAAATCGGTGAAATGGGCAGAACAAAAACTCCGTGAAGCCGGCGCTGATAAAGTATGGCTGCAGGAAGTAATGATTCCGGTCTGGGTCAGGGGCAGGGAATCTCTGCAGATCAGAACAGCAGACGGCCAATGGAAAAAACTGAAAATGCTTTCTCTGGGAAATTCCGAAGGAACAGGCGGGAAAGATGTCTCCGGCGAAATGATTATGGTAAAATCTTTAGAGGAGTACGATAGGCTTCCGGCAGCTCAGGTAAAGGATAAGATCGTGTTCTTTAACTACCCTTTCAATCAGTCACATGTGCAAACCTTTCTTTCGTACCGGGAAGCCGGAATATACAGAAGATCCGCAGCCAGTTTAACGGCCCGGAAGGGAGGAAAATTTGCAGTCGTCCGGTCTTTGTCTTCAGCATTTGATGATGTTCCCCATACCGGCAGTATGCGGTATGATGAAAACATTTCCAAGGTACCAGCCGTGACTATCGGAAACACTACTGCAGACGAACTGGAAATAGTATTAAAAGATAAAAAAATCATCGCAAAACTCAATTCTAACTGCGGCATGAAAGGAGAAAAACTTTCTCATTCAGTCGTTGGCGAAATTACCGGTAAAAAAGACCAGAACGTAATTGTGGTAGGTGGCCACCTGGATTCATGGGATGTAGGCGAAGGGGCCCATGACGACGGTTCCGGAATTGTTCAGAGCATTGAAGTATTAAGAACATTTAAAAAGCTGGGAATTAAAAATAATCATACCATCCGGGCTGTATGTTTTGCCAATGAAGAAAACGGGACAAAAGGCGGAAAACAATATGGAAAAACAGCAAAAGAAAGCAATGAGAAGCATCTCTTCGCTATAGAATCGGATGCAGGCGGCTTTTCACCAAGAGGAATATCCCTGGAAATGGATGATAATAACAGAAAACAAATCCAAAGCTGGCTGAGTCTCTTCCTGCCCTACGGAGTTTATAACTTTGAAGGAAAGTATTCCGGATCAGATATTGCCCCGCTGCACGAAATGGGTGTTCCCACAGCAGAACTGGTTCCCGATCCTCAGCGTTATTTTGATATTCACCACACAGAAGAAGATACTTTTGAAAAAGTCAACAGCAGAGAACTCCTTCTCGGTGCTGCAGTAATGACACAACTTATTTATATGATTGATAAAAACTGGTAAATTATGAAAAAGATAATCGGAACTTCATTATTATTTCTGGGAATGGCTGCCTTTGGCCAGTCTAAAGAAGATTCTATACAGTTCAGCAAAATTTCCACAGAAATACTGAACAACGGGAAAAGCTACACAGAATTAAAGGATTTAACCCAAAATATAGGACACCGCCTCAGTGGATCGGAAGCTTATGAAAAGGCTGTAAAATGGGCTGAACAGAAACTTCGTGATGCCGGAGCAGATAAAGTATGGTTACAGGAAGTAATGGTCCCGGTCTGGACCAGGGGCAAGGAATCCCTGCAGATCAGAACAGCAGACGGAAAATGGAAAAATATGAAGATGCTTTCGCTCGGCAATTCCGAAGGCACAGGTGGAAAGGATGTGTCCGGCGAGATCATTGTCGTGAAATCTATTGAGGAATATGACAGGCTTTCTGCAGATCAGGTAAAGGATAAGATAGTGTTCTTTAACTACCCTTTCAGTCAGTCTTTTGTAGAAACATTCAGAGGTTATAGTGATGCTGCCAAATACCGGGTAACCGCTGCTTCACTGGTTGCTAAAAAAGGAGGAAAGTTTGCTATCGTCAGATCCCTCTCTTCAGCTTTTGACGACGTTCCACATACCGGAGCAATGCGTTATGAGGATAAAATTTCAAAAATTCCGGCTATAGCCATTGGAACTACAACGGCAGACGAGCTTGAGGCTCTTTTAAAAACCCGGAAAGTGACTGCAAAACTCAATTCTAACTGTGGGATGAAAGACGAAAAACTGTCTCATTCTGTCATTGGTGAAATTACCGGCAAAAAAGACCATAGCGTAGTTGTGGTCGGTGGTCATCTGGATTCATGGGATGTTGGTGAAGGTGCTCACGATGACGGTGCCGGAATTGTACAGAGTATCGAAGTATTGAGGACATTTAAGAAATTAGGAATTAAAAATAACCATACCATCAGAGTAGTCTGCTTCGCTAATGAAGAAAACGGGGTAAAAGGCGGTATTCAATATGGAAAGACCGTTAAAGAAAAGAATGAGAAACACCTTTTTGCCTTAGAATCCGATGCAGGAGGCTTTGCGCCCAGAGGAATCGCCCTGGAAATGAATGATGAAAAGAGAAACCAGATCAAGAGCTGGACCAGCTTATTCATTCCATACGGAGTGTACAATTTTGAAGGAAAATATTCAGGAACGGATATCTATCCTCTTCATGATATGGGAGTTCCTACGGCAGAGCTGGTACCGGATTCTCAAAGGTATTTTGACATCCATCACACGGAGGAAGATACATTTGACAAAGTGAACAGAAGGGAACTTCTTTTGGGTGCTGCGACAATGGCTCAGATCATCTATATGATTGATAAGAACTGGTAAGATATTCTTTCTAAGGCAGTTTTTAACGCAAAATTCCGTCAACAAGTTGATTAGCGGGAAGGTAAAATGAATTTCAATTTTTGTTTTCTTTTCCAATCAGCTTGTTGACTTCTTACATAGGGGAAACCAATTTTTGCATGTCTCCCGCATGTCCTTCAGTTACATATATTAACTTGCCAAATCTTTGGTTTTTTAAGCTTCTGTGATCTTCTTCTCTCTTAAGCATGAACCTGAAAATTCTAAAGTACTCCACAATTTTTGTGACTTTTGTAATTTTTAAAAAATTGAATTCAATTCTTTCGTCTTTCAATTTCTATATTTCTCTGTTAATCACCTACAAACTTAAACCTACTTAGCGATAAAAACAAATAGGAAAATTCACTTTGGCATGAAATTCGCAAGCTAAATCATTGAAAAAAAATTATTTAAAACACAGACGATGGGAAAAGGTTACGTGGGAGCTCCAGTTTCCACTGAGCCGGATAAGGGCGTTTCATATTTTTAATATGGCTCTTTTTCTTTAGATACCGTATGCATCGGAAAAGATAATCCCCTTATCAATTCCATTTACGATGATGATTGTGTACGGTGTCATAAAGCTCATGAATTCCTTTCCGGAATTCAATACTGTTTTTTAATTAAAACTTTCTGGGCAGCTAAAGCATACCCTGATGTAAGACAATCAAATGGCCATAAGATCATAACCTTAGCCAAGTTTAACTATGATCCATGTGCTGTTTAATGATATCGGAAAATGATTCCGGACCGTTCTATGGAAGAACGGAAAACAGATGTATAACCCTTAAAAAGTGATTAATGATGAGAGACTTTTTTGAAATGATTTTTAAGAGAAATGAAGATGCTGCAAAAATAAATGCCTGGAGCCTGATGCTCCTGTTAAGTTTTGCTGTTTTTTCTGTGCTGGTATATTTTATATATGCTTCAAAACCTGATTTTAACAGCTTAATCGTATACCTTACCGCATTTGCGGCATACCTCGGCTTTGGAATTGTATTTATCAGCTCCCTTGCCGGAAAAATGAATTCTTCTTACGGAAAGAAGAAATCAAGACACGCATAACTTTAATTTCTACTTTACTAGAAAGCCGTTCAATATTTTTGAACGGCTTTTTTATATTGAATCTACTTTAAATAATAAGATCTATACATCTGTTAATCAAAGATTATAAGATGGCCAGTAAAAGATATTTGTAATACTAAATTACGGTAAATAATGACTTTTCTAACCACAAAAGTCACAAAAGCTTTGGAATAAGTTAAAGTTAATTCTTTGAGAATAGAAGTTCGCATAAGCTTAAAAAATCTTAGATTTTTATGATTTTAAACTCTTTCTGAACTTGAGTCTATATGCTGCTCAATTCTCAAATAGTAAAAACTCTAAAACTCTTCACATAAATCTTAAACCCCGACTTTCAGAAACTCCTTTTTATCCACCTTCACCTGCATTTCCTTTCCGTCTCTCCTGATTTTAAGATCAATCGAATTCTGCCCGTTTTCTACTCTATTAAGAAAATAATGACAGGCACTTTCTTTATTAAGATTATCCAGATTAACATTGTTGATACTGATAATAGCATCTCCTACTTTCAATGGAAAATTTTCTTCCTGGAATACAAAGGCAACTGTTGGCTTTGCCTCTATAAAACGGTATCCGAAGCCAAAGGACTCCAGTTTGGCAGGCTTATTTTTGATCCGTTTCATATAGATCTTGTTTCCGGACCAGTCGAGGATGAACACAAAATTTTTAAAGAAATCATTCCCGATCAGGTTGGCCCCTCCCGTGGCAACTATCTCGTTAAAAAAGCTTTTATTACCTAATGACAGAGCTGCAGTCCGGAAAATATATCCAGGTGAAGGTTTTCCGGCCCCATAAGCGCCAATAGAGTTCGTTCCATAGACTTCGATACTCTTTAATGTTTTTTCGGCATTATATGCGTTGTCTGCGATCTTTAACCTTCCGGAAAATCCGGTGTCGAAGGTGAGCTCTATTTTTTTGCCCTGCAGATCAGTTTCCACAACAGGAGTTTTCTGCAGTCTGGGACTGAAAGGAATGACAATATCATAGTCTGCAGGATTAAAACGGGCAAGATCTTTTGAGGCTTCGAGTGAATTTTCCGAATAATTGATCTTCCAGAAAAGCTTTGCCATCTGATTGGCTCCAAGAATACCATCAATTTTGAAGCAGCTTAACTCAGAAACGCTGAAATCCATCACTACAGCTCCCACATTTTTGAAAACAGCTTGATCTACAGTCATCTCGGGTAGAATGGTAAAGATCTGTTCCTGTTTGTTTTTCTGTGAATCCTTTACATTACTTTTATGTTTTTTCTCCAGTCCCAGCTCAGTGTAGACTGCTGTAGAGATCACTGTTGGCGCTCCGGTGTCAAACAGAAAATTGTAAGGCTTCCCGTTAATGTTTACCTGTACAAAAGGCAGATCACTGGCATATCTCAGGTTGATCTTTTCTACTGGATTCTGAAGCTGTACATCACCGCTTTTGAAGAATTTCTTCCCCTGTGCGGAAAAAGTGGTTGTGGAGAGAATAAGAAAGGTATAAAGGATTTTTTTCATAAAATTACTTTACACGAAAATAGGGAAATTACATTAAACTAAAAATTATAAGCTTTTACCTTGACCGAATCCTATTTCTATATAATTTCTAAATTTCCAGCGACAAAAAAAGCCGTCCTTCCGGACGGCTTTCAAATATCTTAATTCTCAATTACTGTACTTTCACAAGCTCAACATCGAAGATTAACCATGCATTTGGCGGGATAACACCTCCTGCTCCTCTTTCTCCGTAAGCCATTGCCGGCGGGATCAGTAATGTAGCAGTTTCGCCTTCTTTAAGCAACAGGATACCTTCATCCCATCCTTTGATCACTCTTCCCATTCCGATTGGAATTTCAATTGGCTCATTTCTTTTGAATGAAGAATCGAATTCTGTACCGTCGATTAATTTACCTGCATAATGTACAGATACATTGTCACCAGCTTTAGGAGCTTTTCCTGCCGGAGCTGTTTTAGTAATCTTGTAATATAATCCGGATTCAGTTTTCTGCATTCCGGCTTTAAGGTCTTCAACCATTTTTTCCTGGTTAGCTTTGAACTCCTCTTCTTTTTTCTTTCTCTCAGCTTCTTCTTTAGCGATATAAGCTTTATTGTTTTCTGCGATTTTAGCTTTTCCTTCTGTGAAAGTTTTTGCTGCATCGTAGTTTTTGTATTCGTCACCTTTACTGAAAACAGAAACTTTTTCTAAAACGATATCTGTTTTAGGTTTGTCCTGAGCTCCTTTTTCTACGTTAGCAATTGCATCGATTACGTCATTACCTTTAACCACTTTTCCGAAGATCGTATGTCTTCCGTCCAACCAAGGGGTTGCCACTTCAGTGATGAAGAACTGAGAACCGTTCGTGTTAGGTCCGGAGTTCGCCATAGAAAGGATTCCTTTTCCTGTATGCTTAAGATCGTTTTTCTCGTCCTCGAATTTATATCCAGGATCTCCCATTCCTGTTCCCTGAGGATCACCTCCCTGGATCATGAAATCTTTGATCACTCTGTGGAAAATAGTCCCGTCATAATAAGGAACTCCTTTCGCCTTAGCTTTGTTGTCTATTTTTCCTTCTGCAAGACCAATAAAATTGGCTACAGTTACCGGTGCTTTTTTGTCTTCGAACTGCACGATCAGGTTTCCTTTAGAAGTCTGAAGATTTGCATAAAGTCCGTCATGAAGACCTTCGTAAGTTTCTTTGTCTACGTTCATTTTTTTATAGATTGGGGTACAACTCATCAGCGAGATACTTGCCGCTGCCAGAATTATATTCTTGTTAAACAATTTCATTATTTATAGCGCTTTTAATTTTATGATTAATGGTATATCGTTGTCTATATTCTTTTCGTCTCCAAAGGTTCCGTAGGCCAGTGAAGAAGGTACCAAAAGCGTCACTTCCTCTCCATCATGCATAAAACGCAAAGCATTCTCTACCGCTTTCAGTTCATCAAAATGCCCGAATCTGGCATCTCTTCTTTCAAAAGGCTTGTCATAGATTTTGGTTTCATCAAAATCATACAGATCATAAGAATAAGAGATGGGTGTATTATCCGCTCTTCTTTCTCTCTGATCAAAACCATCAACAGTTACCCAGTAATTAAGCTGTGTAGGGTAATACTTCACGGGCTGGCTGCTGATCCACTCCTGGATCTGGCCGCGCTCTATGGTATTGAGGTTTCTCATCCTTTCCTTGGAAACATCCAGGTCTTTCCGGCTCAATACTCCACCTACTGGAGGATGCGCCGCAGGTGCATTCCGGTTACAGCTTAACAGGCTTACTGCTGATATGAAGAGTAATTTTTTCATAAACTTTTGCGAAAATACGCATTTCGGAGAAATATTGTTCAATAGGTTTTAAAAAATTTAGCAGATCATCATTAAGTATTTCCGGTGAATGGTTTTACAGGAGATTTAAAAGATTAAAAAAATCAAATATTTAAAAATTTCAACCACAAAAAGGGGCAAAAGTTTTTGAAACACTTAAGTGTATTTAAAGTTTAAAATTCAGCTGCAAAAAAAAATACACTTAAGTTCTTATGAAAATCTTTGGTTTTCTGCTTATGTGATCTTATTGTTTTCAGGATGGTAAAACTTTTGTCTCTTTTGTAGTTGAATAAATGGGTTATTTGAAACAAAAAATCACCCGTAATAGGGTGATCATCTATTTTATATTGTTCAAATACTATTGAATAGTCACTTTAATCATCTGTGGAAGTGAAGGAAGTGTGTTGAACTGATTTGGGTTGGGCAGTTGCTGTACCGGCTGGCTTTCAGCCTGCGCCGGCCCCGACCCTATGTGCGCACCAGGAAAGGAGCTTTGTAAGGTTCCACTGTCAAAAAGCCCCATGATCGAGGAGATATCGCCACGCGTTGAGCCGTCTACCCCGTTATTCGTAGCCGCAATAAACCAGTCATTGGATTGGCCGTACATCGTTGCCAGTGCAATACGATCTCCTTTTCTTGCAGATATTACCTGTGATGCCTTACCGCCGTTATTCCCGTTTATTCTAGGCCGTAGAACACCTGTAGCCGGATCTTTAAGGACAAATACTTCTTTAATTCCTGGCCTGGTTTTAAGAAAAGCCGCCAAAACATCTGCATTTCCTTGCTGAGAAAGCTCCTTCAAACCTTCTCCACGGTCATTCTCCCCTGCCTTAAATATAGGATTGTCATTACCGCTATATACCACAACCAATACCGGTGAAAATGGAGAATTAGGCCCTGTAATTCCTGTAAGATACTGTTCAAGAGGCGTTGTTTTCCCCAATTCAGCAAGATCCGTCAATCCGTTGGCTGACGGTTTACCCGGTGAAAAAACAGGATCTTCTTTTAAAAGGGTTGTCCCGGAAATATGGGAAACAGCCCAGACTCCTGCACTTATTGGTGTTTCATTGGCTGTACCGCCTGAAGTATTGGTTAATTTCAAAGTGAACTTGGTTCCGCCCTCATGAGTCAGTTCCGCTTTCAGCAATTGTGAAGCGGGTGTTGCCAATGCAATTTCTGTAACATTCAACGGGGTGCCTTCTGCTACACCGGGATGGGTAACAGCAGGACCTGTAGGTTCATTTTTACGTGTTCCGTTATCCCAAAGTTTAATCTGTGAAGAAACATTTCCCGTTACCGGATCGCCGTTATCCTGGTAGAGTTTTAGTCCCGGATTGGCCGGGGCAAAAAATAAATCGTTACTGTTTCCATACATGGCAGCAAAACTTATCGTCTGTCCTTTCCCTGCATAAAATGTAAACGAAGCTAATTCTCCGGGATTGATGACAGGCGATGATCCTGCATTCTGGAAAGTTCCGGACTGCGTCAGTGCCTTGCTATCAATTATATTTTCTACAGTTATTGTGGCCGCATCGTTTACCAACATTTCTCCGTCATCATCTTTACTGCATGAGGAAACAGCTAAAACACTGACCATAGAAAGCAGACCCATAGATAATTTGAACTTTACGAATTGCATAGTATTCTAAATTTTGTGAAAAATTACCAATAATTGGCGAGAAAATAAAAAAACCGGCAGAAATTTATTTCTGCCGGTCATATTATGAATCAAATAATATTGAAATTAAACAGTTTCCAGAACGTCTTTTTCAACCATCACTCTCCACCCGAAAGGGTCTTCGCTAAGGTTGTTCTGAAGATCTGTAAGGTCCTTTTTAAGAAGAGCTGCAAAGCTTTCCTCATCGGACAGTTTAGGAAGTTCCAGTTTTGTACCTTGATATCCTAAAGCCTGGAATACAGTAGTTACAACAGCTGTTCCCACTCCCCAAACTTCTTTCAGGGTTCCGTTTTTCTGAGCTTCTACAACCGTTTTCACAGCGACAGGCTCTATTTTTACCTCAATTCCTCTTTTCTTGGCAAGTTGGATGAAGCTGTCTCTTGTTACCCCGTCAAGGATTTTTTCAGAAGTAGGCGGCGTATAGATTGTATCGTTAATTCTTACGAATACGTTCATTGTTCCACTTTCTTCAAAATATTCGTGAGTGGCGTCATCAGTCCAGATGATCTGCTCATACCCTTCTTCAATAGCAAGCTGTGTAGGATAGAAAGAAGCGGCATAATTCCCTGCTGCTTTAGCAGAACCTACTCCTCCGTTGGCTGCTCTAGAATAATGATCTGAAATTTTTACAGAAACCGGTTCTGAATAATAACTTTTCGCTGGTGTCGCAACGATCGCGAACATATATTTATTGGCAACTCTTGCTTTCAAAGCTTCTTCGGTAGCAAAAATCAATGGCCTGATATACAATGACATGCCTTCGCCCTGAGGAATCCAGTTTCTGTCGATATCTACCAATGCCTTTAATCCGTCCAGAAACATTTCTTCAGTCACTTCAGGCATTGCCAGACGCTTTGCTGATTTATTGATACGTTCAAAATTCTTTTCGGGCCTGAAAAGGAAAACCTGTCCGTCTTTGTCTTTATAAGCTTTCATACCTTCAAAACAAGCTTGTCCATAGTTTACACCCATCATGGCTGGCGTAAATGGTATTGGACCATAAGGAACCAATTTCACATCACCCCATTTTCCATTTTCATACTCACATATAACCATATGGTCGATAAAAGTATTTCCAAATGAAAAATTGTCCGGATCAAAGTCCGAAAGTCTGGAGTTTTCAGTTTTTTGAATTATCATTTTTTAAAATTTTTACGATGTTCTACAAATTTAACATAATTTTCTAAATATAAAAATTTTAGAGTAAATTTGACAAAAAAATAGCTTGAAAAGAGAGATTAAGACCACAAACGACGGTAGTAAAACTTTGTTTATCAATGACTTAAACGAAAACTACCATTCTCATCACGGAGCGCTTCAGGAAGCAGAACACGTGTTTATTAAAAACGGACTAAATCAATTAAATGATTACGAAATTAATATTTTAGAACTCGGATTTGGAACAGGTTTGAATGTTTTGGTGACAATTAATGAATATTTAAAAACTGACAAAAATCATGTCATCAATTATTTTTCCCTTGAAAAATACCCGATAAATGAAGCTGAAATGAATGACCTTGCCTATTTTGAGCATTTTGATAACCCGGAATTCAAAAATATTTATCAAAAAATTCATCAGTCAGAATGGGAAAAACCATCTGAAATCATTAAAGGCTTTACTCTGAAAAAGATCAAATGCGACTTTTTCGACCTGAAAGCCATAGACTTACCTAAAATCAACCTGGTCTATTACGATTGCTTTGGAGCAAGAGTACAGCCGGATTTATGGGAAAAACCACTGTTTGAAATGGTTTCCGACAAAATGTCCGTTAACGGATTATTAACAACCTACTCTTCTAAAGGAAGTGTAAGAAGGATTCTTCAGGAGCTGAATTTTAAGGTAGAGAAAAAGCAGGGCCCTCCGGGAAAGAGAGAAATGATGAATGCTGTGAAGATGGAAAGTGAAGAAAACAGAGAAGATTAGAAAATAGAAAAACAGATCATATAAGGAGTTAATTCGCAAATGGGTTTATTGGCTCTTTCTACTAAATTCCTTATTTTAGCTATACAAAATATTATATATGATTGATAAGATCAACATCAGAGTGTATGCGTGTGCAGTAAAGGACAAAAAAGTACTGACCCTGTTTGAAGAATATGCCGGTGAACAATTAATGAAATTTCCGGGAGGAGGTCTGGAATTTGGTGAAGGGCTTATAGAATGTCTTCACCGCGAGTTTGATGAAGAGCTCAATGTAAAAATTGAAGTTGTGGAACATTTTTATACCCAAGAAGATTTTCTGGTTTCACGTTTCAGAGAAAATGAGCAGCTGCTTACCATCTATTATATAGTAAACATAACAACGGAAGAAGATTTCCTGATTCTTGATCCGTGTATTGAGAAAATAGAATGGATAGATATTGACAGACCGGACAATCCTTTTCCGCTTCCGATAGATCAAATTGTATTCGATAAATTAAAAGAAAAATTCCTGTAAATAATGTACAGGAATTTTATATTTAGAGTCTGTTCTTGATTATACTTTAATAAGCTATTGGTTTTATTTTCTGACCTTAAAATCCGAAGCACCCGGATAAGGCTGTAAATAACCGGAATTCCAGTTGGACTGAAGCAGGGATTCTATAAACTCATCGGTTCTGTTTTCATGCGGATTGTATTGATCTTTCAGATCTATGTCTGCCATCTTTCCTTTTACATTCCACCAGAAAGCGCTCCATCCTCCTCTCATCTCTTTAATGATCTCATAGACATTTTTTCCCGTTGCTCTGTTCATCAGCTTGGCAAAAACCTGGCCTTCTGTTGTGGTAAGATCTCTCAGCTGTTTTTCATATTGATCTGCAAGTATATTCTGCCTTTCTCTTATAAATTTCCTTTTGGCTTTGTTGTCCATATCTGTCATATCCTTCTGGATACCTCTATACTGCTCAAGTGCAGTGACAAATAACGGATAAACTCTGTTCAGTTTTTTATTAAGGAAATAATAGTAATTCTTATCCAGCTGATTATTAAACCTCGGTTTGTTAACCAAAACCAACTCATCCAGCACTACCACAGGCTCACCGTTTATCTCATAAATCTTTACCTTCTGACGTTCGTCATAGTAGTATTTATTACCAAACTCATCGGTTTTTAAAGATTCAGCAGGATATTGGTTGAGGGGTTTCGCAATGATAGAATCCTTCTGACCAAAAACACTGACTCCAAAAAAGAGGATAAAAAGACAGACAATCTTGCTAAAATTCATTATTTTTACACTTCTAATAACAAAAATTACCCGCAAAAATCATTCCCTTTTATGAAATTTGAAAAGAAATCTTTGAAATTTTTAGAAAAATATTTAAACACCTCTTCACCAACAGGTTATGAACATAAAGGCCAGGAAATCTGGATGGATTATATCAGACCATATGTAGATAAAATAGAAGTGGATCATTACGGAACTTGCTATGGCATAATCAATCCCGATGCCGAATTTAAAGTAGTGATTGAAGCCCATGCCGACGAAATATCATGGTATGTTAATTACATTACGGATGAAGGATTGATCTATGTAATCAGAAACGGAGGCTCGGATCAGACGATCGCTCCTTCGAAAGTTGTCCATATTCATGGTGAAAAAGGAATTGTAAAAGGTGTTTTCGGATGGCCTGCAATTCATACAAGAAGCAACCAGAACGAACCAACCCCAAAAATTGAAAATATCTTCATCGACTGTGGGGCTATTTCCAAAAAAGAAGTTGAGGAAATGGGAATTTATGTTGGCTGTATGATCACTTACCCGGACGAATTTTTCGAAATGAACGACAGGTATTTTGTCTGCAGAGCATTGGATAACAGGATCGGAGGTTTTATGATCGCGGAAGTGGCACGACTCTTAAAAGAGAACAAAAAAACAATTCCATTCGGACTGTATATTACGAATTCTGTACAGGAAGAAGTAGGACTTTATGGGGCAGATATGATTGCTGACACCATCAAACCTAATATTGCCATCGTAACAGATGTTACCCATGACACTACCACTCCTATGATCGAAAAGAAAAAAGAAGGCGATCAGAAATGTGGTGACGGACCTGTGGTTTTCTTTGCCCCAAGCATTCATCATACCATCAGAGAACTGATTATTGATACAGCAAAAGCTAAAAAGATTCCTTTTCAAAGAGCTGCTGCAAGCAGAGCAACAGGAACAGATACTGACGCTTTTGCGCATTCTAACGGCGGGGTACCAAGTGCATTAATTTCCCTACCTTTGCGCTATATGCATACCACGGTAGAAATGGTGTCTAAAGAAGATGTAGGCAATGTAATCCAGCTGATCTACGAAACCCTTCTGAAGATTAAGCCTGAGATGAAGCTGAAGTATCATTAAAATGAAGAATATCTTTTATCATTTAATCCGAAAGCCCACTTTTATATCAATTTTAACTGCTCTTTTTTTTATTTATATAGCTTTTTTAATTATATATAGAATATTTGACCCTCCCAAAACAGGTTCAGCATATAATATGATTCTTGAAATGTTATTGATTTTTGGTATCATACCTTTAGGATTATTTATAATTGACAGGTTATTAGTTATTAAAATTAACTATATCAAATTAACAATCATAGAAACAATTGTATTTGGAATTATCTTCCTATATTATTTTTTGTTTGTTAACCCATTTTAAAGATTGAAATCTAAGTAAAAGTATAAAAAGTAAAAATGAAAACGAAGCTTATTGCTCCATCCCTTTTATCCGCAGACTTCGGGAACCTGCAAAGAGACATTGAAATGCTGAACAATTCCCAGGCAGACTGGTTCCACATCGACGTGATGGACGGAAGATTTGTTCCCAACATTTCATTTGGTTTTCCTGTAATGAAAACGGTACAGCAGCATGCCAAAAAATTTGTGGATGTCCATTTGATGATCGTAGAACCGGAAAAATATGTGGATGAATTTATCAACCATGGTGCAGACCTTGTTTCTGTACATTATGAAGCGTGCACACACCTTCACAGAACCATTCACCACATCCAGAGCAGAGGAGCAAAAGCAGGGGTTGTTTTAAACCCTTCTACTCCTGTACTGATGCTTGAAGATATTATTGCTGATGTAGATCTTGTTCTTTTAATGAGTGTAAACCCTGGATTTGGAGGTCAGAAATTTATTGAAAATACATACAAAAAGATTGCGGAGACCAAAGATCTTATCCTGAGCAACAACTCCACAGCACTTATCCAAATTGACGGCGGAGTTAATCTTGATAATGCCTCAAAGCTTTTCGAAGCTGGAGCAGACGTTCTTGTAGCAGGAAATGCAGTTTTCTCTGCAGAAAATCCTGAAAGAACGATTGAATTGCTTAAGATATAATCCTCCTTACTTATCCCATACAAAAAGGCAGCTAATAAAGCTGCCTTTCTTCTTTTAAAGTAACAACATAAAAACAGAAGGCAGCCCTTGGGAGACTGCCTTTCTTCTTGCGGAATTTGAGCTTATGTGGTTATTAGTTTTTTGTCTTAAAACTTTAAATGCTTAATATTCCTTGTGCTATTGCTGATGTAAATTTGCAAATAAAATCATATATACAACATCCGTATAAATACTGAATTTTATCATTAAGTATTTCTACGCAATCGGTCAAATTATCTGGGTAATTGTCTGTTCCAAATACATGCGCAGATGACCAGAA
The DNA here is from genome assembly GCF_058245105.1 of Chryseobacterium sp. UF-81. Lineage (NCBI taxonomy): Bacteria > Pseudomonadati > Bacteroidota > Flavobacteriia > Flavobacteriales > Weeksellaceae > Chryseobacterium > Chryseobacterium sp. UF-81. Next base: position 98,921 of record NZ_JBSIBX010000013.1, on the reverse strand, counting down.
CAATACTTATTACCGAAAATACAGTTCTTATGTTATTGAAAAGATTCCATCTGTTCTCAAAACTTTCCCGCATTTGTTTAACTGCTGCTGCTGTTGAATTACTGATGTCAAATTTATCCAGCATATCATTCAAAGGGACGTTTCCAACAACTGTTATTCCAAAAACACCTATGAGATAAGCGGCAGATGCCAGCAAAAGGAAAAGAAATCCCGGTTGCTCTCCCCTATACAGAAAAGTAGTTACGGGAAGCAGTACAGCAGTTCCCATAAAGCTCATGAAAAATACAGGATTAAGGATTTCGCGGTTGATACTCTGCATGGATCTTAAATATTCCGTGTCGGAAAGTTTTCCCAGTCCCAGAACTACAGAGCATGAATAGGCATAGAAAAGCCCGGCGATCAGAGCCGTAAATACGGCCGTAATTAGTAAAAATACCGTTGTCATTTTCATATATTTTGATTTGTGATGTATCTAAAAAATCCTTTAGTAAGGATTCCATTTTTTGATGATCTGCTGTGCAGTAGTAATCATTTCTTTATCCCAGTTTTCAGGCTTGAAATAATGAAAATCATGGTTTTTCACAGCATGAATCTGAGTTCCATCAAACAGCATTTTAGTCAATTCCGTCTGTTCATCGTACAACAGCTGATCTTCAAGAGGTGCTGAAGGTTCTTCATTTCTCTTATGCCAAACCTTTTTATTTCCTGTTGGAGAATCTGCAGTCTCGATGATTTCTTTTACGCGGTTGAAATCTTCAAAAAAAGCTTCTTTTTTTAAATCCGTATTTAAAGTATTTCCCAGTCTTTCAATAATGATATATTCCAGATGAGGGCATTGTGATAGAACGTCCGGAAGCATATTTAGTATTTCGTCCGGAATACTGTCATCATGAGTATCTCTTCTTACCGGTTTTTTCCCGTAAGCACTCTCCTGCCAGCTACCGCCTGAAAGATGAATTTCCTTTACCTTTTCCAATGGATACAGCCTGATGATTTCCTGCATTCCAATCTCAAAATTCCATGACTGGCAGTAGATATTATGCAGATCAAGAATAAGGAAGCCGTCAATATCTGCGGTAAGCTCATCAAGAAATTCTCCCTGCTCTTTCACGTCATCTATAGAAAACGAGAAGGCAAGATTTTCTACTCCCACAGGAACTTCTACAGCATCCTGAAGCCTTCTCAGTCTGTCTTTCCCTATCTGAAGCGTTTTAGGATGGAGCGGAACGGGTAATGGAACACCCTGATGAAAATTTTCGGTATTCATAAATCCGAAATGCTCGGTAATATGATTGTATTTTCTGTGCCTGAATTCTTCCTTTAATTTCTTAAGCCAATCTTCCTGTCTCTCAGTCCATCTTGCATCAAAAAGAGAATAATAAACACCGTGGCCAAGAAGCCTGTTATGTTCTGAATAAAAATCCAGAAGTCCGGAAAGCCATTCCGGTTCCTGTACATCATAAAATGTATCGAAAGACCATTCCAATACATCTACAGAATTATTTTGCAGAACAGGAAGTATAGCGGAGACAAAATCTGCTTCCGGCATCATGGATAATCCTAACAGCGGCTTTTTCATATCTATCCCATTCCACAGGCCGGACAGTAACCACTGCTTCTGAGAATAGTGTCTTTTTTCGGAACAAACCTGGTTTCAGCAGTCTTCACCGGCTTTGGAGATTCTGCCTTTTTAATTTTACTTACCGGCTTTTTCGCTTTTCTGACAGGCTTTGTAGTCTGCCCTGATGCACTTACAGCCAATAAGCTGGCCATTACTAATGCTGGAATTTTCATAACATTTTCTTTTCAGGAAGTTTACAATAAGTATTCCATTTATGATAATGCTAAAAATACAATAATTTATTAAAGGTTATTTGCGAATTATATTAAACTTTCATCTTTGCTATTTGTATGTGTTTATATATTCTGCGAGAAATTAATGTTGTTTTATTTATTGATACATCAAAATAATGATTTACAGAAGGCTATTTCAGACATTTTGACACAAAAAAACCAGAGAAATTCTCTGGTTTTATATTTTTTGAGGTGGGGTTTCTTAGAAAATCTCTCTTCCTGAAAAATGGAACTGAGCCTCGATAAGAGCGTTCTCGTCAGAATCTGAACCGTGAACTGCATTTTCACCGATGCTTCTTGCAAACATTTTTCTGATTGTACCTTCTGCTGCATCAGCAGGATTTGTAGAACCAATCAATGTTCTGAAGTCTTCTACTGCATTGTCTTTTTCTAAAACAGCAGCCACGATAGGACCAGAACTCATGAATTCTACCAACTCACCATAAAATGGTCTTTCAGCGTGTACTTCATAGAATTTTTTAGCATCAGCAACCGTAAGTTGAGTTAATTTTAATGCTTTGATCTTAAAACCTCCTTCAGCGATCTTACCTAATATAGCACCGATATGTCCGTCTGCTACTGCATCAGGCTTAATCATAGTGAATGTAATGTTAGACATAAATGTATATTTTTTTAATGCGGCAAAATTACAAAAAATATCTTTGATTTTTATTTTAATTTTTTTTTAACATAAAAATAACTTTTATTAAGAAATGGAGAAAAAACTTTGGCATAGTAATTGTTAATTCTATTACGATTCTCATGTTTAATTTGAGTTTTCATGGTTATTAGTTTTTACCCAGCCTCGGCTGGGTTTTTTATTTGCATAAATTCAAGTAAAATATTGCGAATTTGACAATTTTAAAAAGCCATTAAAATCATATTAATACATTATTGCTTCTATTTCAATCAATGAGATAAAGTTATTTTTTTGATATTTTTTATGGCTGCTTTTTTGAACAGAATTTAAATTCCTCAAAACAGTCATATTTTGGCAAAATAATTGAGACAAAAAGTAGAGTTATTATAAAAAACGGAAACGTTTTCTAGGACAAAGTAAAATGTTCTAAAATTTTTTTAGAAGAATAGAAAAATTGAGATGCTCACATTTTACGTAAAAGTATCCGATTTGAATTAACGCAAAAGTTTCTTTAAAGTAAATTGAGTTGCAAAACCGGAATTAATCCTTAGGCTTGATTAAACATGCGTATGATCTGTCTGGTAAACAATCTTTACATAGTTTTACCAAAATTAAATAACAGTACTAATAAGTAAGGAGGTAAAACTGATCATATTTTACTTTTGGGAAGATTCTTCAGCCTCCTCCATCAGCTTTACATAGTTGGCATAACGGGAATACTGGATTTCTCCGGTTTCAAGGGAATCAAGAACTGCACATTTAGGTTCATTAATATGAAGACAGTTGTGAAATTTACACTCTTCCCTTTTTTTAAAGATCTCAGGAAAATAGTGCTGTACCTCTTCTTTTTCAATGTCTATCATAGCAAACTCACGTACACCCGGAGTATCGATAACGTTACCGCCAAAATCCCAGAAATGCATCTGGGCAAAGGTGGTGGTATGCTTTCCTTTGAGGTGAGAGTCTGAAATCTCAGAAGTTTTTAAATTTAAACCAGGCTGCAATGCATTAACCAGTGTAGATTTTCCACATCCTGAGTGGCCGAAAAAAACAGAAGTCTTATCTTTAAGGAGCTCCTGAAGCTGATCAAAATTGAGTTTAGAATAAGATGAAATTTCCAAAGTATCATAGCCTATTTCCTGATAAAGGAATTCTATATCTTTCACCAGTTCTATTTCCTCTTCGTTCAGAACGTCAATTTTATTAAACAGGATTAAAGGTTTAATATTGTAGGCTTCACAGCATGCCAAAAAGCGGTCAAGGAATCCGAGTGAAGTTTCCGGATGCTTGAGTGTAAAGATAAAACATGCCAGATCTATATTAGAAGCAATGATATGTGCTTCTTTTGAAAGGTTGACTGATTTTCTGATAAGATAATTGGTACGTGGCTCTATTTTAGTGATCCATGCAATATCATCCTGTTCTAACTGAAATTCTACAAAATCTCCTACAGCAAGCGGATTGGTAAGCCTGGTCTTGATCAATTTGAATTTACCACGAATTCTGGCTTCGAAAATTTTGTCTGTTTCGAATTCCATGACCTGGTACCAGCTGCCTGTAGATTTAATGATTTTTCCTTTCATAGATAATATGGATGCAAATATAAGGAATTAGGGATTAGGGTCTAGGATATAGTTGGAAACATATCAAATAATTCTCCAATGATCATAAATTTCAAGCCCCATTATTTATATGTGTAAAAACTTTAAGACAAGTCTCTCCAGCTAAACTCCCTAATCTTTAATCCCTAATCCCTAATCCCTAATATCCTATTATCTGTCAATCATGATACTATTCTGTACCTCAATAGATTCTTCGTGGATTGCTTTGAAAACTTTCTCAATAAATTCCTGAGACATTCCGGTTTCCCTCGCTTTCTGTGTAGCGTATTCAGTAATCACCTTCCATCTTTCAGGCTGGAAGATCGCGATATCATTTTCTTTTTTAAGTTTACCGATCTTTTCGGAGATCTTCATTCTTTGGGAAAGAAGCTCAATCAGCTGAAAATCGAGATCAGAAATCAACGTTCTGTGTCTTCCCATCTCATTATCGAAGCCTGCAAGACCCGAATTTCTTACTTTTAAGTTTCCGATCAGTTCTGCCAGTACTTCAGGAGTGATCTGCTGTGAAGCATCGCTCCAGGCTTCATCAGGATTGCAGTGGGTTTCAATAATGGCTCCCTGGTATCCTACGTTCAATGCTTCCTGGGTAATATCTGCAAGACCTGTTCTGTTTCCGCATATGTGGGAAGGGTCTATCAGCATTGGAATATTCGGGAACTGGCTTTTGAAATCAAGGGCAATCTGCCAGTTCGGGTTATTTCTGTATTTTGTTTTCTGGTACGTAGAAAATCCTCTGTGAATTACCCCCAGGTTTTTAATATCCTGTCCTAAAAGTCTTTCTAACGCACCGATCCATAAAGCAAGATCCGGATTTACAGGGTTTTTCACGAAAACAGGTTTATCAGTTCCTCTTAAAGCCATTGCAATTTCCTGAACGGTAAAAGGGTTTACTGTAGACCGTGCCCCGATCCAAAGGACATCTACATCCGCTTCCAAGGCTGCAAATACGTGGTGGGCGTTGGCTACTTCTGTAGCAGTCTTGAATCCGTATTCTTCCTTTACTTTTTTCAGCCAGTTCAGACCGATAACCCCTACTCCTTCAAATCCATTCGGCTTGGTACGCGGCTTCCAGATCCCTGCACGGAAGATAGGCACCTGTGCATTGGTTTCTCTTATTCTTTTAGCGGTTTCAAGCATCTGAGCCTCACTTTCCGCACTGCATGGTCCCGCGATCATTAATGGCTGCGAAAGCTCGTTGATCCACTCGTTTTTTACATCTTTTAAATTCATATTTTTAAATTTATTGTTTTTTATTTTTCTTGAATTAACAGCAATAGTCCTTTGATTATAAAATTTATTTTTATAATTCTTTTCAAAAAATGCCGTTCAAAGTTTTTTAAAGGAATCAGGAAAATAAAAGGACTTTAATCCTCCTGTATTTTTTGGAAAGAAATTCAGTTAGCAGTACCAATAAAATCGATAATACGTTCTGAAATTTCTATAATAGAAAGCAGAAAAACTAAAATAACCGCTAAAGAAATCAGCGGGTACAAAATGAGACAGATATGGGATGAATAGTTTTTCCACTTTGGGTCTGTAACTTCTGTTGTAGTTTTTTTAATCTAATTTGTTTTTGTCAAAAACTTATTTTTCACAAAAATATTTGACAAAGATATAAAAAAACTCAGTCCAACAAAAAAAAAACTGTGATAAATGCAATAATTTATGTCAGATCAAATTTCATTAGATCATCAAGGTCTTTTAAAAGCGGGTTTTTTTCGATAAATTTTTCGAATATTTTTCTTTTGGTAACCACTTCAATTTTGAGGTTGTCAAAGTCCCGTTGATAATCTATTTCAATAGCATGGTTGTGAACCTTAGTTTTGAAATGATTGAAAAATTCTCCGGCGATCTTGTCAAATTCTACTTTGGCAGAATCTGAAGGATACAGAACTTTGATGGTATTTTCTCCTGCCTTGATCAGTTTGAATGTCTTTACAGCATTAAAGATAAAGCTGTTTTTTTTCTGAAGCTGTTTGAGCATCAGGTTCCATTCCATCTGCAGATCGGTTTCTGTAAAATGATTCTGGGGAAGGTGTTCTGCTTTTACGGCTACCGCTTCCTCTTTCTCTACTTTTTCTTCTGTATTGAGAAATGAATTGATGCTGAAACCTGAAGAAATTCCCTGTCTTGATAAAGGCTTTGTTGTTTTTACAGTGGTTTCCCGAATCACTTCAGGCTGTTGTTGAGCAGTTTTTTCTGCTACGGTTTCTTTTTTTTCGGGAGCTTTTTCCGGTATTTTCACTTCCTGTTTCTCACTGAGAAACGGAGCCAGTATTAAGAACTTTTTTTTTTAGTATCGCCTAAATTGGCTATCAGGGAAGACAGCTGCATCAGTGCAATTTCTACTGTAAGTCTTGGGTTCTTGGAATTCTTATAGTTAATATCCGCATGGTTGCAGATCTCGACGGCGTCGATGAGCTGCTGGGCATTCCATTTCTGGCTTTGCTCTACGAATTTCACCTTGGTCCTCTCCCCGACTTCAATAAGCTCTATCGTCCTGGCGTTCTGGGCCATCATGAGGTCTCTGAAATGATTCCCCAATCCTGCAATGAAGATATGCGGATCGAAACCTTTTTTTACAATTTCATTAAAAGCGAAAAGGGTTTCGGGAATTTTATTTTCCTTGGCCAGGTCCACTATATTGAGATACTGGTCATAATCAAGGATATTAAGCACTTCGGCAGCTTTGGCCAGTGTAATGTTCTTCTGGGAAAACGTGGAAAGCCTGTCAAAGATAGAAAGAGCATCTCTCAAGGCGCCATCTGCTTTTTGGGCAATGAGATACAGAGCATCATCTTCATACTGGATATTTTCCTTCTGAGCAATGTTTCTTAAATGTCCCTGAATATCTTCAATGGTAATTCTCTTGAAGTCATAGATCTGGCAACGCGACAAGATGGTAGGAATTATTTTGTGCTTTTCTGTAGTTGCTAAAATAAAAATAGCATGTGCAGGCGGTTCTTCAAGGGTTTTAAGAAAGGCATTAAAAGCTGCAGAGGACAGCATGTGCACCTCGTCGATAATATAGACTTTATATTTACCTACCTGAGGCGCAAAGCGAACCTGGTCTATCAATTCCCTGATATCATCCACGGAATTGTTGGATGCCGCATCTAACTCATAGATGTTATAAGCAAAGCCGTCTTCTGAAACTGAACCGTCCTTTTCGTTGATCTTTCTGGCCAGAATTCTGGCACATGTAGTTTTACCCACACCCCTTGGACCGCAGAAAAGCAAGGCCTGAGCCAGCTGATTTTCTCCAATAGCATGTTCTAAGGTATCTGTAATATGAGATTGCCCTACTACAGTGTCAAACTGTTGGGGGCGATATTTTCTTGCAGATACGATAAAGTTTTCCATTGGTCAAAAATAAGAAATATAGTTTTAATCTGAAAATTAAAAGTTTTCAAATATCAACAAAAACTGATTTTTGGTAGATTGGAAAAGTTTTAATCATTAATCTTTTGCTTTCTTTGTTTTGTAGTAGTGGTCTATAATCTCAACAATCACTTTTTGAACTTCGCCTCTTCCTTCTTCAGTTCTCATATCGATACCACAGAATTCAGTTCCATTATATGCCGGAAATAAGTTCAGATAGTAAACTCCTGCTGCTATTAATGCTAGCATAGCTCTAACATTTGTAGCATTTTCTCCAAAGTAAGGATCGGTTACATTTTCAAAGAGATTAGCCGCTACATCTTCTCTTTGCTTCAATATATTTTTAAGTATAGGCTTGCTTTCCGAAAGTTCCCAAAGAATAATTTTTTGTAATTCCTTATTTTTCTTCAGGCTTTCAAACTGCATAAGAATTCCTTGGGTTAAGGCTTCCTTACCTTTACCTACTTGTATTTCTTCTTCAATGTCCGGGCTGAATTTGCTCCAATAATCCTGAGATTTGATGTATTCGTCAATAAGTTTATCTGTACTACCGAAGTATTCATAGATAAGCTTCTTATCAAAACCGGCTACTGCTGCAATCTTACTTACTTTCAGACCAGAGTATCCTTTAACTCTCAAAATTTTACCAACTGCTGCAAGCAGTTTCTGCTTTGTTTTTTCTTTGTCCCTAATGGGGCCTTGCACTACTTTTCTGGGCATAATTTATTATTTTTTTGCAATATGCAATTTTTTATTTATATCTTCAAAAACATTAAGTGTTTTATCAAGATGTTCTTTCTCGTGTCGGGCTGTTACTGTCATTCTTATCCGTGCATCTTTTCTGGCTACGGCAGGGTACATAATAGGATTTGTATAAACTCCTTCTTCAAGCAGTATTCTCCCGATATCCCACATCTTATTCTGATCTCCTATTTTCACTGGAATGATAGCTGAGCAGGTAATTCCTGTATCCAAACCTAAATCATTAAGACCTTTTTTGAAATAATTGATATTATCCCATAGTTTATCTTTCCAGAATGGTTCTTCATCAATAAGATCAATTGCTTTTAAAATTCCGAAGGAAGAAGGCGGTGGTGTTACTGAGAAAATATGCTGTCTGGACTGAAATTTAAGAAATGATGCTATTTTTTTGTTAGCAATCGTATATCCTCCCAGATTACCAAAAGTCTTGCTAGATGTTCCTGTTATAAAATCTACCTTATCTAATAAACTGTCGTCCTCCAAGGCTCCTCTTCCAGTTTTTCCCATAACTCCAACACCATGGGCATCATCTACCATGAGATAGGCATTATATTTTTTTACAAGAGCATATATTTCTTTAGCGCGTGAAGTATCCCCTTCCTGAGAGTATACTCCATCTACAATAACCAGCTTTGTACGGTACGTATCTTCACATACCTTCAAAATGTGTTCCAAAGCTTCCAAATTATTGTGTGGAAATGTTTTTTTATTTGTAAAAGCACAACCCTCATGTACACTGGCATGTACTCCCATATCCAGAATAGCAATATCTTCTTTCTGCATTAAAATCTGTAAAGTGGCGCTGTTAGCTGCATATCCGGTAGTAAACAATACAACTTCATCTTCATTTCTTCCAAAGAAATCAGCAATCTTTCTTTCTATTGCATTATGGTAATCAAAATATCCACCGATCAGAGGTGACGCTCCTGTACCTGTTCCGTATTTTTCTATTCCTTCAATAGCAGCCTGTTTTACTTTGGGATGTTGTGTAAAACCCAAATAATCACTGGAAACAAAGCTTACATATTCTTTATTCTGGTCTGCAATATTGATATTTAATGTTGCATTGGTTCCGGTAGTATTTTTCAATCTGTAATTCATATGTCCTCTGGATTTCATATGATCCAGAAACTGGTAAAAATAATCTGCTCTTTGAGCAATATCGTAATCAGGGATATTCTCAAAATCTTTAAATGTTGCTGTTGCAAAATCAATGGTCATCCTTAATGTTGTTAGTGTTAGTGTATATTTTAGTTGTTTGAAGAACAAATATATGATTATTTAAAGCTTGCAAAATCTATCCATTATGTTAAACATTATACATAATATAAGACATTTACCTTATGATCTGATAATCAAATCACTTTACTTATCCATATATCTATTGAGTGTTTCAATGGTTAGTTATTTTTTTACAGAACCTAAATTAACAAAAAAAGGCAACAATAAATCACTATTCTTAAATAAATCACAAAAAAAAGACAAATGCTTCACAATTGCCTCATTACTAAAATATTATCTTTTAAACTTAATTTTTATCTGTTGGAATTTAGGAATTTATAAAAACTTTTTTAGGTTATTCTGGTATAGAATTAAATATAAAAAATAAAAAAAGGGAAGCTTCGGAGCTCATTGTAAGCGAACCGCTAATAAAAACTGTCCTTAAATGCCTGTACAGAATTTTTCACCTTCAGTTTTTCAAGGATATTCTGACGGTGCCTGCTCACTGTATTTATACTTATAGAGAGGAACTCTGCAATTTCTTTGCTGGCAAAGCCTTCGCCTACATATTGTAAAACTTCCAGTTCTCTCTTCGAAAGAATGTGCTGATAATTCAGCTTATCTTTTACTATAATTTCACCTTTAACTGTATTAATGATCATAAAATCAGAAACCGGAAGCTGCGTCTGTTCCAATGCCATATGATAAAGGCAAAACGCAAATCTCAGCTTACCGTTATCCGGTGAATAAATATAAAACATTCGATGTTTTACAAGCTTGTATTCATCATTTTTATCTTTCATCCTGATTCTGGAAAGTACAGAATAGTCCGCTCGAAGTTCCGGAGCCATCGCATCCATCATTTCATAAAACCTCAGTTCGTGGATATATTTTTTGAGCCTGTCATCCGGATGTATCTTTTTAATGATCTCTTCTTCCCATATAGAACCTATTTCCGCAGGGTTATCCTGCATGCTTAAGCCCAATTCCCATGCAGCTTTAGATTTATATACAAAACTTTTGTCTTCCTGCATGTCGCTCAAAACAGATATGGCACCTTCCATCCGGGAATATATTAATGTTCTCTGTTTATATTCTTCTATATCAAGCTTACATGTCTGAGATGACGGGTCCAAAAGACGGCTATTCAGTTTTTCTATAATTTCCATAAATGGTTATTTATCAGTATTGGCAAAATATAGGTATAGTTATACTTTTGCTAAAATAATAAATTACACCCAGCTAAGAGGATGAAGAGATTGATTTTTAGTATTTGTGCTGTTCTTATTGCCCAGAAAACGCTTTCGCAGACTTTGGAAAAGATGAACTGGTTTAATGAACCTGAAAAATGGGAAATTAAAAACAACAGTCTGCTAATGACTGTCACTCCGCAAAGTGACTACTGGAGGATTTCCCACTATGGATTTACCGTAGATGACGCTCCTTTTTATTATACAACCTATGGCGGAGAATTTGAAGTGAAGGTAAAGATCAGTGGAAATTATAAGGCAAGATTTGATCAGATGGGACTTATGCTTCGAACTGATAAAGAGAACTATATAAAGGCCGGCATTGAATTCGTAGATGGAAAATACAACCTGAGTACTGTAGTAACACATGGGACAAGTGACTGGAGCGTTATTGCACTGGACAATATTCCTTCTGCAGTCTGGATAAAAGCTGTGAGAAGACTGGATGCTGTGGAAGTATTTTATTCTTTTGATGATAAGAATTACACCATGATGCGCAATGCCTATTTACAGGACAATACTCCTGTAATGATAGGCCTGATGGCTGCCTGCCCGGATGGAAACGGTTTTACGGCAGTTTTCGAGAATTTCAGGGTAAAACATCTTCCCGACCAGCGCAGACTGAAATGGCTTGAAAACAACAAATAGCGATTGAATTTTTTTCAATATACAGTCAATTTTTATTCGCCTCCCTTTTTCGGGAGGCTTTTTATTTTTAAATTTCTTCTGACCAGCATAGAATTTTTCAAATATTAGTTCACAATTTTTTTTCAAAAAAATGATACTATTTCACTTGATGAAGATAAAAAAACATACAGTCATGCCCAATGGGTCTGGTTATTAGATAAAATTCATATTAAATGCATCGGATTATGTTATTTATGTTTATAAAATTACTAATTTTACAGGCCAAATTCAACTTGTTTTAACGGCAAGATATCTAAACACAAAAAAATATTAATGGAAAAAAATGGATTCAGAATTCCCAACACTTAAAAAACTTCGGCTTGTATAATGACTATTATTAATAAATTTTCGCCCTAATCAAAGCGAAGAGCATAGATCATTTATGTATTTATGAAAGCCTGGACATTGTTTTTTGTAATTTTGTTTTTAAGCATTTACGGACAGCGTCACATTTCTACGAGGTGTATTACTAGCAACGGATTTCTGCAGAAAAGCGCAAAGGCCATTGTGAAGAACGATCATGATTTTATGTGGATGCTTACTGAAGCTGCTCAAAACAGAATCTACCGCTTTCCTCTCTTTCAAAATAATCAAAAACTAACTACAATAACCACCGGTACGGGAATTGAAATATCCGCTAACATGAGATTCAAATGCAGGTATTCCAAAGAAACTATCGTTAAAACAACTCCTATTAAAAATTTTATATGAATGAAAGAATCTTAATCGCTGATGATCACTATGTAGTAAGAGCAGGAGCTGCTCTGGTTTTAGAGTCTGCCTATCCAAAACTCAAAATCGATTTTGCAGAAAACTATGACCAGGTAAAAGAACAGGTATCTGAAACCCTTTACGATCTCCTTCTTCTTGACATTGATATGCCCGGAACCCGGTATAAAAAAATGATCTCTGAACTTAAGAGTATTCAAAAAAATCTGAAAATCCTTGTTTTTTCCGGACATGGTAAGGATGTGGCCATCCAGTATATCCGTGAAGGCGCTGAGGGCTATCTCAGTAAACAAGGTTGTGAAGAAGAGATCAGGGAAGCAGTAAAATCGGTCATTCAGAAGGGATATTACTATCCCAGTGAACTGATTGGACTTATTATTCAGAATAAAAAAAGCAATCCTGCAGAAAAGCTGTCTTCGCGGGAATATGAAATCTTTAAACTCCTGGCCAAAGGTTCCGGAAATCTTGAAATCGGGAATAAACTGGACATCCAGATGTCTACTGTAAGCACCTACAAAAAAAGAATCTTTAAAAAACTTAATGTTTCCAATATTGCAGAACTCATCAAAGTACATGAAATGATGCATTAAGAAGCCAAAGCAGACAATCTTAAAACCAGGACCGGACTCCATGCTTTTATGGACTGTTCTTATTTTACTGTTATATGGCTGCCAAAACAGAGATTAAAAGATATTAAGATTCTTTAACCAAACAATAGATACCACACGGAAACCACACGAATATTTCATTTTTCACACAAATTCAGTTAATTTCAGTATTATTTTAACGTATAATTGATTATTTATGTTAAAAATTAATAAAACAATTAACATTACAGGATATTTACTATTAGTCTGGGCATAATATTTGCAATTGAATATTTACACACACCTTTCTAAACTCAAAATATTATGAATGCAGCAGATCTTAAAATTAAAAACTTAGTTGAATACAAAAATCAGATTTACACGATTACTGAAATATTTCAGGGGACAGGTCATGATTACTTTGTAAAAATCGAAAATGACATCCACAGTATTTCAGTTCCGGCAGATTCTCTTAAACCCATTCGGATAACAGAAGAATGGCTCGAAAAGTTTGGATTCCTGAGAACGTACAGTTCAAATGAAAGAATCCGCTACGAAAGACCTGAACCATTTATTAAATATGACATTGATCTGAGTTCAAGGAAAATCCTTGAGGGATTGAAAATATATGGAAACTCGATCAAATGTAAGTACATCCATGAGTTTCAGAACATTTTTTCGTGCCTTTTCGGAAAGGAACCTGCAACTTCCAATTTTGGACTGTTAAAGACAGAGTCGTAGTTTATTATTATGTTGATTATAAAGGAAACCGCTGTTTTTTTTGCAGCGGTTTCTTATTTTATATTGTTTCAGCTTTTTCAAATTCCTGTTTTTTTTGAGCCTGCTGTTCCTGTTGTTTTTGGATTCTTTTCCTTTTAGCATTTTCCCGCTGTTCTTTACGGAAATCCCACGGCGAAACTGCTTTTTTATCCTGCCACAGTCCCAGCTTTTTGATTTTTGCTGTTTCCTGCATTTTTCCCAGGCCGGTATCTTTAGAATAAGAATAGTACCACCATCCATAGCCGGCTTTTATAATCTCTGCAGAAAGATATTTCCCATTGTCATAGTAAACTTTGGCTACTGAACGCCCATAACGGTCTTTATTAGTTTCTATGAATTTGATCTGCCTTGCAAAAACCTGATCTGAGGTAAACTTTTTCGCATTTTTCCCAAACGGCTGCCGGTTTTCAGGACAGTCTACCTCTGCCAACCGAAGTTTTTTCTGTACATTTCCTTCCAGTAGAACCGTAATCGTGTCACCGTCTGAAATTCCAACTACTTTAGCCGTTGTCTGTGAGAAGAGGAAAAGAGGAAAACATAATAATGCTGAAAGAAGTATTCTCATGATGCAAAATTATATATTTATTTCCGGAAACCTTTTACCACACGGAGTTTTTATTTATCCTACCCTGAAGAAGAACAATAAATAATGTGCGAGGGGTTAGAATATCACACAATAAAAAAGGAGGCTGTTAGCCTCCCTTTTTCTGTATCAATGATCTACAAAGATCAAGTTAACTTCTTTATATTAATTTGTGTTTTTTTAAGTTGAGTTCAAGAAGTTACTTCATGATCATTCATACCTAATCTTATTTTCATCATTTGTGTTCTAATAAAGCTTACCGTTTGGATTAAAAACTTTTTCAGTAATGCATTCCGTTTGGTAAATTTTATTATGACAAAGTAACGACATTGCTGAATAATATTCTTATAATTAGCATCGATATATATCGATAAATACATAGATGTTTATCAATAAAAAAGGAGGCTTTTAGCCTCCCTTTTTCTGTATCAATGATCTACAAAGACCAAGTTAACTTCTTTATATCAATTTGTGTTTTTTTAAGTCTAGTTCAAGAAGTTACTTCAAGATCATTCATACTCAATATTATTTCATCATTTGTGTTCTAATAAAGCTTACCGTTTGGATTAAAAACTTTTTCAGTTAATGTATTCCGTTGGTAAATTTTATTACGACAAAGTAACGACATTACAGAATAGTATTTTCATAATCAGCATCGATATATGTCGATAAGCAGATAGATAGATATTTATTAAATAAAAGCTTATACAGCCTGCATTTATCTATACCAGTAGATCACTCACCCTGCCCTATTCAAATAAAAAAAGGAGACGATCTGTCTCCCTTTTTATGTATAAAATGACCTACAAAGACCAAGCCTGCTTCTCTATATTAATTTGTGTTTTTAATAATGCTTTCGAGAAGTTTCTTCAAGGCCATGCATACACTTATAATTATCTCATCATGTGTGTCATAAAATTTCACCTTTTGTCCTAAAATTAAAAAGTATCTCCGGTTAATTTTACTGAGACAAAGTAACAACATTAGTGAACAATATTTCTTATAATCGGCATCGATATATATCGATAAAGCCCTAGATGTTTATCGATATATATGTTTTAACGGAAATAAATTAGGAGCGGATTTTAGGAAATCCTATATTTTGTGATGGGTATTGATGAGATCGATTAACTCGACAAGATTCTCTATTTTCAATTTATCAAAAATATTTTTCTTGATGGTACTCACGGTATTCTGTTTTATATCCAGGTCATTTGCAATTTCCAGGTTACCATATCCCTCTGCATACATTTCTGCAATCTGCAGCTCTCTTTTGGTTAAACGGCTAAGCGGGTTAAGTAAATCCGGATTCTGGACCATCTGTAGCATTAGGTTACGGGAAAGTGGAGAGAAGTATTCTCCCTTATGTACAATATCTGAAATCGCCTGCCTGATTTCTTCCTCTTCACTTAATTTGCTTACATATCCACTGGCCCCGGCTTTAATAAATTTAAGTACATGCAGATCTTCTTCCAAGCCTGTGAAGACCAGAACTTTAATATCCGGGTTCACAGCTTTCATCAATGGTAAAATATGGAGGCTGTTCCCATCAGGAAAATGAGCATCAATAATAGCTATTTCTACGTTTTTTGACTGTACCAGCTCTACAATCTGCTGGGAAGATGAAGTTTGATAAACTTTGGAATTTGGAACAATTTCATCAATCAGGATCGCAATTCCCTGACGAACGATACTGTGATCATCCGCTAAAAGAAATATAATCTCTCTGTTTTCAATTGGTGCTTCCATTATGATTAATGCTTAAATTTATTCTGAATGTTACTTTTGTCCCTTTATGCAGCTTACTTGAAACAGATATTTCCCCATTAAAAAGCTCTATGATTTCTTTGCATAGATTTAATCCCAATCCGGCCCCGAAATTATCAATCTTGTCAGAGATCATTCCCTGATAATAGGGTTCAAAAATTTTCTCCAGATCAGAATCTGAAATTCCAACACCCGTATCCCCTACTGTTGTGATCAGAGAAATAGTATTTTCATCTACTTTCTCAGTTGCCATTGAAAGGTCGATCTGTCCGTTTTCTGTAAACTTGTTGGCATTTCCCAGGATATTCATAAATATCTGGTTAATTTTTATATTGTCTGAATTTACAACTATATCTGCGGGAATTCTGTCCGTTACCAGAAATTTATTATTCCTTGTTTCTATATAAGGGGTAATGGCTGTCACAATAGAGCTAATCTCATCCTTAAGATTAAAGACGGTTTTCACCAGCTTTTTCTCAACTTCCTGGTTTTTTGTATACTCCAGAATCTGGTTGGACTGTATAAGCAAGGTACTGTTGGTGAATTTTATTGATTTAAGGTAGTCTTTTGTCGTCTCATCCTTTGTGGTCCTGTTGATCTTGTCAATAAAGATATTGATAATTTTCAGAGGCGACATCAGTTCATGGCTCAGCATTCCAAGAATTCTGTTTTTGAAATTAAGACTCTTTTTAATCTCTTCATTCGCAGCATTAAGCTTCATTTCGTATATGAATGCTATTCTTGTAAAATACATTATCAGAATGGATACAATAAACATGAGGACCATTAATCCCAGTACGAGATAGGTTCTGATTCTGTTGTTACGAGAGCTCTGCTTGTTATATTCTTTTTCTAAATCTGATTTGAATTCTTTAATCGCTTTTTCGTACACATTGATGAGCCCGTTGCTGTATACCAATAATTTACTGAAATTACTGTAGAACTTTATATTTACACGTTGGTTTTCAGCCATGGATTGCTGCTTCTGAACGGTAGACCTCTGAATTTTTTTAACTTCAGTGGTATAATATTTATCCATAGATTTTGCCAGGCTATCCATCCTCAGTTTTATTTTTGAAAGGTTAGCCGGCTTTTTATTGGTCATGGTAATGACGGTACTTTCCTTCTGTACATCCACTTTACCAGATATGGCATCTTTCAAACGCCCCATAAGGCCTTTCTTTTTGATGGTATCAGAATAGGTCTGGGTTTGTATGTTCAGGTCGTTAAAATCGTCAATATTCTTATACCTTTCCAGCTCATAATGCTGATCCGGGATGATTGTTACAGGAGGCTTTAAAGAATATTGATAAACAGAATCTATAATAGTCTGTAGTTTTACCGTTTTCAGAGTATCCTTTTTTTGCTTTGCCAGTTTATTTTTCAGCCCAAGATTTGTGTCTCCATAATCATTTATCTTTTCGAAATTACTATTCAGCCTTTTAAGAGATTCAAAGTATAATTTAAGATCCTTGTCATCCTGGCTTATCATATATTTTTGAAAGTAATTCTGTGCATCCATAAAATCTTTCCTCGAATTATCCGTTAACCCGCCCAATGCTTTACTTTCGTCCAGTTGAGTTTTAATAAACTGAAGCTTTTTTTCATTGACAAATTCGTTGTAAAAAAATATGGCTATAATAACCTGTATCAACAATATGCACAGGATCAATGAGTAATGAACAACTTTTCTCAATTTAAAATCTAAGAATTTATATTTCATATCTTTTTATCAGCTAAATTAATTTTCTGATTATCTAAGTCTGCCGGTATTAGTTTTAACGCCATCATCACATTACCAAAATCATGCTAATGTTTTTATATCATTCCTTTGGCAAAGTTAAAGTAATTTTTGTCTTTTCATAACAGTAAACACGTGATAAATAAGGAGAATTTAATTTTATTTCAAATTACAAAAACATAACAAAACTTCAGGATTTCATTAAGTCTAAGTATAATTTCCAGCTCAGACATGCATATTGAAAACAATAATCATTAGTTTTTTCCAACTACATAATTTTTCACAGTAAAAAAAGTTCCAGTTTCCATGTTATGCATAGTTTTAACGAGGTTTACGGCACCTTAAGTAAAAACTATTTTTTTAGATAGGAAATATACATTATAATCCCGAATAATTATTTTATCTTAACATAAATCTTTACTATGAAAAGTATAACATCTATATTTCTTTTATTTTGCTTTTTATACATTCCGGCACAAAAGTCATATAAGCTAGAACTGAATTTTCTGACTGACAGCAATGAACAAGCATCCAATGTGAGTGTGATTTTTATTAAAAGCTCCAAAGAAGGCGGTGTTGTAGTTGAGAAGATTACCGCTGATGACAAAGGTGTTTTAAAACATAAAATTTCTGAAGATTATTTTAATGAAAACGGATTACTGATTATCGAAGCTTCCTATCACAACGAAAACGCCTACTATTTCGATTATCACGAGGAGCTTTCAAAAAAACATTTTCCTTTTAAGAAAACGGTTATCCTGGAACATATTGTTCCGCCAACCCTTGAAGAGATCAACAAGATGAATCCTCTGCCACCACCGCCGCCAAAAGGCAATTAACAGAAGTTACAACTGCTCAATGATACTGAAACCGGAAACACTAAGCTTGCTGTAAGCCAAAAAAAACAATACAGCCCATACCCTATTTTATTTTTTTTGCTAAATATTAAAAAAAAACCTTTTATTGATATTGTTTTTACAAATTCAGTAATAACTTTGCCATCAAATTAAAAACTAAAAGATTTGTGCAAAAATATACTTCCGCTTTTCTTCTCTTCTTTTTTTCTCTTATTTATACCCAGCAATATAATATTCAGTCATATAACACAGACAACGGGCTTCCACAGAACAGTGTAAAAGATATCATCAAGGACAAATACGGTTTCATATGGCTGACAACCGAAAACGGAATCGTAAGGTATGATGGAATGAAGTTTGTCGTTTATAAAAACCTTCCGCTGAACAATCAAAGGTTTACATTTTTCTATGGTTACCCTGAAAAAGACAGCATTTTTACCACGGGAGATTCCGGGAAAATTTTACTTATCAGCAAAAGATCTCCAAAAGTCACAAAAACTTCAAAAAGGAATGTCGATTTTATATCCAGGGATGTCAATTACTTCTTATACTCTTCCAATTATATCTATACCACATCGCCCGGCATAAGCCTGTATTTTCCATGCCAGGAAGGCATTTATTTTATAAGGGAAAATTCCATTAAGTACATCAATAATCTTTCTAAAGCAGAAGTAAACCTGAATATAAAAGCGAAATATAAAAATATTGCCCGAATATTCGTGATCGATAAATC
The DNA here is from genome assembly GCF_058245105.1 of Chryseobacterium sp. UF-81. Taxonomy (NCBI): domain Bacteria; kingdom Pseudomonadati; phylum Bacteroidota; class Flavobacteriia; order Flavobacteriales; family Weeksellaceae; genus Chryseobacterium; species Chryseobacterium sp. UF-81. Next base: position 79,727 of record NZ_JBSIBX010000013.1, on the reverse strand, counting down.
CGTATTCTTTATTGATTATCAGTCAAAAAAAGTTCAGAAAATTGAAAGGGGAAAAATCGTAAGCTCTTATAATGAACCGCTATTAACCGATGCTAAAAGTAAAGTCTACTGGAGCAGGGTCAATAACCAGGTTTTTATATTCAACGGAAACAGCATTTACCGGTGCGACTATGAAGACAACCGGTTCAAAATATCAAAACTCGTACAGCTTGATGATATTACTGAAAATATTATCAGCGTATATTATGACAAAACTTATAAAAGACTTTATCTGGGAAGCAGCACTTATGGACTGCAGATCGTCAGCCTTACAGATTTTACTACTGTCCAGAGACCTCCTTCTAAGCCTGAATCTGTTTTTTATGCTACTTTACCATATGGCAGCTCATCTGTAATCAATACTCACGGAGAGGTATACAACCGGGACGGACTTGCAGAAGATAAGCGTTTTAAAAGTATTATTCCATTCTTTTTGGCTTATGATCAGGAAGACAATATTATTGCCCGCAAAGCAAGTGACCTGCTGCTGTATCAGAAAAAGAAAGCTTATGCAAAGATTGTTTCCAAACGAAATATTATTTTAATAGACTTTTTTTTCGATGCAAAAAGATACTATGCTTTTGAAGCTCTTGAAAAAACGGACGGAACCATTGGATACAGCGGAGTTCTTAAGGTATACAATGACCTTTCGTTCAAAACTGTAAAAAAAAGGGTTTTCTTTAATGACGAACCTACCAAATTCCTGAAATTTGATAAAGACTATCTGCTGGCCGGCACAACGAAAGGTTTATACAAAGTATCATTAAAGACGGATAAAATAATCAAATTAAATCCGGATACCGAATTATCTGTCCGCAACATCATACAATCCAGGGATGGCAATTTCTGGATCACCACTTCGGGAAAGGGATTTTATCTGCTGAAAAACAACCGTCTCATCAAGATGCCTTATGATCCGGACAATAATATCTCCTCTTCTCATACTATTCTGGAAGATCAGAACGGGTTTTTCTGGATTTCTACCAATAACGGGCTTTACAAGGTTCCGGAAAGTCAGCTGCTCCGATATGTACAGGATAAAAAAACGAGGGTTAATTATTACAGATTTTCAAAAGTTTCAGGGTTTAAAACCAATGAATTTAATGGAGGCAGCAATGTGTGCGGAAATAAATTAGGAAATGGAGAGTTCGTACTCCCTTCTCTTGATGGTTTGGTTTTCTTCAAGCCTGCAGAAATAAAGAGCTATTATCCTGAAAACATACATATAGAAAGAGCCTTGATTGACGGCAAGGAGCGGTTTTTCAATCAGATATTAAATATAAAGCCGGAATCCAACCGTATAGATATATTTATTGATACTCCTTATTATTCTAATCCTGATAATCTTGTAATAGAAGCCAAACTGAGTGGAACAACCAATGTCAAATGGGAATCGATAGGAAAAGACGGAAAATTTTCCATTTCGAATCTTACGTATGGCAATCATTCTTTTGTTGTGAGGGTATTAGTTTCCGATACAGGAAAATACATTTATAAAAAGATACATATTATCATTCCCCCCTATTTTTATCAGACTCTGTGGTTTAAAATACTGATTTCCTCTGCCCTGTTGCTTTTTTTATATTTTTTGGTCAGATGGAGATTAAGCTTTCTGAAAAAGAGGAATCATGAATTGGAAGAGATTATAAACTCCCGCACAAGAAGCCTCTCTGATACCGTAGAAAAGCTGGAAATAACAAAAAGAAAGCTCCATAAAGAAATCGAACAGCAAAAAAAGCTTATCGGAACAATTACCCACGATATTACAACCCCGGTAAAATTTATTGCACTCACTGCAAAGGAAGCTCTGAACAAGAATGGCTTTAGTGAACAGCATAATGAGAAGATTCTTAATTCTATTTACAAATCCTCGGACCAGCTATACAATTTCACGATTACCCTGAAAGAATATTCGGACATCTACGCCCACCACCAGGCCGATAAAACAGAACTTTATTCTCTTCATAAGCTGATAGAGGAAAAGAAAATACTTTTTAACGCCATCGCAGAGAACAATAATACGGTAATCATCAATAACATAGACAAGACATTGTGGGTATGGATCGGCAAGAATATCCTGTCTGCAATTGTTCATAATCTGCTGGATAATGCTGTGAAATTCACAAAAGACGGCTTTATCACAATAGAAAACAATGTGGAAGGAAATACCATTATGCTGCTGATAAGAGATACCGGAATCGGAATGGATGAAAAGAAGATAGAATATTATACAAAACTTCAGGATAATATTGAAAATGAAAAACTATTACTTCAAAAATACGGGATGGGGCTTCACCTCGTGTTACAGCTTCTGCAAATGATAGAAGGGAAAATTATCATTAAAAAAAATAAATTAAAAGGAACCACATTCAAACTGATTTTAACGAATAAAAAAAATGACTAAGAATATTCTTATTGCCGATGATCACGATATTGTTCTGGTAGGAACAAGCATGATTTTAGAATCAAGGATCAAGGGAGTGTCTATAGACCAGGCCGGAGACTATCCGGAAGCCCTTGAAAAAATTTCAGAGCGGAAATATGAGCTTGTTATCCTGGATATTAATATGCCGGAGAGTAAAAATAAAAAAATGATCTCCGAAATCAAAGCCCTGGATCCTGATATAAAAATACTGATATTTTCTGCCTATGAAGAAGAGGTAGCCGTACAATATATAAAAGAGGGCGCCAACGGGTACATCAGCAAGCTAAGTAAGTCTGAGGAGATCTCGGATGCCGTAAACAAAATATTTTCTGACGGCTTTTATTATCCTCCCTCTCTTGTACAGCAACTGCTTCAGGAATCTCCGTTGGATTCTATAAAGAATCTGTCGATGAGAGAGTACGAAATTTTCATTTTAATGGTAGAGGGCAACGGCAATCTGGAAATCTCCAATAAGATGGGAATACAGATGCCAACCATCAGCACCTATAAAAAGAGAATTCATAATAAACTCAAAACCAAAAATCTAGCCGATCTTATCAGGTTATATCAAACGTATATCACCTAATTTCCCCATACATATAAATCACATATTGTAGAAAATTTTCTACATATATATTTATTTTATTCTACGAAATACTATAATTTCTGTAGTAATATTTCTATATTTTTACATTATGAATAAACATGTCAAAAATTTATAAGCAAAAAACATGAAAATTCATAATTTTTTAAATATTAAGTAACATAAAATTAACCCATTATAAAATAATTTTACTATGTAATACATAGCAAAATTACCATAAAAGCTAATCTGCAAAACTGAAATAAACTGAAAATAATGCTAAAAAAAATCACAAAATTAGGACAAATAGCAGTGCTGGTGACCTCATCTGTCATTTTTGCCCAATCTGGAAATGTAGGAATAAATACTCCAAATCCGGGATCTACAATGGATATCAATGGATCTATAGCAGCCCATTACCTTGCAGTAACTGCAGCCGTTTACAATTTAAATTCTTCGGATTTTCATGTCTCTTACAATGGTACCACCAATGCAGTCTTCAATCTTCCGGCAGCCATCAGCGGAGTGGGAAATTTTAAAGGTCGAATGTATACGGTTAAGAATAATACAAATTTTACCATAACGGTAAATTCTGCAGCCCCGGAAACCATTAATGGAAGTGGAAGTATTACAGTACCGGCGAATCAGGGTGTTCAGCTGATTAACACAGGACTTACAGGAGCCGCAAGCACTTGGGAAGTTACAACAGCCAGTAGTAACATAACAGCGAGTAACGGTCTTAACCTGTCGGGCACCAATGTTAAATTAGGAGGTACCCTATCCCAGGCAACTAATATTGCTACTGCCGGAAATAACCTGAGCATCAACGGAACCGGAAAAGTTTTGATCGGAACCAATACGGTACCTGCGGGAGCTGCCAATTCTAAGATTGTCATAGACAACGGTACCACTAACGGTGCGCTACAGATTAAAGACGGCACCCAGCAGCTGGGTTATGTACTGACCAGTGATGCTGATGGTTTAGCCACCTGGTCTTCTACCGTTACTACGGCTTTTGCCAACAATTGGTCAACCTATACAGGCACATTAACCAATCCTTTTACAAGTACAACAGGTGTAAATACGCAGGCCACAGGAACCTCAGTTGTAATTCCTGCAAAAGGGTGGTATTTTTTCCGTGCAGGAATTACTATACAGTCAAATTGTAACGACTATGCATTCTATATTAATGGAATTGGAGACATTTGGAGAACATACTGTAATGTGGCAGATGTTCAGATGATGTCCCCCCGGGACCAAAACCGGGTACTTTATTTTGCAACACCGGGAACTTATCCTATCATAGCTACCAAAACCAATGCTGTAGTACCAAGTGGATTTAATATTGGCAATCCTGGCTTCTATGTAAACTTTGTAAAATTCCAAAATTAAGGAAACCGCTATAACCATGATTCTAAATACATAAAGCTGAAAAACTGAACTGCTGCAAATTCCCTCATTACTGCAGCAGTTCATTAAAGAAATACGCTTCGTATTAAACCCATAAATTATTTACCTGCTATTTATTCATTTAATCTTATTAATATGAAAAAAATGTTTTTCCTGCCGCTAATGGCCCTTTTAAACAGTAGTCTGATGTATTCTCAAACCGGAAATATAGGTATCAATACCAGCGATCCGGGCAGTAAGCTAACCGTTAACGGCTCATTTGCCGCAACCTACAAAACCACAGGAACAAGTGGACCTGTTGATGCCAATGATTATTATATAGCCTACAACGGCAACAGCAACGGTACTTTAACCCTGCCTGCTGCTGTGACCGGATCCGGCAATTTTATTGGAAGAACCTATCATTTCAAAAATACCGGAACGGCAACGTTATCTATTGCCGCCAGCGGAACAGAGCTGATTGATAATCAAAGCGGTGCGGGAGTAACTTCCATAAGTGTTCCTCCGGGTTATTATGCTTTTTTCATAAGCAAAGGAACAGTTACCGATACAACATGGGAGCTTATTTTACTTTCAAGCTCCAGCAGCCTCCCCGCAGCAGCATCCACATATGCTTTTTCCACAATAAGCACTACAAGCAGACAGTCTCTCCCTGCTACAGTGAGCGGACCTTACATCAACGGTGAAATTAATTATCCTCAAGGAACGGTCATCAATACAGGAAATGTAATGAATACGGCCAATGGAAGATTTACAGCGGCTACCAGCGGCTATTATATGTTTTACGGCTCCACGCAGTTTGATAACGGCGCGGTTGCCGGTGCTCCCAATTTTTCATGGGCCATATTATATCTCGTAAAAAACTTCAGCACCACTCCCAATAATGTACTGGTTCAGTCTTACCAGTCGAACCCCGGAATATTGGTAGGAGCAAACGTTTCGTGCATCACTTATCTGAATGCAGGAGAAACCGTAAGTATGGCTTCTGCAGCAGCTGTAACCAGCGGAACTACTTACCAGGTGGTAGTAAGTTCCTTTTACGGCTACAAAATCGCCAATTAAAATGCATAATATATAAATTAATAATTCCCCTCATTACATGATGCCATACATGATGAGAAAGAAAACAATTTGTTCCCAAACAAAGAGGGGGATTCTAATTTTATATAGGATTAAAGCATATTCAAATCAATAACCCTTATTCAGCTTTTGGGCTAAATACCTGTTATTCAATAAATTTTAGATTTAAGCTTGAGAAAAATTATCTGTTTTTCTGAACATTCCAGGATCGTAGTTCGTTGGTCCTGCAGACAGAATATTTTCATTATTTTTTGCCCCGGTCAGTTCATTATTTTTCATAAATGATTAGTGGTTAACGAAAAAGCTATTGAATAGTAGTTATTAAAAAGTTAAATTTCTATTTTACTTTGATTCTTTTAAGCTTCTGAGTAAATTTGCACAAAAATAAAATAATGAACTATACACTTGAGCTTAATACTCAGGATGCTTACTCTACTGTTGTTTTTAACACAATAGTATTTGACTCGTTCAAGGTTAATATAGTTGAAAGATATACAGGGCGAATGAATTTCCAGCCAAAATTATCATATGCCTTATTTAAAGTCAGAACCCTGGATAATGAAATTATTAAAACAAGAGACGGTAATGGAAGAGTCAAAATTAAAGGAGATCATTTTGAAACTTATCAGAAACTGATAAAGGTCCTGAATTCCTATGCTTATAAAAACAAGCTGATGAATGTAAAAGAGGCTCAGGAGGATTATGTCCATTTCATTTTGAGCCTGGTCATCGTTAATTATCAGCTTAATTAAACCTTTGATCTTTAAACGATGGTCAATATTGATTAATGTACTTTCCAATACCTGCCTTATGGATCATAAAACTGTTCTAGAAAAAGCCAATGCTGCCATATCAAAAGGTGATTACGAAACTTTTCTTTCGTATTGCAGCGAAAATACAAAGTGGATATTTGTAGGAGATCAAACTCTTTCCGGGAAAGAGGAAGTAAGAAATTATCTGGCAGATGCGTACAGAGAACCTCCGAAATTTGATGTAGAATATATGATAAGTGAAGGAGATTTTGTAACGGCAGTAGGTGTAATCAGCCTGCTGAACGAAGATAACCAATGGACAGACTATGATTACTGTGATGTATGGAGATTCCAGGATGGGAAAATGGCAGAGCTGAGAGGCTTTGTTATCCGGAAGTAATTCTTCAAACATTCCAGTCAGTTTTGATAACATTTAAAAAAAATAAAGCTCCTCTACTGAAGAGGAGCTTATGTATGGTACCTATATTATTTTACGGCATTTTTTGCTTTTTCAGATTCCATTAAATGGTGTTCTAAAGTTGGCAGTGTTTTGCCTGCAAAGGATTTCAAAGACGCCTCCTTACCATCTGAAGCCTCTTTTTTAAATTCTTCTATATCTTTTTTATGATCGCTCACCATCAGATCAGTATATTTCTGATCGAACTCTGTTCCTTTTTTCGCTTTCAGATCATCATACTTTTTCTGTTTATCAGCGTCCAGACTGGCTGGCAGAGTATAACCTGCTGTTCCGGCCCATTTCTTGAGTTCGTCATTAGCTTTGCTATGATCTTTTACCATCATTTCTCCCAATGCTTTTACTTTTGCATTGGAAGCATTAGTGGCTGCAAGCTGCCCCATCATTACTTCCATCATTCCTCCCCTGGCTGCGCCATCTGCAAATTTTTTGTCCTGATCACTCAGGGAATTTTTAGTGGCAGTGTTGTCAGAAACTTTGGTAGAATCAGTAACTGTCATTCCAGATTCGGCCGGGGCAGATACGATTTGTTTATCTGTAGATTCGTTTACAGATGTGGTCTCATTTTTTTTGCAGGCTATCAGTGCAGCGGCTGCAAAAAGTGTTAAAACACAATTTTTCATAATAATAATTTTAAAGTGATGATCAATAATACAACAATTTATTTGCCAAAATTCACATTTACCAGAATGCAATCAATTAAATAACAGTCTTTTACTAAAGAAAATTGTTATTTAACCAACGGGGGTTTATACCTTTACCCACACACTTACTGATTGTGAATTGACCACAAATCTGGCTTTACCATTTTCATCTGTTTCAACTGAGTCTTTTCTTTGCCCGGTAAAATCCCGGTATACGGAATTTGCGTTTTCTTTTCCAAGCTCAATATCTTTGTAACCGTCTTCGCTGTTAGACAGGATCACAATACAGCCGGGATATTCATGATTCCCTTTTCTGACCCACGCAATGCAGTTAGGATGATCAAAATAGCTGATCTGCTCACCATAGGCAAACTGCTGCCTCGCTTCAAGCAGTTTAGGCAGAATTTCCACCTTTGGCATAATGACTTTTATTTCTTTACCATCTTTCATATCTGTATACTCTGCACCAAAGAGATCGGGATAGAAAACACAGGGATAAGCCTCTTCTGACAATAAAATAACGGCATAGGCCAGAGGTTTGAACCAATCCTGTACAGCTGATTCCAAAGACTGCAACTTCTGCGTGTCGTGATTTTCAACAAATGACACAGAAAAGACAGGTTTTTTTTCCAGAAAACTTCCTTTTAAAATCTGGCTGAGATCATAATCCTTTCCTTCATTTGATGCTGTAAAAAAGTTGTAATGGAGAGGCGCATCAAAACAAGAGATCATATCATTGATTTTATCAGAAAAATCAGATATTTTTTCGGATTCGGACTTCCAGAATTCTCCTAAAATATAACAATCCGGATTCAGCTCTGTTTTTATGTAGGTAATCCATTCCTTTAAGAAATCAACAGAGATATGCTTCAGGGCATCGAGGCGCAATCCATCCACATGGGTCGTTTCCAGGTACCATTTGATCCAATTCTTCATTTCACTCACAACGTAAGGATTACGGTATTCTACATCAGCGCCCATCAGGTAATCATAATTTCCGAACTGATGGCTTACCGCCTGATTCCATTCTGTGCCGTACTCATTATGGATTTTAAAAATACCTTTTATCTCTTCGTGATCTTTCTGAATGATGTCTATCCCGCTAAAACAGGTATGATCCCATATGAACCCGGAATATTTTCCCTCCCTTCCCGGGAAAAGGAATTTTGTATATGCTTTGGCACTGAAAGGTTCACCAATGGTTTCATTCCGGTTTTCCTCATTGACCTGATGTACGGTAACAGTCTCACTTTCGTCCCCTCCCATTCTGTGATTCAGGACAATATCAGCATAAACGGATATGCCGGCTTCGTGGGCTTTCTGAATGGCGGTAAGATATTCATCCCTGGTTCCGTATCTTGTCGGAACACCTCCTTTCTGATTAAATTCTCCCAAATCATACAAATCGTAAATATCATATCCTCTGCCCTCCTGCCCTAAAACGCATTTTGTCGCAGGCGGGAACCACACCGCTGTAAATCCCAGACTTTTAAGATACCCGCACTTTTCCGTAAATTCATTCCACAGGTTTCCTGCATGATACCAATGAAAAAATTGCATAATAACTCCGTTCATATTTTAATTCAGTTCTGTTATATATTAAAAGCTGTACTGTCCATTGGAAGAGTATTATCTCCGGAATCAGGAGTAACCCGGGCAGTACCGGTAAGCATATTGTCTACAATATTTAAACAGTCAATGTGGTAGGTTGTGGGCTGAAGGCAAGGAAGTCTAAAATTAAGGCCAATGATACAGGTGATTTCATATTATTAAATTTTGTAGTGTGTGTGTGTGTAAAAACAAAATTATAAAAACTGATATTTGCTTTTTTATGACTCATATCATAAAGGATTATTTTTGAAACCTGCCTGCCTTAAACAGTTGCTGTCATTGATAGATATCTTATTAGCTTACAGCATTATTCGTCCTGATCTGTTAAGAATAGATCAGGAATATGATGCACCAAAGTAATTGAAATCATTACATGGCCGTCTTCAGTTACATTTCATTAATGCATAAAAAAACTGTAATCTGACTGATTACAGCTTTTTTGTTATCCCTGCTTTTGCTGCACATTAAAAACCGTGCCTGCCGGGTCGGTTATCCAGTGCATATTTTCAGGAAGTTCCTCAATTTCGTCACATGTTTCCACACCGTTGGACTGTAAATATTTTGTCGCTTCTTCTACGTTGGCAACAGTAAGCTGCAGCCAGGTTTCAGAATGGGTATAGTTGTCCACACAATCCAGCCATACAATATTGCTGCCGAATTTTACTTCGTGTGTCCGGGAAACAGTAGGATTTGTTATGGGTCTTTCTTCAACATCCAGCTTGAGAATATCCCTGTAAAAAGCAACTGTTTTTTCATATTTACTTTTTGGAATTTTTATGGCTATATTAATTCCTGCTTCAAATTGTATGTTCATATTATAGTTTTCAACAGTTCTGAAATTTTCTTACAGTTCAATATCCCCTGTTATCACCTCCCCATTACGCTTGTAATTGGCTATAATTACTCCTTTCGATGTCACATGGCTTTCTGTTAAGGCAAAAGCTGCCGGAACCGTATCACTGTCAAACAGTCTTTTGCCTTTCCCAAGGATCAACGGGTAAATTTTAAGCCGAAGCTCATCTACAAGATCATGCTTCAGCAGCAGGTGGATAAGTTCACTACTGCCCCAAACCTGGATATCCGGCCCTTCCGATTGCTTTAGGGTCTGTATATCTTCCAGATTTTTTAGGAAAGCTGTATTTTTCCAATCGGAATTTTCAGTGGTTTGGGACAGTACATATTTTGTCCCCTCATTGACAGCAGGCCAAAAATCAACATGGTCCGGCCAGTAGGATGAAAAAATATCAAATGTTTTTCTTCCCAAAAGATAATCGGCTGGCTTCATCTCTTCCTGCATGATCCGCCCAAAAAGCTCATCACCATAAGAGACTGTCCAGCCACCATATTTAAAGCCTCCGGATACATCTTCCTCAGGACCGCCGGGTGCCTGCATAACACCATCCAGCGTAATCATCGATAAAACAGTTATTTTTCTCATTTTGATAAATTTATTCAGTTAGTTACTTTAGAAAACTGTCCAGATAGCTCAGGATCGTTGCCGTCTGCATCATCAGACTGACATGTCCCTGCCCGGGAACGATGGCCAGCTGAGATTTCGGCATAGGGCCAAGATCGGCAGAAATACCTCCTCCCAATAATCTATAGGTTTTTGCCAGCTCAGCTTTATCCAGTCCGTCATTGTCACCTGAAATGATTAAAACGGGTGCGGAAATTTTAGAAATATTGGAATCGCCCAAATCAAAAGGCTGTTTGGCAGAAGCAATCATCTGCTCCAAAAATTTTGTCCATTTTGTTTTATCAGGTGCTACGGCATCGTAGGCCGCCTGCATAGGGCTGTTTGCAAAAAGATCAGGCTTCATCCCCTTAAAGGCATTATTTACTTCAGGTATCCAGCCGGTACTTTTGTAGGTTGCAGAAATAATCACCAGCTTGTTCAATCTTTCAGGGCTTTGTATGGCAAACTGGTAAGCCACAGCACCACCAAAACTATATCCTATCACATCTGCCTTATCAATTTTCAGTTCGTCCATTACTCCTTTTACATCACCTGCTAATGTCGTGTGTGATAGTTTGCGGTCCGAAAACGGCGTGTGTCCGTGTCCCTGTAACTCGATGGCAATTACCTTCCGGTTTTTAGACAGTTCGGGAATCAATTGACCCCAATTCATATCAATGGTCATGAAAGCACCATGCAATAACACAACAGGTTTTCCTTCCCCGTAGACTTCATAGTACACTTTAGTGCCATTAACAGCTGCATAGCCGCTGGCAGAAGGTTTTATTTTTTGACCGTATAGCTGTGATGCAGTAAGCACCAGGATGATCACCATGAGTAATGGCTTACAGATTTTAAAGGAATTGAATACATTTTTCATAATATTATTGGATTTAGGTTGACCGAAACTTTTATCCAAAATTAACAAGTCGCCATGAAAGCTAACTTGTCACAAGACAAGATTTTATATGATGAAGTCATTTTTTGTGGACTCGGCTAAAAAAATGCTTCTAAACACATCCTTCAAACACCTCACATTTTACCTGATTTTAAAAGAGTTTCAAGTAAAATATCAAACAGGAACACTCATTGAAGATAAACATTTTTATAAATAATTTCACTGAATTGAATAAAATTTATTAATTTCGGATAGAACTAAACCTTATTTTTATGAAAAATTTAAAGAAAATCAACAGACAGGAAATGAAGGCAATTACAGGTGGTATTAACTGCCCGGGCGGTCAGATTTGCTTAATCAGCGGAAAATGGCAATGTATGCCATACGACGGATGCGGCGGTGGAAACCAGCCTTAAATTAAGTTTAACCCAATTCCTTTATTATGAAAAATTTAAAAAAAGTTTCAAGAGAGCAATTGAAAAATATCAATGGCGGGGCATTAAGCTGTTCCGAAGCATGCTGCCCACCTCCGGGAATAAAAAGATGTCCGTGGGTCATCTGTGTAGCACCATGTGATATATTGAGCTAAAAAACTAACACTTCTGGATACTATATTTTCAGAATAAAAACCTTAGGATTTTTAATCCTAAGGTTTTTTTGTAGGTATAATGAAAGCTCCTGCTCTATCTTTTCACTGATATCTTTAATAATGGCTTATGAATCATTTTCTTAAGCACTGCAATCCATATTGTAGAAAATTTCAGCTGATAATTGCTGGTGTCAGTCAACAACTTCAGATGTTCAGTCCCGAAGTATACATAATTTCGCTAAAATCACAATTCTTATTAATCTTGAGCTAATAAGATCTGCAGTATCAAACTGTGGTCTTATTTCGGAACCATAATAAAAAAGAGAAACCTTTTAGTTTCTCTTTAATCATATCTTACCCTATCCATTTTAATGTAAAACTACCATGGGCTTATTTCTGTGTCATCTTCTATATCATGACTAAAATACTGTCCTGTAGGTGCATCTTCATCTGTCAGTGTATGCTTAATGATAAACGCTGCAGCACTTTCTACAGATCCGGGACCGCTGTGGTGGTTAAAATCTGTTGCGGTATAGCCGGGATCGATGGCATTCACTTTAAAGGGTAAATCTTTCAGCTCATAAGCCAATACAATGGTGTATGCATTTAAAGCTGACTTTGAGGGACCATAAGCCGCCCCTTTCACGTCATAATACTTCCATGTAGGGTCGCTGTGCAATGTTAATGACCCGAGACCGGAAGTTATATTGCTGATTCTGGGAGCGTCAGATTTTTTAAGCAATTCCAAAAATGCCTGTGTCACGCTGATCACTCCAAAGAAATTGGTGTCAAATACCTCCTGAATCTGTTGAATGGGAGTATCTGATGCCGTTTGAGGGTTTATACCTAAGATTCCTGCGTTATTAATCAGAATATCAAGCTTTCCCTGTTCTTTTTCGATGATATTCCTTGCTGCTGCAATTGAATGAGGGCGGGTAACATCTATTTCAATCGCTTTGATATTTTGAAATCCTTTTTCGGCCAATTCTTTTACGGTTTGTTCTCCTTTTGCAAGATCACGGCTTCCCAGATAAACGAAATATCCTCTTTCCGAAAGTTGTTTTGCTGTTTCCAGACCAATACTTCTGTTGGCTCCTGTAATTAATGCTGAATTCATTATTCTTTTGTTTTAATTGATGATGTAAAATTCCGCCAATTAAAAATAGAATCGTTTGCCATTTGGCAAAAAGCAACTTTAGCGGATATTTTTTCTTATTCTGCTCAGGGAAGACTGGGTAACCCCGAGGTAAGAAGCAATGTACGACAGTGGAACACGGTTGACAACAGTGGGATATATTTCCAAAAATTTAAGATAACGGGTCGTTGCATCCTCTGAAACCAAAGGGCTTCTTCTTTCCACTTTCTGAATCAGCGCTCTTGAAATGATCTTATGTACAATTGCATCCCATCCAACAATGGTCTGTAAAAGCTCCAGCCAGTCTTTTCTTGAAAAAACGATTATTTTGGCATCGGTTACTGCCTGGACATAAGTGCTTGAGCAAATTTCATTATCAAAACTTTCCAGATCTACCACCAGATTATTTTCTTCAATAAAGTATTTGGTGATTTCTTCACCTTCATTATTATAATAGCAAACCCGCAATATCCCGTCTACAATAAATCCAACCTGGCGGGCAATTTTACCTGCCTCTGAAAAATATTCATCTTTCGAAAGGTTTATTTCCCGGGCTTTACTGGAAATAAAATCAATCTGTTGCTCATTAAGATTTCCAAACCTTAAAATAAAATCAAATAGCTGTTTCATGAGTGCAAGTTAACTAAAGCAGCTTATACGGTATTTGTCATTTGGTAAAAATAATACCTCACAGTCTCCTTAATAGTAAAATTTTCAACTTACATGATCATAATACCTACAAAACAAGTCTGAACGGCAAGAAATCATAGCTCCCAGTCTGAAATTCATGACATTGATATTTGCCGTTGCATTATGTCATTTATTCATAATTCAAAAGATACATCTACTGAGGCTAAACTTGTGTAAAAAAATTACCAATATGCTCATTTACATTTTAAAAGTTCTATATATTTGCTTTGAGACATAATATTCAGTTTAAAAAATTAATTAACCACTTCATGAAGATATATTTTAGGTCTTTGACTCTATTGGTATTGTTTCCGTTACAAATATTTGCACAACAAAATCTGTCTGCTGAAGAATTATTCCAGAAAGCAAGAACAGCCGCATTTGAAAATAAAGATTATGTGACCTCGATTGCGCTGACTCAGCAAGCTCTCGAAAAATCCCCCAACTATACCGATATTTCAATTTTTTTAGGAAGATTATATACCTGGAATAAGGATACTGATTCTGCAAGAGCCGTTTTTGAGGGGCTTGAAAAAAGGGAAGTTCAGGATGAGGATTATTTTATAGCATATGCCTCTCTGGAATATTGGAATGATCAGTACGCCAGATCTCTTGAGATCCTGAATAAAGGCCTGTCCTACCATCCGCAGTCCGAAGCATTATGGCTGCTGAAAGCAAAGGTACAGTATGCAGATAAACAGTATGCAGAATCTGAAAAATCAATTAAAGCTACTCTGGCAATGAATCCCAGGAATACTGAAGCAAACAGCCTTGCTGTAAAAATAAATGAGCTGACCTCAAAAAATGCCATAAGCATTACCTATAATTATTCTCATTTTGACAAGCAGTTTGATAATGATTGGCATATTGTAGGGGTAAGCTATAAGAGAGTGACCCCAATTGGCCCTGTAATTCTCAGAGGAAATTATGCCAACAAATTTTCAAGCAATGGTACACAGATAGAACTGGAAGCTTATCCAAGATTATCTAAAATGTTTTATTTGTATGTGGGTGGAGCTTATTCCGGTGATGTTGGTTTATTCCCCAAATACCGCACAGGGATCTCCCTGAATGCTAATCTTCCCCACAGCTTCGAAGCAGAAATAGGCTACCGCCAGCTTTATTTCAGCAATAATATCTGGATGTACACGGCCTCTGTGGGCAAATATTACAAAAACTTCTGGTTTAACCTCCGTACCTATATTACCCCGGACAGCAAAAATATTTCTCATTCTTACACGGGGACGATAAGATATTACACCAAAAGCGCACAGGATTATGTTGCTTTTCAAATCGGAACGGGAATCAGCCCGGAAGAGAACCGAAACAATCTTCTCGAGAATGAAACCTTCAAGCTCAAAACATTTAAAATTGGGGCAGAATATAATTTCTCTCTGAAAAGCAATGCCTTTTCTCTGGGAACCATGTACTATAATCAGGAGTACCTTCCCAACACAAAAGGCAACCAGTTTGATATCACACTGGGTTATACGAGAAAGTTCTAACGCATTATTTTGATCTGAGCTTTTTCCTGAAATTAACCATTACCGAATCCGGCATCAGCTTTTTGGTGGCGTAAAAACCTGAGTTCATACTTTTGAACCGGTTAAACTTTTTATGAATCATCTTCAAGACGGCATCGTCATTATAAGGATCCGATTCTG
The DNA here is from genome assembly GCF_058245105.1 of Chryseobacterium sp. UF-81. Classification (NCBI taxonomy): domain Bacteria; kingdom Pseudomonadati; phylum Bacteroidota; class Flavobacteriia; order Flavobacteriales; family Weeksellaceae; genus Chryseobacterium; species Chryseobacterium sp. UF-81. The sequence continues at coordinate 64,276 of NZ_JBSIBX010000013.1, read as the reverse complement.
CACCATTATCTATAAACAACTGATCATCATGAAGGTAGTAATTCCCTGAAACAAAATCGATCAGCTTGTCTTTACTCTGCATCATCGGAATATCCGCTTTACCGATTTCGGTATCATGAGAAAAGCCTCTTCCCACCCAGGTAACGGTTGACGGAGTGCTAATTTTATAATTATTCCTGTAATACGCTAAAATAGAGGGTGCTACGTCAAAATGACTTGTTGTTTTATGAAAACGTTTTGCTTCTTTAAGCAAAGGTGAATAAATCAGCAATGGAACATGAAATCTGTCAATATGGGACTGCAAAGTGATTTCCGGCATACTGTGATCACCCGTTATGACGAAAATGGTATTTGCAAAATCATTGCGTCTGCGATAATTATCAAAAAACTTTTTCAGGGCGTCATCGGCATTAACCACAGAGATCAATTGATTTTTAAATGTAGCAGCCCACTTTTTCTGTTCCTGAGACAACAAATCTGACTGCATTCTTTTATTATAAAGCTTTTCATAATACGCCTGGTTATTGATCAGAAAAGGATTATGGGTAGAAAGCGTTAAAATCATATCAAAATACGGTCGTTTTGACGCCGCTTTTACTTCCAGCATTTTACTGAAAACGGCCTGATCCTCATATCCCCAGCTCTCCCCGTTATTGGCGGGAAGTCTTCTGTATTGTTTTCCAAATGACGACTGATCCACGATATGATCCACTTTACTGTAGTCCAGAAACTCCTTGAACCGGTCAAATGATATATCCCCTCCGTAATAATAGCCGGTCTCAAATCCGTTTGCCTTCAGTATATTAAAGAGGTTAAAATTTTCAGGGGTTTTATCGATTTCCAAAAACCCGTTTTTTCCAAAAGGAAGAGACCCTGTAAGCGAAGGCAAAGATCCGAAAGTTCTTCCGGCCGAGCTCAGGTTATTTTCCCAGGACAGGCTTTTTTGAGATAAAGAATCGAGAAAAGGGGTAAAATTCCCAACATACCCTTTGGGCGAGGTATAAGCATGGCCAAATCCTTCCAGCACCACGAAGACAAGGTTAGGCGTTTCTGCAGACTGATTAAAATAAGGTCCCAGAAAATCCGGTGTATTCTCTTTTCGCCAGAAAGGAAATGCCTCATCAAGTGTTTCTGCATCTTTAGTTGAAGCTTCAGCACCCTTAAATACATTTCTGATTTCCGGATGATCATTAATAAAGTTATTTTCATTGGATATAAAGAAATATTCCCATTTACTTTGTGCAGCAGCCTGGGTCAAGGTATTGGAATACTTTGATTCTTTTAATTCTATACTGTTTTCGGGAACAAAAAAGGCCAGCAGGCCAAGGCAAAAGAATACCAATGCAAAATATACAGACTTAAAAGCAGATTTTCCGGCAATCCATAAAGGAATTATGGTTGCACCTGCTAAAATTGCCAGCAGAGCAATGTTTTGAAAACTAAGCATACCGCTTGACGTTAAAATCTGTTTGATCTCATCCTTCGTATAGTACAAAATATCAGCTCCCAATGTATTTTGGGTTACCGAAAAATATAAGAAGAGAATATACTGCATCATGACAACAAAAGCGAATGCAAGAATGCCTATTGTTTTTGCCCAGCTTTCTTTTACAAAATTAATGATGAGGTAAACAATTCCCAGCCCGAATATCAGCTTACAGGCAAATAAAAAATTTTGAAAGAAAAGATTTGCCAAAACAGCATCCGTATCCAACCCCGGAAGATAATATCTGTACCAAAACCATTCGGCAGTAACTCCTGCCAAAAATAGCAGTAAGAAAACCACAGACAGTAGTCCCCATTTTTTGAGTCCGTTTTGAAGAATGGCAGATATTCTTGTTTTGAAAGGCAAATTCTCCGTGCTTTGGTTAAAGCCCTGTCTTTTCATTTCTCCCCATCCGTGGGATTTTTTAAAATAATCAATAAAACCGTTCACGCCTGCCCTTACCACAATAGGGTGAAAGTAAAAAGGTTCGGAAAAAGCTGTTCCGATTAAAGTAAAAAAGTCTTTCCTTTTGGTATATACCTGATAGCTAACCAGATCAACCAATATGGCATAAATGGAATACAGAAACCCCAGTGAAATTACCAGCGCAAAAAGGATGACAAAAAACGACCAGTTGATAATTCCCAGTAAAAGAAAAGCAATAAAAATGATATAGCCCAGAAATTCTACCAACGGCCCCAGAAATTCGAAAAAGAACCAATAAGGAAGGCTTACCATTCCCAGTTTCCCGTACTTCGGATTAAACATTAATTTCCTGTGTTTCCATAGGGTTTCCATAGTTCCCCGCATCCACCTGTTTCTTTGTTTTTTGAGGATATTCTTGCTTTCAGGAACCTCGGTCCAACATAAAGGGTCGGGAATTGTGCATACTTCATATGGCGTTTTCTGCTCTTCCATGTATTTCCGCATACGCACCACCAGCTCCATATCTTCTCCTACTGTATTTCTGTCGTACCCGCCACATGCTAAAACAATTTTACGATCAAATACTCCAAATGCGCCGGATATCAGAATTAATCCGGATGCCCTTGACCAGGCCATTCGTCCCAAAACAAAAGCCCTTATATATTCAAGCGCCTGAATCTTGCCGAGCAATGTTCTGGGCATATTTACACTTACGACCTTTCCATCCTCAATAACGCAGTTGTTGGCAAGGCGTATAACTCCGCCGCAGGCAATAATTTTTTTGTCGGTCTGCTGTAAAAAGGGTTTTGCCAGCTTAAGTATTGAATCCTGTTCCAGGATACAGTCTACATCAATACAGACCAGATATTCCCCGGAAGATACATTGATTCCTACATTTAGCGCATCGGCTTTCCCTCCATTTTCCTTATCTACAATAATAAGTTTTTTAAAAGCAGGATTTTTACTTTTATAGATTCCTCTTATTTTATTGGTTTCAATTTTCCCCTGTACAAAGAAATGCACACATTCCAATTCATAGGCATCTATTAATTTCTGTAAAGAATCATCTTTACTGCCATCATTTACAATAATAATTTCAAGATTGTGGTAGTATAATGAAAGCAAAGACCTTACGTTTTCCACAATGGTCATCCCCTCATTATATGCAGGGGCAATAAGACTGAAAACAGGAGCATTGGGATCTGCTGCTATAATGCTGTAATCGGTAAAGGTATTTTCTTTTTTATAATGCATAACGGCTCCCAGCGCATAGATGCCGATCCAGGCATATATAAGGGCTACAGCGGTTCCGTACAGCAGGAACAGCCATATAATAATTTCATAGACGATATGTGAAAATTCTATCATACTTTTTCCAAAAGTGCATGTTTAATAATCTGAATCAGCTCTTCGGATGATGTATTATCCTGTGCCAACTGTACTAAATATTCCTGATGTCCCAATGCGACAAGCCCTTCTGCAGCCAGAATTTTAATACCGGGAACACTATGATCCATAAGCTCTTTTTTAAGTAAATCTGTACTGATCTGGTCTTTTGAGGCTTTTATAGCCTTAAGAATCTCAGACTGAACCTCAACAGGCTGGTCCGGATACTTTTCTATGAAGGAACCAATGGTTGCCGGATTTTCCAGGGAAAGAAGGGTTTGTACAGCCTGAATTCTTACTTTATCAGAAGGATGCTCCATCAGGTCCATCGTCGCAGAGTAAAAAAATAACAGCTGAAATTTTCGCAACAGCTTTAAAGTAAAAATAATAACTGAATCATTTTTGCTCTGAAGCCAGGATGTTATTTTCTCTTCGGAGTTTTCCGGTATGCTTGTAACAGAAAGCAGTAGCCTGAGCTGCTGCCATTCTGAAATTTTATTCTTAGCAGTACCCAGAAAATTCAGTCCCTCAAATCCTTTTAGACTTACCATTGCATATTGAGCCTCCTGATAAACCTGTGGAGAAGGATGGGATAAAAAAGTGGAAATTTTTGTTGCTTCTTCTTTTGAGTCCATTACCGTAAGCTCTTCTATACCTCCGGCAATGAGGTATGCTTTTTTCTGATACAGTTTTTTTTTTGCTTCATGATGGAGATCATATTGCCTAAAGAGAGTCCTTATTCTATCTTTTGCCGTCCCGGAAAACTTTTTCTCAGAATCTACCAGTTTCTGAAGGAATAAGTTTCGGAAAGAAGGAATTGTAGAGGTTTTATAAAAATCTGTATCTGAAAGCGCTTCCTTTTCATCATAAACAATAGTTTCTGATATCTTCTGATTGATCATATTTTGCCATAATGATGCACGCAGCGTTTTCTGATACTGAAAAAAGCTGTAACCAAGCACCATTATAATCAATAGCAGAACTAATGACAATATTCCAAGGAATACAAGAAACAGAAAATGTATTGAAGGGTTGGGAAGCATATTGAATGTTATTTAGGGATAAATCTTTTGATTCTCAGCATCAGTTCATTAGGACTGAATGGTTTTACAATAAAATCCGAAGCTCCCAGATCAAAAGCATTAAGCACTACTTCTTCCTGCCCCATACTGGACAGGATAATAACCGGCACCTGCTTTCCCATTGTTTTTATCGAGGAAAGTATTTCAATTCCCGATGCAAAAGGCATCATAATATCAGTAATAGCAAGGTCTACATCCTTTTCTCTTAAGGTTTCGATGGCCTCTTTTCCATTTCGGGTCAGAATAACCTCATGTCCTTCTTTCAGCAATTTATGCTCAATTGTTTTTAAAATCAGTTCGTCATCTTCAGCGATTAGAATCAGCATAATTTCTAGTTTTTATTTAAGTAAGGCTTTTATTAAATTTAGTCCAATTGATATTTCATGAATGACTTCTTTTTGCATAGAAGAAAGATCGATGTTTTGCCCGATCCTGTTCTCCCAAAATGAAACGGTTTCTGCAAGTTTTATCAATCCGGCAGTTCCGGCAGTTCCCTTGAGCTTATGAAGTATTTTTTTAAGCTCTTCCATATTTCTTTCCACTACGGCCACGGTAATGTTGTTGTCCGCCTGGCTAAGTTCGGTTACCACCAGGTTTAAAAACATGGTTTTAAAATCTTCATCATCCTCTCCTATCTGCTCTTTCAAAAGATTGATGTCAAGATAGTTTTCAGTCTTCACAACATTTTCAGTGTCTCCCTTAGAAAGATATTTTTTCAGTACTCCCAAAAGGTCTGACTGCCGTAACGGCTTGGAAATAAAGTCATTCATTCCGGATTCCAGGCATTTCTCTTTTTCGCCCGGAATTGTTCCTGCAGTAACTCCAATGATGGGTACATCCATATATCCCGGGAGTAAACGGATTTCTTTTGTTGCCTCAAGGCCATCCATTACAGGCATCTGAACATCCATCAGAACAAGGGAAAAATGGTTGCCTTTACACAATTCTACAGCTTCCAGTCCATTGACCGCTTCTGTAAGTTCTACGTCAGGAATAAGATATTTCATCATCTTATTATTCAGGACCATATTCACCGGATTATCATCTACCAGAAGTACCTGCAGACCCGGCATTTCCAGCAGCTCCTGCTGATCCTGCGGAATTATTGCAGGTATTTCTTTCTCTTTTTCTTCTACTGCCTGTTTCAGTGTTTTATATAATTCCTGTGATTTTATAGGCTTCAACAGAAAATACGATTTTTCTTCCTGGCGGAAAGAATTGATGACATCATGCTCCTCTGAGGAGGTATGCAGGATAATAAGCGGAGAAACTTTATTCTGCTGGTGGAATAAGGCTTTAATTTTCTCTATGGTTTCCAGTCCTGATATCACAGGCATATGATAATCCATCAAAATAACATCAAAATGTTCTCCAGCCAATAAAATCTGAAGAGCCTCCATTCCGTTGGCTGCCAATTTTGAATTAATATTTTTATAAGCCAGCATATGCTCAAGAATCATCCTGTTGGCTTCATTATCATCAACAATAAGTACATTTTGTACAGGCAGCTCTTCATCATTGGTCACTTCAGGCATCTCATACGGCACTTCCAGGTCAAAGAAAAATACGGATCCTTTATCAGGTGTACTGTTCAGTTGAAGACGGCTTCCCATATAGTTCAGAATATTGTTGGAAATGGTAAGCCCGAGTCCTGTTCCTCCATACCGTTTACTGATAGAGCTGTTTTCCTGGGTAAAGGCATCAAATATATACTGCTGCTTATCTTCCGGAATTCCGATTCCTGTATCCCGCACTGCAAACCGAAGCGATATGTTTTCTCCGTTTTTATGGAGTTTCTCGACTTTAAGTTCTATTTCGCCATGTTCGGTAAATTTCACGGCATTTCCCAAAAGATTGATAAGGATCTGCTTCAGTCTGGATTCATCAGCCCATATTATTTTCGGTAGTCCCGGTTCAATATTCAGAAGAAGCTCAATATTTTTTTTCTGGGACTGGTAAAGAATAACATTGATTACCTGGCTAACCAGATCGTAGATATTGGATTTTTCAATGAAAAGTTCCATTTTACCGGATTCTATTTTGGAAAAATCAAGAATGTCATTAATGATCGTTAGCAGGTTTTCGCCGGATTCATTGATGTAGTTCAGATACTGCGTCTGCATTTCATTCAGCGGCGTTTTGAGCAGAAGGTCAGAAAATCCTATTACTCCATTAAGCGGGGTACGGATTTCATGGCTCATATTGGCTAAAAATTCTGATTTTGCTTTGCTTGCAATATCGGCCATCTTCTTGGCTTTTTTAAGCTCTTCATTGGTTTTTACAATCTGGGTAATATTCTGTACAGATACAATGATCCCGCCTATTACTTCATCGGACAGATACCATGGCGTTACTTCCAGGTTATAATGCTGGAGACCTTCTTTATGATCCACCCGGATGGTAAAGTCTTCATTTTTATATGCTTTGCCTGCCAGGGCGTTTTGGTATATCGTCTTACGCTCTTTGGGAACATTCGGTGAGATGGTAAAAATATTTTCGCCCACCAGTTTCATATCATTCATATGAAACTCATCTTTCCAGCTGCTGCTTACGGAGAGATAATTAAGATCTCTGTCAAACATGGCCACTGCCACAGGAGTATACATCACAAACGACTGCATCATCGCTTCTTTTTTCTCCAGTTCAAGATAGAGATTCTTAAATTCGTCAATATCCTGAATGATTCCAAAGATCCTCGTACAGACACCATCTTCAAACTCAGGTATCCCTTTTACCCTCACCCAGATCGTAACTCCGTCATTGCGTACAAGCTGAAACTCCTCATCATAAGGAATCCCCTGTGTCACTGCACGATTAAATAAAAATTCGACCCGAGGTCTGTCCTCTTCCTTGTAAAAGAGCAATGCATTTTTAAAATCCGGTTGAGCTTCCGGGTTGATTTTGTGAATTTCTTTTGCCGTCTTGGACCAGAATACAGAGTTATTTTTCAAGTTGACTTCCCATCCTCCTACCTGGGCCACAGCGCTGGTTTGTTCAAGGATTTTTTTTGTGTGCACAAGATCTCTTTCCAGCGTCATTCTTTCAGTCACATTCAGTGCTGTACTTATAACATATTGCTTTCCTTCTTTATTGATTTCTACACGGTTGTGATACATCCATATCAGCTCCACCCCTTCCTTTGTTTTAAGGATCATGGTACCCAGATCCTCCTTATTTTCGTTAATTCGCTGCAGGTAGCTATCAAGTAATTCCCAGTTTTTTTCCGGGACAAGGTCTTTTAAATTCAGTCCGCTTACTTCGTCTTCGGAATAATGCAGGACTTCTCTTCCTTTTTTGTTAACCTCAAGAATATTGCCTTCCATATCATGCATACTCATTAAACCGATGGCATTTTCAAAAAAGCTTCTGAAACGACGCTCAGAACTTTCCATCTTCAGTTTTTCTTCAATATGCTGGGTAATATTAGTTCCGAAACAAAAAATTTCAGAATGATTTTGATTTTGTTTCAGATACCACTCTATGATGACATAACTGTTTTCATGGATCTTTGTGGTTGTGGTAATGATCAGTTCTTCATCTTTTTGAAGAAGATAATCTATTTTTTCTTTTAGATTATAATTCTGATCTCCGACAAGATTTAAAAACTGCAAATTAGTTAAGTGATCATTATCTAATCCGAAAGCCAGTCTAAAAGCAGGATTTATATCTTTCAGAATAAGCTGGTTATCAAGTACACATATCGGATTATTGGAGATGTCAAAAATCTGCTGAAAATATTCTGCCTGAAGGTTTTTTCTCTTCCCGATTAAAAGCTTGGTAACAGCTTCGCCCAGTTTTTTAAGAGTTGAGACCTGGCTGCCTGACAAAGATTTAGGCTCATAATCAAAAACGCATAGCGTGCCCAGGGCAAATCCTTCATCATCAATCAACGGGACACCGGCATAAAAACGAATGCCTCCTGATATAATCAGTGGATTTTCGCGTGACCTTTCATCCAATAATGTATCATTAATGACCAGAACCTCCCCGCTTGCAATAGAATACTGACAAACCGTATTTTGGCGATCTACCCTGTCTAAAGAAATTCCTACACAGTTTTGTATTGTCTGGGTCTGGCTTTCCATTATAGCAATAAGAGCATTTTCACAGCCGGAAACCAAACACGCAGTCTCCGCAAAAACGTCCAATTGAGGGTCTTTTGGTAAATTTAACAAATTAAGCAGTTCCAACTTTTTAATTCGTTCGTTTTCATTGTCAGGAACTGGATACTTATTCATATTATCAACAATATTTCATTATAACATTTAAAAATTTAAATATAATAAGAAAATTATTAAAATAAGTTGTTTTTTAACCTATATCACAAAAAAGAGACTAAACCATCCGCTAATTGCCTACTTTATTTTGCATTACAGTTAAGAAGGGAGTTCAGCCCAGAAATGCCCACTATTTATTTTGTAATGTGCAGCCATTTTTCTGATTTGAAATAATGTAATGAATCTGTCACAAAATAATACTGTTTTCTCTATCTTTATCCTTTCAATCGATAGATCTTTATGAACAAACAGTCTGATCAAAATATTGATTTAATGAGGACCCGGCTTCAGGAAATGCAGAAAGAGTATATGGTAATTTCATCTATAACCTCTGCCTTTGCCAAAATCTTAGATAAAAATCATTTCAATGTTGTATTAAATCAAACCTTTAAAAATGAATATCAGTTTAATAATGTGACTATCGTTACTAAAAAGGATGATAAACAGGAGATTTTCTACAGCTCCCTGATCACTGAAAAGCATGATAACAGCCATTACGATTTACCGGATATTTATTTTGAACAATGTTTACAATCTTCGGAGCCTGTCATTTTTTATCTTAAAGATTTCTCTGAAAGGAAAACATCAATACCGCCTTATCTTATCAGCGCAAAAAAACTGGGAATGTATATGGCTGTAGGTTTTTGTTTGCCTCCTGTTGGAGATCAGAAAAATGTAATTTTTCTTTTCTACCAAAATCTCATTGAATTTAATGACCGGTTGGAAAGAATATTCAGGGGTATTTCTACCCAATTATCAATCACTATCAGAAACATTTTTTTCTCTGAAAGGCAGGATTCCTTTAAGGGCTCGGCAACCCATTTTCAAAAAGATAGTGAAACAACTAAAAAAGATGAGCAAGAAAATAAAGAAGGATTTAATGGCATCATTGGAGACAGTGAAGCCATGCAGCAGATTTATCAGCAAATCTCCCAAGTAGCTTCTTCCTCATCCAATGTAATCATCTATGGAGAAACAGGAACCGGGAAAGAGCTGATAGCCCAAACTATTCATGAGCTTTCTTCTTCGTCTCACAAATCAATGGTCAGAATTAATTGCGCATCTATTCCTGCCAGCCTTATAGAAAGTGAACTTTTCGGGCACGAGAAAGGAAGTTTTACAGGGGCTACAGAACAGCGTAAAGGAAAATTTGAACAGGCTAATGGCAGTACTATTTTTCTTGATGAGATTGGAGAACTCCCATTAGCTCTTCAAGGAAGATTACTGAGGGTTTTACAGGAGAAAGAAATTGAGAGAATCGGCGGGAACAAAACCATTAAAGTGAATGCGCGAATTATTGCTGCCACTAATCGGACACTGGAAAAAGAGGTTGCGGAAGGAAATTTCAGGAGTGATCTGTTTTATCGTCTCAATGTTTTTCCTATCCATTTACCTGCATTGCGCGACAGAAAAGAGGATATCCCGTTGCTGGCCAATTATTTATTGAAAAAACTCAATCTAAAAACAGGTAGAAAAGTTAACGGCTTCTCTCAAAAAGTGATACATGCCATGTGTGAAAATGCATGGCCCGGAAACATCCGTGAACTTGAAAACATGATTGAAAGAAGTATTCTCACTGCAAAAGATAATATGATCAGAGAAATGGATCTAAAGGCATTTAACGTCAAAGGCATAGATCAGGATTTTCAGATCAAAACATTACATCAGGTGGAAAAGGAACATATTCTAAAGACAGTTGAAAAATGCAACGGGCGAATTTTCGGACCTCAGGGAGCAGCATTATTATTAGGTTTACCGGCTACCACACTAATTTCAAAAATGCAAAAACTAGGAATACGGAAAGGACATTATTTGAACAAGAACGATAAAACATAAAAAATTGCTTTGAAGCCATTAATCTTTCTGATTCTTCATACTCATTTCAATTTTCCCTGAAGATAAGGCCCAGAAAATCCACAAACCTAATAGTATTGTTAAGGAAACTGCAGGAATCCAAAAGGAGAAGATCAAAGCAATGAGGTAAATCGGAAAGCCATACAGGTAATTGTTGCGGATTTTTTTGATGGCAGCATCGGTAATTCCGGGACGTAAAAGTTTTTTATTACGACCGGCTAAAAACCAAAGCAGATTATATGCAAAATTAATAAGAATAAAAATTCCCGTATAGAAAGCCACAACCATGGAAGACGCTTCCCCATTGAAATATCTTGCCAGTAAAGCAGTCGGGTAAGAAACGGCAGAAACTAAAAAGAGGATCAACCCGTTGGCAAACATAATGGCAGAATTACGGCTGTAGATCTGTTTGAAAATTTTATGATGGTTTACCCACATGATAAAAATGCTGAAAAAAGAAAGGATAAAAGCTAAAAATGCAGGCCATTGACTCTTTATGAAGATGAAAAGATCATTTCCGTTTTTTATTGCATGTTCTTCCGGTAAATGAAGATCCAAAACCAGCAGTGTTACGGCAATCGCAAAAACAGCATCACTGAATCCTTCTATTCTGACGGTTTCTTTTTCCATAATTATTGATCGTTTTTTTAGCTCAATTAGGTTGAAAATTTCATGACAAATGCTTCACTTAGCCATAAGTGACTTCAACAAGATTAAATGTGTAAATTATTTGTTCAGGCTTATTTATACCCTTTATCAATTCCTAATTTTTTCATCTTAGAATAAAGGGTTTGGGGCTGTATTTTCAATAATTCTGCGGCTCCTCCTATTCCTGAGACTTTTCCGTTGGAGTTTTGCAGGGCACTCAGAATATGATCTCTTTCCATTTCCTCCATCGATTTTAACTGACCCTGAGGCTGGTCAGAAGATTTTTCTGTGGTATCGGGTAGATCAAAACTCTCAATTTCTGCCGTTTTTGCCAGGAGAACACTTCTTTCTATAAGATGCTCCAATTCCCTTATGTTTCCCGGCCAGTTGTAATTATGCAGCTGATTTAATGCTGTTGGACGTATTGAAGTAATATTTCGTCTTGAAGCTGACGCATACTTGGTCAGGAAAAAATCAGCTAACAATTCAATATCTTCTTTTCGTTCTCTTAATGGCGGCAGCTCAATTGGGAAAACATTTAACCGGTAATATAAATCCAGCCTGAATCTTCCTTCCGCCACTTCTTTTTCTAAAGACCGGTTGGTTGCCGCTACAATTCTGACGTTGACCTTAATGGTTTTATTCCCGCCCAACCTCTCAATTTCCTTTTCCTGCAAGACACGTAAGAGTTTTACCTGTGAGTCCAGTGGTAATTCACCAATTTCGTCCAGAAAAACGGTTCCTCCGTCTGCCTGTTCAAACTTCCCGATTCTCATGGTATTGGCCCCTGTAAAGCTTCCTTTTTCGTGCCCGAAAAGTTCAGACTCAATGAGAGAATAAGGCAATGCAGCGCAGTTCACCACGATAATAGGACGATCTTTTCGCTCCGAAAATTCGTGTACAGCATGAGCTACTTTTTCTTTCCCGGTTCCGCTTTCTCCTACTATAAGCACGGAAGTATCGGTAGGTGCCACCACTTTTATCTTTTCTACAACATTTTGAAGACTGCTGCTTTTTCCGATAATGCCTTCAATAGTCTCATGATCAATATTCTTCACAAATTCATTCCCTTTCTCGATACCGAAACGGTACCTGGCAATATCAAGCATGACGATCAGATCCCGCTCACGGAAAGGTTTAACCATAAATCCATAAGGCTGGGTTTCTTTTACCGCTTCCAGCGTTGACTGGTTGGTGTTGGCAGAAATGTATAGAAACGGCAGGCTGATTTCACGCAATTCCCAGGCAAGATCTATTCCTGTAAGATCGCCTTTGAGCATAATATCAAGAAGAACCCAATCGGGCCTATTCTCTGCAATTAATTTCCTGGCCTGAACTACTGAAGAGGCAATTCCTGTAATGTGATAGCCTGCTTTTACCAGCATAATTTTAAGATCATTGGCCACGATGAATTCATCTTCTACAATTAAAATTTTTTCTTTCATTCTGATTTAAATTTCAACTTCTTATTTTGAAATATCAATTTCTGTTTTTTTCCTAAATTTGATGATGATCTTTAAACCATTTTTGTTTTCCAGGAGAAAAGTTCCGTCGAGCTGGTCAGTTAATCCTCTCATAAGATTCATGCCTAGAGATTCGCTTTCATCAATGTTAAAGTCTTCCGGAAGTCCTACTCCGTTATCAGAGACAATCAATTCGAAATCATCTTTTCCGGTACTTTTAAAAGTGACGATAACTTCTCCTTTCCGGTTTTCAGGAAATGCATATTTAATGGTATTATTGATCGCTTCGTTGACAATGAGTCCCATTGGTACAGCCTGCGAAACGTCCAGAAAAACCTTGTCAATATCCATTGTAAAACTGACTTTCTTTTCTGATGAATAGCATTCCCTGATGTAACTGATCAATTCATAAATATACCACGACATATCTATCATTGACAGATTATCCGACTGATACAGTTTCTGATGAATCAAAGACATGGCGTGCATCCTGTGCTGGCTGTTCTGAATGGCCATTAAAGCATCTTCGTTTTCCAGATATGCTGACTGTGTATTCAGGAGGCTGATTACGATCTGCAGATTGTTCTTTACCCTGTGATGGATTTCCTTCAGCAGCCATTCTTTTTCGGACAGCAGTTTTTTCAGCTGTTCATTCTGTTCATCGATCTGCTTACGTTTCAGCTCAAGCGTTTTATTGGCATTGCTTTTCAGTCTTGACCGGTTGTAAAGTAAGGCTGCAAAGATAATCAGCACCAGAATACTTCCTATAAAAATGTACTTTACAAAAGTATCATTGGTAATCTGAATTTCCTGAACTTTCCCTTTCTGGGTAAGCAACTGAATATTTTTATCTTTCTGCTCTGTTTCAAACTGAATTTTCAGGCTGTTGATCTGCTTGCTTTTTTCGCCGTTAAAAACAGAATCTGAGAGTTTTTTATACAGCTGGTAATGTTCAATTGCATCAAGATACTTTCCCCTGGCAGAATCTGCTTTAAACCAAATCAAATGATTTTCGGAGCGCAACATGTCATTCCCGTTTTTTTTGGCTATTGAATCAAAAAGCTTTGCCTCACGATACATCGCATTATAATTCCTGGTCTGGTAATGATAAAAAACAAAGCTTCTCAACAATGAAATTTGCTTGTTATTCTTTTCTCCGTTTTCACCATAATAATTCACCAGTATCTTGTAGTACATTTCAGCATTACTGAATTTTTTAAGAATGGTATACGTACTGAAGAGGATGTAATTTTCAGTCATTTCAAATTCCTGGTCTGTAATCGGATACCGGGCTTTATATTCTTTGATCATGGCAATCGCTTCCTCAAATTTCTTTTGTCTGATCAACATGGTAGAGATATTGTTGGCCACAGTACGTATGTATGAATTATCATTGCTTTTTTTTGCGATGGCTAATGCTTTTTTCCAATATTTTATAGCATCATCATTTTGTCGCAGATAATAATAAACCATTCCTATATGGTTGCATATAGAGCTCATCTGCAGCGAATTATCATTAAGGCTCTCAGCTGTTTTTTCAGCTAAAAGCCCGTAACGTAAAGCCTCCTCATAATCTGCTTTCTGAACCTCAGCCTGAGAAAGGAAATTATAAACGCCCTGCAGTTCTTTAAATTTAACCGATTGATAAACGGATAAAGCTTCTTTAAGCAATGGTATCGACTTATCCGGATTTTCCATTATGTTATACAGCTCACCCAGATCTTTCAAAACAGAGCCCTGCTTCAGTTTCACTCCTGAATTTCTATAAAGCATGAGGGCTTTTTCTTTCAGCTTTATTTTGATGTCCATATTTTTGGGATCATTATCATACATAAAAGAAAGCTCTTCGTATCCTTCTCCCGCCTGTTCAGCCATTTTATTGGTTTCAAAATAATTGACAGCCTGTTTCATTTTTGTAAAGGCAACCGCTTTATTTCCTCTTTCTTTATCTATTTTTGCCTCCAGAAACATAGATTTACCTTTGTTCAGCTTATCTCCGGATTTTACACTCAGCACTTTTGCTTCTTTGTTAAGGACTTCCGCACTGTCAAGATCTTTTTTCATTTCTCCCTGTTTGGTTATATAAAAATTGCTCAGCCTCAGCAATAAAGCTGTTTTCTGCTTATCATTTTCTGAAGAAGAGATCTGCTTCCTCAGCAGTACAGGATTTTCCCTGGTTTGAGCTCTTAATGAGATACTTAAAAACAGTAAAACAAATGAAAAATAAAATACCTTTAGTGGATTTTTATTAATAAAATAAAGGGTAAAATTCATTTTTTAAAGATAATTCATTCTTCAATTATGTACCAGTCTTTACAGACTAAATTTTACGGTGATAAAGATAGCAGATGATCATCGCCAAGCCCGGCAAAGCCAGTGTTACAAGACCGAACTGTTTCCCTGCAAAAGCTCCTAAAAAACAACCGGTCAGAAAACCTAAAATAGTTACCAGTTGTTTTTTTAAGCTGGTCAGGGCATCCGCATCGTTAAAACCGTTTTTTATCAAATTTCCAACGTCCAAAGATGCCTGGGTTACATTTCCGGTCATCATTGTAGTAGGTCCGTGCGTTTCTTTAGCATATAGTTTTCCGAAAGCATTCTGCAGCCCCATCGCAAAAACAGCGACCATAGCAACGGCATACATCATCCATTCTGTAAAAATACCGGCATAGCTCAATATGGCTACGATACCTCCTCCTGATAATAGCAAAAGTCCTTCGCAAAACAGAATGGTATAATGATTCGCAACCCTGTACGCAATCCGCCCGCCAGTGATAACTGCCAGGATAAATACGGGAAAAGTAAGCAGCTTTACCCATGCGTGAACATCGGAACCTTTCACCAACTGATAGGCAAATACAATAAAGTTTCCCGTAACATGTGCTGAAAAAACAGCGTCCGCCGATACGAAAGTTACTGTATCACAATATCCCGCGATCATGGTTAAAAGTAATGTCACAAAGCCTATATTATTCTTTACTTCCATCCTTTTTATTTTAAATGTGAACGCAGCATCCAAGCCATTTTTTCATGGATTTCCAATAATCCGGTGATATAATCGCTGGTTCCCGCATCATGAAATTCAACAGCAAAATTTTCAATATGTTCACGAAGGTGAATCAAAATACTTTCATGATCAGAAAGAAGTTCTTTCATATAGGTGAGACTGTCATTGGATTCTAAGTGATGTTCAGACAAATGAGTCAGGGCAAGATATTCTCTTAACGTAGCCGGCGCATAATGTCCTAATGTTCTGATTCTTTCGGCAAGATTATCAATGATCTCATCCAGCTGCTCATATTGAGCCTCAAAAAACAGATGCTTGTTGTAGAAATCTGCTCCTTCCACATTCCAGTGGGCTTTTTTTGTCTTGGTGTAGAGTACAAATTCATCTGCCAGCGTCTGAACCAATACCTCAGCGACTTTCGCCAAGTTTTCATTTTTTATTCCTATTGAAGTTTTCATTTTAAAGTATATTTAATAAATAATAATCGAGTGAATATTTTCCTGCACCCAAGGCAAGAATTAAGAGTAGAGACAAGGTGTACATATAAGGTACATCCCTCACTTCGGGAGAATCTTTTCTGTGAACGATGAAATAGCCGATCGCCGTTACACCAATTGCAGGCAATATGGCGAGTCTGGTTCCCAAACCTAAAATGATTAAAAAAGGAACGACCAAATCGGCAAACGAGGCCACCAAAGCATTCATTTTTTCCGGAAGTCCGAGAGGATTCGGAATAATTTCTTTCTGACCGTTTTCCAGCCTGAATTTTTTCAGCCCGTGAACTCTGAATAACTGGATGGCGAAGAGTACACGGAAAACCAGGAAAGCCAAGTCGTTAAAAGAAGAACCTAAATCTGACTCAAGAATTTGTTTTAAAATTTCCATAATTTTTTAACGTTTAAAAAGCAAAACATGAACATCCCAACGCACCCCAGAATGAATGGTAGTTATTAACAGGAACAGAACTCATCCTTGCTGCGTCATGATTGTGGTGATGTATATCGCAACTTCCCGCGCAACTGTGGACTTGTGAAGCGAGAGGTGCTTTAAGGTCTGCTTTTGCATTTTTTCCAATTTCTTTCTGCAAATGTCCGCCGGCGGGATAATAACCATTGTACAAATGACTAGGCGACCAGTCGGGAAGAACAGGGATGGAAGGTGGTGCGAAGGATGAAAATTCTCCTTTTGCATAGACAATCTTACCATTAACTATTGTCATTTCCGATTCTATATTTTTTATTTCTTCACCCTCAATCGTGAAATAATCTTTATCAAGAACTGCCAGATCAGCAAACATTCCTACCTGAATGTCTCCTTTTTTCTGCTGTTCCTGAGAAAACCATGCGCTTCCCTTGGTATATAATTCTAATGCCGTTTTTCTGTCCAGCCTCGTTTCGTGATACAGCTGAAGTCCGCCAACTGTTTTTCCCACAGTAAGCCAGTACATAGAAACCCAGGGATTGTAACTGCTGACTCTTGTGGCATCTGAACCGCCGCCAACAGGCACTTCCATTTCAAGCATTTTCTTTATAGGAGGTGTATTTTCTGCGGCTGCTGAACCGTAGCGGTCTGTAAAGTATTCTCCCTGGTAAGCCATTCTGCTTTGAAC
Source organism: Chryseobacterium sp. UF-81 (assembly GCF_058245105.1). Taxonomy (NCBI): domain Bacteria; kingdom Pseudomonadati; phylum Bacteroidota; class Flavobacteriia; order Flavobacteriales; family Weeksellaceae; genus Chryseobacterium; species Chryseobacterium sp. UF-81. The sequence goes on along the minus strand of NZ_JBSIBX010000013.1, from coordinate 47,038 downwards.
GGCAATTCCGCCGCCGAGCATTTTTACTCTTTCAATATTTTTTTCGTCAATGGTTTCAGCGTGATCAAAAATCCAGGGAAGGCCATTGAAAGGAATGTCCTGATTTACCTTTTCAAATACATTTAAAAATCTTGTGATACTTTCATTATAGGTTGCGTGAAGCCTGAAAGGCCATCTGTTTTCAACCAGTAAACGGACTACTTTTTCAAGATCAGCTTCCATATTTTCGGGAAGATCCGGCCTTGGCTGTAAGAAATCCTCGAAATCTGCGGCAGAAAAAACCAACATTTCTCCGGCACCGTTATGACGGTACATATCATCACCCTGATAAAGCTTAACGGTATCAATCCATTCAGTAAAATCTTCAAACTCGTTCTTTGGCTTCTGAGTAAATAAATTATAGGCAATCCGCACCGTTAACTGATTATTTTCATTCAGTTCACTGACCACCTTATAATCATCGGGGAAGTTTTGAAAGCCACCTCCCGCATCAATTACACTTGTAATCCCAAACCGGTTCAGTTCTTTCATAAAATGTCTGGTGGAATTTACCTGGTGTTCATACGAAAGTTTTGGACCTTTTGCTAAAGTTGAATATAAAATCATGGCATTCGGTGTTGCTATAATAAGTCCTGTCGGTTCGCCGTTTGAATCCCTTTCAATCTGCCCGCCGGGAGGAGCCGGAGTATTTTTGGTATACCCCACTGCTTTTAATGCCGCTCTGTTCATCAATGCCCTGTCATATAAATGCAGAATAAAAACAGGCGTCTCCGGAGCAATGGCATTGATTTCTGTTAAACTAGGCATTCTTCTTTCTGCAAACTGAAACTCTGACCATCCGCCCACAACACGAACCCATTGGGGCGAAGGAGTGCGGTCAACCTGTTCTTTAAGCATTCGAAGAGCGTCGGCTAATGAAGGGACACCATCCCATCTTAATTCGAGATTATAATTTAATCCACCCCTGATCAGGTGAATATGGGAATCATTAATTCCCGGAACTACTCTCCTTTTTTTAAGATCGATCATTTCTGTAGCTGCATCTGCAAACTGGTCTATCAATCCGTCATTTCCTACAGCGATAATTTTGCCTTCCTTCATGGCAACAGCTGAAATATCAGTTATTTCTTTACTGAAGCTGTGAATCTTTCCGTTATATAAAATAAGATCTGCTTTCATTGGATTATGGGGTGTTCAGTTTGGTAATTGCTTCTTTAATTCCTCCGCCTGCAACATTGAAAAATGATGGACCTGCAAGCAATATCAGTTTCTGGAGATTTATTTTTTCAGATAAATGCCGGGTGTCCAGATACAACTGGGTACGATAGGCATCAAATGCTCCTAAAACCACATTTTCGGCAACCAATGCCGTGGGAGAATCTATTCCGGCATCTTTAATATCACTGGCAAAAGAAACCGTTTTTACGTTCAGCCTCAAAGCTTCTCTCATTGCAACGCTTCCTACTTTTTTCATTAATCCGGCATCGAAAGAATTTCTGTCGCCCAATCCTATCAACAAGAGTTTTTTAGAGGCTAAACTTCCTTTTGGTGGTGTTATGAGTAATGTTTCCAAAGCATATCCTTTGAACTGACCTTTTTTTCTGACTTCTGTAATGATTCCCTTTAATGCTTCATCCAGGTGAACCATCCCGTTCAGTTCGGCAGGTAGTGCGGGTGGATTGAAAATATCACCTTCTGTATACTCGAAAACGCAGGCAATCTGAAGGTCTGCCACAGCTGCAGATGGTCCCTGTACAAGACCCACAACGGAAACCCCGTCTACTTTTCCCCATGTGGTGGTAGTTCCTACTGCTGCTTTTGTTTCAGTTAATGTCTGCGCTGAAACGAACTGGGCTCCTGAACTTGTCAGAATCAATGCGACAAAAATCGCCTTGCACCAAGTAAAATATTTTGATATTGAATTTTGCATAATAAATGATTTTAGTAATGATTAAAATTTGAATCCTAATCGGATATTGTAGAAGACACCGCTTTTAGCATTGGGAATAATATCTTCAATAAAAACTCCTTTTCTGAAGTACTGAATTCCGCTTACTAAAGAGAAATAACGATTAAAACTATAGGTAAAATTGGTTAAATAGGCTGTTCCGATATATCTTTTATCAGAATTACTGCCCGGACGATTGAGCACTCCGCTCGGTCTGTACACCCCATCCTGCAGAGCATACCTCCAGTTGAAAACAACATCCATCTGCATTTTGAGTTTGGAGGTTAGGTCCAGTGTTACATAAGGATGAATATCTATAAGATTCACCGGCCCGATCTGTGGGCTGAACCCGAAATACCCGCCTTTTGGATAGAGAGGATTAAACGTTTGAAGCTTTCCATCCTCTTTTGAATGATCTCCGGAAATGTAATCATTCCTCAGGTTAATGCCGGGTCTGAATCTTACATTTTCAAACAGATAACCAATATCCACCGAACCTGTCCATGCACTGATATGCTGATCTCCAAAACTTCCAAACTGATACGCGGCTTCAAGATTATAGATAAATCCACCGCCATATTTCCAAAATCTCCCTCCTACTGTGTGGCGTTTTTCTTTGGCTGTACCGGATTCAAAAACGGATTCATCCCTTCGTATCCCGATATAATACAGATCAAGGTTTCCGGCTTTTGGAAAAATTATTTTAGAATAGGCACCCCAAAGATTGAGCTGTTTTGAAGTCTTATTATCAAAAACTCCTGCATTGATACTATCTGCCATCATGGCAAAAGCATCTGCAAAAACATTTTTATAGGAATACATTATTTTAGCCCCGGTAAAAGAAAGTCTTGCATTGGGACCTTCTCTTACAGAGATCAATCTTCCTGAACCGTAATCAAGTTCCTGACGTCCCAGCCTGAAAGTCAGTTTCTGATCTGTTTTATTGATCAGGTTAGCGTCAATAAAAAGGTTCTGAATACTTAACTGATCTTCATCAATACCTCTTGAACCGTTTTTTCTTCCGTTCTGTAAGGCACTTCTGACCTGTGAAAATACCCTGATATTTTTCCCTACATGCATATCTGCGTGAAGATCATATCGCTGCAGAAAAAAGTTATTGTGTCCTATATCCAGTCTTCCCCAATCTTCATTGTTGAAATCTACATATTCATAGCGTGCCTCGCCTCCAAAAGACAGATAGATATCTTTCTTTTCATTAAGGGGAAGAAATTTCACCCTGTTATAAAAAGTGTCTGAAGAATCTTTTAAATATTCATAATTCTCATCGTAACGAAGGAGCTTAAAACTCTGGGCAGATACGTTTTCGGAAAATAAAAAGAGCAGAAAGATGACCGCTTTTAAAGAGCATATGTAATGTGCAGATCTCAACATTGAAAATTTTTATAATATTAATGGTTCAGCATATGATGAGCATAGTGAATTCCCAATCCATAAGAACCCCCGTATTTCTTCATTAAATCAGTCACAGGAATATAGGTTTCCTGACGTGCCCAATCTCTCTGAAGCTCTAAAATATACTGGATGGAGGTCATTGGTTTTACTCCTGCATGAATCATTCTCTGAATCGCTCTTTCATGTGCTTCATCACTTACATCACCACAGGCATCAGTAATAACATACACATCATAGTTTTCTTCAAGGGCGGACAATGCAGGTCCTACGATGCACACCCCGGTCCATAATCCTGCAAAAACCAGCTTCTGTTTCTGAGTGGCTACAATTGCTTTATAAGCTGCTTCATCTTCCCACGTATTCATTGTTGTTCTGTCGATATAGCCCGAAGTTGCTATAGGATATGCTTCTTCTATTTCAGGGAATACCGGTCCTGAAAAGCTTTCTTCAGCGACCGTCGTTACAATCGTAGGTACGTTAAATATTTTGGAAGCTCCGCAGATTACAGCCACATTATTACGCAGCTCATTCATTGAGATGCTTTTGGTGGCAAATGCCATTTGACCTTCAAAATCAATCAATATGAGTGCATGATTATCCGGAGAAAGTAGTTTGGTTGATGGTTTCATAAATTTATTTGTTTATTATTATGTATTTATTCTGGTTAAATGAATAAGTATTGACTGTACTTATTGTTTCAAAAACTTGATGAATTCTGCATTAAACTTATCTTTTTCTTCCAGGAATGAAGCGTGTCCGCTTTTGTCAAAAGGAACCAACTGAGATCCTGAAATAGCTTTATGCATCTGTTCCGCCAATGCAAAAGACACAATTTTGTCTTCTTTCGCATGGAGAATTAAAGTGGGGATTTTAATTTTTGGAAGATCACCGCGCAAATCTTCATCTCTTAAAGCAATTAATGCCTGTTCCATTGCATACGGGGATGACTGCATCTCGATACTGCCCAGCCAGGCTCCGATTCCGGGAGATACGGAAGTCGGGGAATACACAAATTTTTCACCGATGGCTGCCAGTAATGCAGGTCTGTCGGTATTGTTTAGTTCAACCCACTTAGAGATATCTTCTTTGGTAAAAAACGGATAGGGATAATCAGCTTTTTTGGTATGGCAGGGAGCGGCGGCTGAAAATAAGGCCAATTTGCTTACATGGGCACTGTTATATTTTGCCACGTAATGCAGGGCAATTGCACCTCCCATAGAATGCCCACCCAATGTCGCATCCTTAATGTCCAATTGATCAAGAACAGCCTTGATGTCAGCCGCAAATTGATCGTAATTATATTTTCCATAAGGTTTATCGGACTGTCCGAAACCTCTCAAGGTGATTCCGATTACCCGGTAACCTTCTTTTAGCAACGCATGATATTGATACTCCCATGAAGCGTCACTCAAAGGATACCCGTGGATGAGAATAACCGGCTTTCCTTGGCCCAGATCGGTAACATGCAGTTTTACATTGGGCTCAACTTCAATATATTCAGCTCTTGCTGCAGCTGTTTTTTCAGCATTTTTTTCCGATTTATCTTTCGTGTTGCACGAAACGAATAGTGTGGTTAATACAATAACCGCACTGATCATTGGTTTAATTTTCATGATATAAAGTATTTAGAGATGTATTTAAAAAATCACATCCAACGAATAAGTATTGTGGGAATTGATAGAGTTTTTTCAAATCCGCTGCTCCATGTTCCAAAGCTGATTATTCCTGTGGAAGGATGAGGCAGAGGATTCAAAAAGAGAATATCAGCTATTAACTGTTATGATAGGTCATAATTTATCTCTTCAATAAGTATTTATGCTGACCTTCCAATACAAGTTCAGATTTTTGATTATACACTGTTACTTTTGTCGTCACAATACCGTTATCTCCCTGCGGACTAAGATCCGTAATCGTGAGCGAAGAATATAATGTATCTCCCGAATGAACTTCTTTCAAGAAACTACATGAGAGTTCCAAAAAGCTGATGAAAACCTTCCCGAAATAATGCGGCAGCAAGGTTGCCCCAGGCGCAGTAAAGGCCAAAACCTGTAAACCATGAACTACCGGTGCATCATGTCCCTGTCTTTTGGCATATTCCGCATCATAATGGATGGGGTGGTTATCACATGATACGGTTTGAAAAGCTGAAGCATGAGCATCTGTCAACGTTCTGCTTGGAGCTCTGAATACCTCGCCTACTGCCAGTTGATCGAAACTGCGAGCCGGTACAATTGAAAAATCTTCAGGATTAAATGCTGATTGTTTTGTATTTGAATTTTCCATAAAAATTTTCTGGATTAGAATAAATCACTATTTACCTACTGAATAAAAAACTTTTACTTTTTTATAAATGCCAGTATATCATTGTTAATGGTTTCTGCTTCCGTAGTTGGCATTCCGTGTGGGAATCCCGGATAAGTAATCAATGTGCCGTTTTTCAGCAATTGGGCAGATTTTACACCTGCATTCTGATAAGGTACAATCTGGTCATCTTCTCCGTGTAATACTAAAACAGGAATATCAACAGCTTTTAAATCTTCCGTAAAATCGGTTTCTGAAAATGCTTTTATACATTCGTAGTGGGCTAAAATACTTCCCATCATTCCCTGTCTCCACCAATTTCTCTGCACCCCTTCTTTTATCACAGCACCTTCTCTGTTGTACCCATAAAAAGGAACAGTCAAATCGATATAGAACTGTTGTCTGTTGGTAAGAGTTTGGTTTCTGATGTCGTCGAATACCTCCATGGGAACTCCATCAGGATTATTTTCACTTTTTACCATTACTGGCGGAACAGCACTGATTAAAACTGCTTTGGCAACTCTGTCTTTGCCATATTTGTTGACGTAACGGATCACCTCTCCTCCACCGGTTGAATGACCTACGTGGATCGCATCTTTTAAATCCAGATATGCTGTCAGTTCAGCAACATCAGCGGCATAAGTTTCCATCTCATGTCCGGTAGTAGTCTGGCCCGAACGTCCGTGCCCTCTTCTGTCGAAGGCGATTACCCGATATCCTTTCTGCAGGAAGAACATGATCTGAGCATCCCAGTCATCAGATGATAAAGGCCATCCATGGTGAAACATGATAGGTTGCCCTTTTCCAAAGTCTTTGTAGAAAATTTCTGTACCGTCTTTTAATTTTAATGTACTCATTGTTTTAAATTTTTTGATTGATAATTAAATTCAAAGAGTTAATTTCAATAAGTACGCTAAAAATTTAAAATACTATAAATCAAATAATTAAACAATAAAGTGTATTTTAAAAACTACGATATATCGTAGTTTTATGATGCTATTATTTAAATTTCAGAAAATTAGAGACAGTAAGTACGTAATTTAATACCCATAAAGCTACCTTCATTCATAGTTTCGAATCACATACAATGGGTAATCATGATTATTTTAGATTGCGATATAGGAAGAGATTTTAATACTGATATTCTTTCTTAATACTTTTTAAATTAATTATGTCGTTCCGGTTTCGGGGCAACACAAATTCCGGACTTCCTCTGAGAAACCTTTAAAGAAATTGAAACATAAAAACACATTGTAAAGTCCGTCACAGAATGAATCTGGGCTGCTGCTAGTTAAATTGGTAACCAGATAAATCATATATCAACATACACCAATCGGTTTGCTCTGGTTTTGTTTCCGGGGATTTAAAAAATTAAGACATAACTTGTTTTTAAGTAATTAAACTTTTAAGTGTTATTAAATATCGAACAAAACTTCAATCAGTCAAGTTACCTGCTCTTTTTAAATATAAAATAACATCATCAGTTTCCGAAATTCACAAAGTGCGGGATTTCTGTTGATAAGTCATTCACCGGCAACACATTGTTCCGGTTGCTGTTAAAATCAAAAATTGAATTATTATCAAAAGGAACGCGGGGATAGTAAGTAAAAGAAATTTGTATTCTGTTGAAAACCAAATACGGATTATTGATCAAAACACCAATGCCTATTTTAGTGTTACTTTTTGTTTTCAGTAATTTATCATCAGGCATACCCAGCCATCCGACTGCTGCGGTTAGATAAGGACTGAAATGAAAATTCTTCCAGGTTTTATTAATAAAAAGCTGAAGCTGATATCTCAAAACCAATTTTTTTGTGCCTATGTAATCTGAATTATACACAGGAAATTCATCTGCAGAAGAGAGATTAATTCTGTCTTTATAAGAATAATTATGCTGCGGATTTCCTAATGCTAAAGTTGGAGAAAAGAAATGCCTTGCTTTGGCAAATTTCCAATCCATAAGATTGGTAAAATAAGTTCCATCCAAACGAAAAGACTCGCGGTTCTGACTGTCTTCATTAAAAAACCTTCCAAACTGAGCTTTCAGATTGAAATAACCAATCTTTATAAAATTACCATATGATGCAGAAACTCCCACGTAAGGCATCACTTCATTACTTCTTGATAAAACTCCGGCCGTAAGGTTCATTGAATGACCATAAGCAATATCCTCCGGCAAATTATATTGAAAAATATTCTTCTGAACTGAAAAATTTCTGCGAATAAAACCGGCAGACATCAGAAAACTGCTGTAAGAACTAAAATATTGATATTGGTCGATTCCCGGACTGTCTTTATATTGATAATTCTGGAATCTTCCTATCAATGCAATATTGCTGTCGACCTTTTCATTTGAATCAGCTGAAACAGGGATTTGATAACCACCCCATAAATCCTGGCTGTATACCTTGATCTGAACTTCCGGAAAAGTAGTGGCTGTTTCTATTGGAAGTGAAACATTCCGCATAAAATATTCGAAAGTGAAACCACCCGCCCATTTTGTAAGGGGCGAGAAAAAATCTCTTCTGACATTGAAATTAATTCTTTCATTTTTCAAAAAATCCCGTTCACCCAATATCTGGGCATTAATATAAGAGCCCCAAAGGTTAAATGCCGTGTAACTCCCCAAAAGATAGTCCTGCTTTTCTTTGGAATCATTTCTATAAAGTAGATTCAATTCGTGTCCCAGTCCCAAAAGATTTTCTTCGGTAACACCCAAACCAATTTTACTTCCTGAATAGCTGACTCTCGGCTTTAAACTCCAGGAATCGAGAACTTTTACCACAACATCAATAGAATCTTTGCTGGAAGTACTGTCGGAAACACTAATATTCACCCTGTTTATAAAAGGCATTGCCCTTAGCAAACGTTCAGATTCATAAAGTTTCTGGGCATTATATTCTTCACCTTCCTGAAAAAGTAAATAATGATTAACAGTAGAGGTTCGTGTATTGGCATGAAGATGATTTGTGAACCAATCATACCATCTGGATTTTTCTTTTTTCTCTTTTGAACCGTATCCAAACGGGTCAATTGTTTCTATCCTGATATTTCTGATATATTTTCCATTGTGAGTCTTTTGTAAAAGTTTCTCAGTTCTTGTTTTAACAGATGCAGAATCAGCTTCCCTACGAAATATGAAACGGTGAATAAATTTGGTAACTTTTCTTTTGTCAGAAAAATTTTCAATTTTATAGTAAAGAGAATCCTTTCTTTCCTGTGCATTCAAAAAGAAAGAACAATTTAAAAAGAAAATAAGAATTACGATCGATCTGTTCATCAATAATTAAAAATTAAAATTTAATATCAATTAATAAGCCAATATCAGTTAATATAGTAATTTAGTTATATCTCCTGTTTACAGCAATTGTCAATAGAATTGCGACAAGAGTTTCAAGGTGTAATTGAGTGATTTCTTATTGAAATTGAATTGAATAATTGCAATCCGGTTCGGAAATTATTAATTTGGGCAATATCCATAAATAAAAAACCTGAAAATCAATGATTTTCAGGTTTTTATATTTTTTGACGCTTTTTAAAACTTTAGAAAAGCTTGCTTGCGGAGAGAGAGGGATTCGAACCCCCGGACCTGTTACAGTCAATAGTTTTCAAGACTATCGCAATCGACCACTCTGCCATCTCTCCTGAATAACGGCTATACCGTTGTTTTAAGTGGTGCAAATATATAAAGTTTTTTTGAAACTGACAAAATATTTTTTCAGCTCTTAGTAAAAAATATGAGCTCAATAAACCAATTGATACATTTAAGGTGCCAATATCCATCCTGTTTTTATTCTCCATGCCGTATAACCAGCATCTTTTGCATCTATTTCAGTCATCTTTTCTATACCGGGAATCCTGTTGATTTCTTCCTGAGAAAAAGGTTTCAAATTCATTTTCAGGCGTTCTTCGTTCAGTTTATTTTTACTTTCTACCGGATATGGCAGTCTTTCTTCAGTCAGCTGTGTTCCGTATTTTTGGGGCTGGCTCTGAAAAACCTGGATTCTGTCGTACAGATAAGCAATGTTTAAAGGATTGATATCACTTCTATTTTCAATCATCATGTTATAGCATTCTTTCATAAATTCAGGCTCACCAATAGAATGCTGAATAATAAGCCATGCAGCGTCGCTGACCTTATCCCCCACTTTTGAAATCGTAGGAAACCCTATTTTCCCGATAATTTCCCGAAGCTTTTCTGCATTTTGTCTGTGAACCTGTTCCATTTCGGGATGATAGCCGTTGGAAAGTTTTCCCTCAGAAGCCAGTTTCTCTCTAACTGACAGATCTTTTTCAGCCAGCTTAATTAATTCTCTTGAACATGCTTCATCCATACTTTTCTTTAATTTTAGTTTTAATGAATCTATCTGAGAGCTTTTTCATTTGATCCAAAATAAAGGTAAAATCTGTTTCATAAAGGATCTCCCGGAACTTCAATCCCTCTACCGGATAAGATTTCAGGAATTTATTCTATCATTCCTTTCTATTCTCTGGCTAATATTGTTCAGGATGCAAATTGCCAAAAAATTCTAAATATTTCGCCATTGGGATTTTATTTCAATTAAAAAATCTAACATTTTTGAAAAGAACTGTCACATTTTATTCATTAAGTTTGTCTTCAAAAGAAATATCATGCAGGAAAATTACAGCAGACTGCTTACCTATGCTTACAATATCACAGGGTCTTATGAAGACTCGCAGGATCTTGTTCAGGATGTAATAGAAAAATATATTTCTTTAGACAAATCCGGAATCAGGAACGAGGTTAACTTCCTGATTAAAAGTACAGTTAATCACGCCATCAATTTTAAGAACAGGCACAGTAAAAAAATGATTTACGGGGAATGGCTTCCGGAACCTCTGTCCTTTGACAATGCGGAGAATAAGCTGATCAAGGAGCAAACGGCTCGCTATACACTTCTTGTCCTTTTAGAAAAGCTGAATGCCAAAGAAAGAGCTGTATATATTTTAAAAGAAGCTTTCGACTATTCTCATCAGGAAATTGCTGAAATCCTGGATATTTCCATTGATAATTCACGTCAGCTGCTGAGCCGTGCAGGAAAACAGCTGCAAGATATAAAATATGCTCCTGATACTGCAAACTCCACGGATACCGATATACTCCACAAATATCAGACGGCATTAAGTGAAGGAAACATTTCCAGAATCGAAGAGCTTCTGATAGATGACATCAGGCTTTCTGCAGACGGTGGGAAACGTATACGTGTCATCAAAGCCGTAGAAACCGGCAGAATGGCAACGGCATCTCTTCTCGCTTACGTGCAACAGCAGTTTCTTTCAGGGAAACCTTTTACTTTTAATGTTTTCAATCATCAGCCTGCTTTGTGCTTCTGGCAGGGAGACCGTATATACAACTGCCATATTCTGGATATCAATGAGCATGGACTGATCAGAGAAATTTATTCTATTGTAGATCCTGAAAAGTTGAAAAGGATTAATTAATTTAAGGGTCAATTCTCAATTTTCTAATCATCTTTGTCACGTTTTGGAAGTCGGGTGTGTCTTTAAAGAAAAAAAGTATGAACACACTCCTCCGAATCGACAGCAGCCTTAGGCTTAACGATTCCTATTCACGCCGTATAGGCGATTATTTTGTAAAACAGTGGATTCTGAAACATCCGGACGGATCGGTTATTGAAAGAGATACTGCCAGAAAAATGACGCCTCACCTCACCCAGCAGACTTATGATGCATTTTTGAATGAAAATCTGTATACCGAAGATCTTCTTCTGTCCGACAATTTGATTGATGAGCTTTACAAAAGCAGTGAGATCCTGATCACCTGCCCTATGTACAATTATGGGATTCCTTCTTCGCTGAAAGCTTATTTTGATCTTGTAATCAGAACTAAGAAAACGTTTACCTATGACCAAGGCATTAAAGGCCTGCTTTCAGATAAGAAAGCACATATCATTTCTGTCATGGGCGGTATTCACTCGTTACCCGGCGGAATGAATCCTCTTGAAACTCATTTAACCAGCATCCTGAATCATCTGGGAATTACTGACATCAGCTATTTTCCTTTGGAAGGTACTGCTGCCTCGGATCAGATTTCAAAGAAAACAGAATTAACAGAAGCCTCAATTTTTAACTATTTAAATTAATCATGGAAGAGATCAGACAAGCTATAGAAAAGTTCATTAAAGGTGGGGATACCAATGATACCAACCTTTTAGAACAGATTCTTCATCGAAATTACCAAAACATACAGGACGGATTTTTTGATCAACCTGGAATTTTTGTCATTTCTAAAGAAGAGTATATTCAGCTGGTTCGCGACAAAGTTTTTGGCGGGAAACCGAGAACAGTTCTTTATCATTCTTTGGAACGGAAAAATAATATTGCGTACGCTCAGGTTTCCCTGGAAAGTCCGGCCCTCAGGTTTTCATCGCTTATCACCTGTGTCCGGGAGAACGGGAAATGGAAAGTGATCACTAATGTTCCTTCGATAGAACAGAAATAAGAAATAACAGCCCAAGCTGCGTCAAAGGATTAATACTTTTGACGCAGCTTTTTTATGTAAAGATAAGTGACAGTGATGCTTTATCACTTTACGGGAAAGTAATCCTGATGTATCTGTTCATAAATCCTTAAAAGAATCGTAATCTATAATTCAGGCTATCTCCCAAACAGACGTTTAATTTTGTTCCGACTTAATATACAGTTATAAAGTGAAGAAGATTTTTACCTCCGTTTTATTTTGTGCAGCCATTTTTTTCTATGCGCAAACCGGTACTGTTTCCGGAAATATCAATGATGATTCCAAATTATCCCTGCCGGGTGCCAGAATTTCTCTGGCTCCGGGAAATATCTATACAACTTCGGATGATCATGGTAATTTTGTTTTCCTGAATGTTCCTGCAGGAAGTTATACCATGACAGTAGATTATCTGGGCTATGGAACCAGAGAATACAGTGTAACGGTTGAGTCTGAAAAGAACACAAAACAGAATATCATTTTTGCAAGAAAAGAAACAGCGATTGCAGAAGTGGTCGTGAGCGGATCCACACTGAAAAACCAGGCAAGAGCATTGAGCAAGCAGAAAAACAATGCCAATATCACCAATGTGATCTCTTCCGACCAGATCGGACGTTTTCCTGATGCCAATATTGGTGATGCTTTGAAGCGTGTTCCCGGAATTACGATACAGAATGACCAGGGAGAAGCCAGGAATCTTATCATAAGGGGGTTGGCACCCAACCTTAATTCTGTTACGCTAAACGGTGACAGAATTCCATCTGCTGAAGGTGACAACAGGAATGTTCAGATGGACCTGATCCCTTCGGATATGATCTCTACTATCGAAGTTAATAAAACCCTTACTCCCGATATGGATGCTGATGCTATCGGTGGTTCGGTAAACCTTATCACAAGGGCTTCACCTAACGGGCAGAGGATTTCTGCAACTCTGGCGGGAGGTTACAATCCGATCCGTGAAAAAGGTAATTATACAGCCGGTTTGGTATATGGAAACCGTTTTTTAAATAAAAAACTGGGCGCTGTTTTCAGTTTTTCCTATAACAATAATAATTTTGGCTCGGATAATATAGAACCGACCTGGAGTATTGCAGATGATGCTGCACAAACTGCTTATATCAGCAAAATGGGAGTCCGTTATTATAATGAACACCGTATAAGACACAGTTTTGATCTGAATATGGATTATGAATTCAATTCCAAAAACAAGATCTATGCTTCAGCAATGTATAATTTCAGAACTGATAAAGAGAACAGATTTGCTTTAGGCTATAAAGTAAAGCCGGTCTATAATGATGAAGAAACCGAAATTACAGGCTGGAAAGGCAGCATCACAAGGCAGAATAAAGGCGGAGATGCGGATAATGACAATACGCGTCTGGAAAGACAGAAAGTGCAGAACTATGCTTTAAGAGGGGAACATCTTCTGGGATCAAAGATCGATCTTGACTGGTCTATGAACTATGCAACGGCAAGTGAAAAGAAACCTCATGAGCGCTATATAGAGTTTGAGAACGGAAAAATGAATTTCTCTTCAGACCTCAGCGATCCGGAAAGGCCGATAATTACTCCCCTTTCTGCCGACAATTTAGGTGTTTATAAGTTAAGTGATCTTTCAGATTCCAACAGTTTTACCCAGGAAAAGGAGTTTGGAGCAAAGGTCAATGTCCGTTTTCCGTTTTCTGTGATCGAAAATCAGAAAGGCAGACTTCGTGCAGGTGTACGTCTCCGTTTAAAGGAAAAAGAACGGAATAATGATTATTATGCTTTTGAGCCTTTGAATGATATGGGAAGCCTGTTATCTGTTCCTACGGTTCATTTTGACGGTCAAAACTTCCAGCCGGGAAATTATGTTCCGGGAACTTTCGTAGATCCGTCATACATCGGTGGCCTGGACCTGTTCAATCCCAATTTATTTAAAGGTGAGCTGAAGCCTGAAGAATTCCTTTCGAGTAATTATACGGCCAAAGAAAATATCTATGCCGGATACATCAGATGGGACCAGGATTTCAGCGATACATTCTCAATGATCGCAGGAGCACGTGTTGAAACCACAAAAATTGACTATACCGGAAATTATGTATTGGACGAGGAAGATCTGGCAGGAAGGATCAACCGTACGAACACTTATACCAATGTACTCCCGAATTTGTCTTTCAAATATGTTCCTGTTAAGGATCTTATATTGCGTGCGGCATTTACAACAGCTTTGGCCCGTCCGAACTATTATTCGCTGGTTCCTTATCTTAACGTTATTTCCGGGGATGAAACCATTGCTGCAGGGAATCCGGATTTAAAGGCAACCTACGCTTATAATTTCGATTTTATGGCGGAGAAATATTTTAAATCGGTTGGAATTCTTTCCGGAGGTTTTTTTTATAAGAATCTTAAGGATTTTATTTATACTTATTCGAGAAGAAATTATACATCCGTTGATTTCTCAAATGATTTTGCAGGACAGTCCAATCCTATTCCTGCGGGAGAAAATAACTGGAGATTTACACAGCAGCGTAATGGGGACCATGTAAATATTTATGGTTTTGAAGTTGCTCTTCAACGTCAGCTTGACTTTATTCCGGGAGCATTCTGGAAAGGCCTTGGAGTGTATGTTAATTATACATATACCCAATCAAAAGCGAAAGGAATCACAAATGAAGATGGCGTGGAGCGAACAGATGTAGGACTTCCGGGAGCTGCCCCGCATATGTTCAACGGATCTCTTTCGTGGGAAAATAAACGTTTCTCAGCAAGGGTTTCTATGAATTACGCATCTGATTATATTGATGAGCTGGGTGGAAAATCATTTGAAGACCGTTATTATGACAAGCAGGTCTTCCTTGATGCGAATGCATCTTATAAAATTACCAGCCAGCTCAGGGTTTTCGCCGAAGCCAATAATCTGACGAACCAGCCGTTACGGTATTACCAGGGAATCCAAAGCAGAACCGCACAGGTGGAATATTACAGACCGCGATTCACTTTAGGATTGAAATTTGATTTTTAAACGTATGAAAAAGTTACCATTTATTGTAGCCATATCAGTCTTACCTTTTGTAGTGAGCTGCAGCACGCAAAATTTAGGGAAAAACATAAAGCCTTCTGTTATTACAGAAACGGTAGTTCATGATACCGATGATCCTGCCATCTGGATCAATCCTGCGGATGCTTCCAAAAGTATTATTATCGGAACTGATAAGGATACTGATGGCGGACTGTATGCCTTTGATCTGAACGGAAAAATCATCAATAAAGTTTCAGGACTGAAACGCCCGAACAATGTAGATATTGAATACGGCTTTATGCTGAACGGAAAGAAAACCGATATTGCCGCTGTGACGGAAAGGGAAACCAATATGGTAAAGCTTTACAGTCTTCCGGATCTGAAGGAAGTGGGTGGATTTACGGTATTTGACGGTGAAACGCAACGCGATCCGATGGGAATTTCCATGTACCAAAACCCTGTATCAGGAGAAATACATGTTGTTGTGGGAAGAAAATCCGGCCCGGCTGACGGTTATCTGTGGCAGTATAAGCTTTCTGAAAAAAAGGGAAAAATAACCGGTGAAGTCATCCGGAAGTTTGGAAAATACAGTGGTCTGAAAGAGATTGAAAGTATCGCTGTAGATGATGAAATGGGCTATATTTATTATTCTGACGAGCAGTTCGGGGTGCATCAGTATTATGCAGATCCGGCCAATGGGAATGAGGAACTTCTGGTTTTCGGAAAAGGTGACTTTACATCTGATGTGGAAGGAATTTCTGTTTATCCTACTTCAGAAAAAACAGGATATATTCTGGTTTCCAATCAGCAAAGAGATACTTTTAACGTGTATCTGAGAGAAGATCCCGCCAAGGGAAAAATGGCTGAAATTCCTGTTTCCACCAGTGAAAGTGACGGCTCAGAAGTAACGAATGTGAATCTGGGTCCCAATTTCCCAAAGGGAATATTTGTCGCCATGAGTAATGGCAGAGTTTTCCATTTTTATGACTGGAGGTTGATTGAAGAAAAAATTACGGCAGCCAGGCAAAATGAAAATTCTGAATTGAAATAGGATATAAAACGATGTCTTGATGATGAAGTATTTTCATATTAATTTAGTTTCCGTATTAAAAAAATCACTAATTTGGGATAACTAAAAGCGGAATCTGAAAAGCTTATAAAAGAGTAAGAAAAACTAAAAATTTAATTCATGAAAAATCTTAAAAAAATTTCAAGAGAGGGTCTAAAATCAGTAAAAGGAGGTACTAAAGAAGGATGCCCGGGACCTGGATCACCGTTATACCGTCCTTATGCTACGCAGGAACAATGTGAAACTGCTACGGGAAAAACGTGTTTTTATTCAGAAGAAAGCTATTGCTTCCCTGCGGGATGGAATGCAGATTTACTTTAATTTCTTCTTAGACCGGTCCTGAAATAATGATCATATAATTAAAGGACAAAAATAATAATCGAACCGGAGTAAAAATGTTTTTGCTCCGGTTTTATTTATTTGAAGTTTTCAACTCAACCATACAACAACTTTCAATGATTCACATAATCACCTTTGTTTTACCTTTCTTTTCAATTCTTTGACTCTCAGGGTCAGCTGTTTTCTCAGATCATTGTGATACTGTCTGTAATTTTTTATGCTTCTTTCCAGCTGCCTCTTTTGAGCCAGATAATCCTCATAGAGTTCACTTAATTCCGAGACCTTAGAAATCATGTCAGAAGGCTGGATATCCGGATCCCCGGCCGCTTTTTTCAGCAGGCCCCGGTAATATTCCATACGGTCTGTAATGCTGCTGTGAAATTTTGGTTCTATTCCCTGCATGGCTGTTGGTTTAATGTATTAAAAAATTAAAAAATGGTCACTTTCCGATGGCTGCAGAAGGCGTATCACTCTGAAATAAAATCTTAACACTTTGATCCAAAGTATTCTTGCCTGCTGATTTTGAATAAATATGGTTCAGGGCGGATGAAATTAAGGTTTCTTCCGGATCTCCCAGCGGAAGCAGCGGCAGCGAAGCGTATTCACCGGCTGCAATCTGTGGGGGAATTCCGTTGCCGTAAGCGCCTTCCCCATCTGCATTGAAAACTTTATAAATAACCGGATGAAGCTGCCACGATATTTTTTTGGGTTTTCTTTTGTCTTCCACCATAAATCCGGCCATATCTTTACCCAATGTCACGCCTCCTACCTGAATGACCTCCATATAAGGTTTTAGGTTATTGATCACGATCTCCGAGGCAGATGCCGTGCTTGTTGAGGTAAGAATATAAACTTTACCCAATCCCAGAGCATTCGCACGCAGAGTATTGAAATCAAGGGCATTAGGATCATAATCAATCTGCTGGGCAAATGTTCGTTTTACTTCACCTCCGTTTTTGTTTCCCCTGTAGACAATAAATGGCGAGGATGCGGAAATTCCGGAAGGGATCAATGAGCACAGCGCCGCTGCTGAAGCGACGGACCCACCATAATTGTACCGGATATCGATGATAAGCTCCTGTATTCCGGCTGCTTTGAAACCTGCAAACTTCTGATTCAGAGCAGGAGTCATTCCGTCCGGAAAATCATAGATGTAAAGATATCCTGTCTTTTTACCGTTTTTTTCAAATATTTTAGATTCCAGAGGCTGTTCAAAGGAATACCCGTAGTAGACCGTGATGTTCTTTTCATTTGCAACGGCATCATTTTCCCACGTCCCAACCGTTAATTCTATGACCGTCTGATCTTTAATTGATGAAGTCAATTCTTCCGCATTGGCTGCTGTAATTGCTTTACCGTTGATCTTCGTGATCATCATCCCTCTTTCCAGACCGGAACTGAATGCCGGTGAGTTTTTCATAACAAGCTTTACGGTGGTTACAACGCTTCCATTAGCCAGCTGTATGACGGCATAATCAAAACCATACATATTCCGGACGGAACGCGGATAAGAAGAAGGATCCTGGGTATCTACAGCAAATGAAAACCTGTCCTGTGAGGATAAAAGACTTTTAAAAAAATCCTTCACCGGCAGATGGTAATCCGGTTTGGCGGGCATCTGGTCTGCCCAGTAATAATACCTTCGCATGCTGTCCTGCACCCATTGGTTTACAGATTCCCTGCTTCCTTCCGGGAAACGCGGAACGCCCTCATCATCATTACGGCTGCATGATAAGGTCAGCATGGAAATTGCCGAGAACAGCCATAGAAAATTAAAATATTTCTTCATAAAATTGTCCATCATTACAGATAATCTGCCACATCAATCTCTCCTTTAACCGTCAGGATACCATTTTCCATTTTTTCCTGAAGAATGATAAGATTGGCTCCCATATTCTGTTTTATTTTTACTTTAATGATTTCAGATCCGGTATATGGCGAAGAGCTATCCGGTTTATACAGTTCAAGGTAGACAGGAGCTGTATTACTGAAAAAATTATAGATCTTTACGTCTGTAAAATTTTTCTTCCCGATATCGGTAAATTCTGCAAGCACGGCTCCGTTTTCTCTTTTCAGAATCCCCTTCACACTGGAGAGTGAACTCCCTGAGTATTCACCCAGATTGGGAAAAATGAATTCAAAGCCTACTTTCCCAAGGTTGATCTGCGGCTTAACCACGGATGCCTGAAGAAAGATTCCGGGAAGATTGAAAAAATTCAGGGTTTTGTAATCACTGACATTGTCGTAGGTGATATTGTAATGGGCAATTTCGGTACCTGTTTCATTATTGTAGATTCCAAGCCTGTCTGTTTCTCCTTCATCCAGAACAAAATCAAGTCTTGTTTCTATAGTATTGGTATAAGAAGTATTTCCATCAATAGATATGGGTGTTCCGTTCAGTCTCAGCTGGATCATATCCGGCTTCGAATATCCTTTGATATTCACCTCAGCCGGCTTCTGGGACTTATCAAACGGCTGCATCACGCTGCTGTCTGAACAGGAAATAAGCAATGTAAAAAACACAAGTGCAATGAACTTATTCATCTATATTATTTTAAATTAAAAAATCTAAACTCAGAAATATTGTCCCGCCCGGTGAAAGTACGGGACAACATAATAATTATAAAAAAAACTAAGTTGGATATGTTTATGATCAAACGGTTTTTGCGGGGAAGCTTCAAACGTGTTTGACCGATTAAGTTTTCATGGTTAATTCCTGCAGAATATTCTGAAGGTTAAATTGATAAACGGTGTGATTATTTTTTGATAAACTTCAGTTTTTCCATTGTTTTTCCGTCAGAAACTTCAGCAATGTACATTCCGGCCTGCAATGATGCTACATTGACTGATCTGCTGTATTGAGCCGAAAGCACTTTCTGCCCGGCCACATTATAGATAGAAACCGTCGTCATATGTTCTTTTAAACCTGGATTTAATTGTAGCTGAAGAATTTCCTTTACAGGGTTTTCTTTGATTTTCGTTAAATTTTCTTTCTTCTTTACTTCTTTTGTGTCAAGGAATGTGGAAGCATAAATCGCCATTTCATCGATATTGATATTCTGGAGGTTATTCCCGCTTGGCTTTCTGTTGGACCATATTCCGATATAGATCTTTTTACCCGCAAAGGCTGATATATCAATAATACTTTCGTTAAACTGGGTCAGATCATTAGGGAAAGGATTCGCTACAGTTCCGGCAATAATGCTGTACGGGCTTGGAATATCATTTCCTCCTGCATCCACCGTCATAGCCTGGAAATCTGCCAATTCCGGGACCGGTTTCTGAGGAGTGCTTACATAAATAAAAAGATCGCGTCCAATATTAAAATGGGTAGTTCTCTGCCTTCCGATATAAGCAGCCAGACTGATTGTTCCTGATGCTCCCTGCAGATCAATCGGTGGGGAGATAATCCAGTCGTTTTCAGTAGCAAAACCTGCAGCATTTCCGCTGGGAACCAGGCTTACTGAATATCGGAGCACTCCTGCAGTACCGTAAGTAAGGGCATTTGTTCCATTATAATAGATATTCTGTCCCTGAACCCATCCGTTTCCATTATTGTTCAGATCATGAGTGGTCCATCCCTGAAGGTCAGCAGGGGTATCAAAAGAATTGCTCCATACCAGAGACTGCGCAGCAACAGCCTGTGAAAGCAATACAACAGATAATAAAAATAGTTTTTTCATAATACAGATTATTAGAGATTTTTGAAATAAAAAGCAGGGAAAGACATGGAAGCTTCCCCTGCATTTAAAATTATTCTACAATAGAGAAGTTATATTTCGTCCAAGTTCCCTGGTAGTCTCCACAGTTTCTAGGTGCCACGTTCCATGGTCCTACGTTGAAGAATGGCTGAGTCATTCCCCAAGCTGAAGCTGTACTTCCTACCAACAGGTTGGCAGCAGGGATTCCCGCAGTTCCTGTACCTGTAACAGAAGTTGTAAATCCGTGTACTTTGATTGTGTTTAAAGTAGAAGCTGAAGACAGTTCAGAACCTGTTCCTTCTACTTTGATTCCTGTAGGATACCCTGTAACAACAGCATTATTCAATGTTAATTTTCCTGCTCTTCTGATGTGGATACCATTTTCATATAATGGTCCGGAAGGTGTTGATGAAGAGTATAACACATTAGTACGAGATCCTACGATAGTAAGATTGTTGATCACAGGATTTGTGATAAGTGGTGTAGCAGTACCTGTTGAGTTGTTATCCAGCTCAATACCGTTGGTATCGGAAACACCACCGCTAAGGCTGTGTGTAGAATTGTTGTCTGCCAAAGCAAGTGCACAAGTGATAGTTCCTGTGTATCCGTTGTCAAAATCAAAGTTGTCATCATCCGGAGCAAAAGAAACAAGATTAGATGCATTCACAGTACCTCCGAAGAACTCGAAAGAGTCATCTTTCCCATAAGATACCTGGATGTGGTCTAAAGTAGTTCCGTTTCCTACAGCACCTAAAGTAAGCCCGTTGATCTCATTTCCTGAGTTTGGAGCCAAAAGATCGAATCCGGCGAATTCAATACGAACATACTTCAATATACCTCCGTTGTGAGCAGCATTGGTACCTCCGTAATAAAAATCAGAACCGGTTAATCCTTCGATAGTCTTAGTATCAGGTGTGTTTGCCGGAGCATCACCTAGCATAATAACACCTCCAAAATCACCAGGAGCAGCCGTTGTGTTTTCATCTCCGTCTAACAGTTTATAACTTGTAAAAATAATCGGCTGTGTTGCTGTACCGGTAGCATCTATTTTACCAGTTTTAGAGATCACAAGAACCCCTGTAGGTGTATTCGTTGTGTTAGGTTTTGCTTTAATGAAAGTTCCAGGCTGGATTGTTAATTTAGCACCATTCTTTACAGTAACAATACCGTTGATCTCTACTACTCCGCTCCAAGTAGTGTTTGAAGTAATGTCACCACTTACAGATGTTACCGGAAGTGCAGAAGCCGTAATATATTCAGCAGAAGCAGACTGCATTTCGAATGGTGTAGAAGAATCCGCTAAATGATCGTTTTGACAAGCAATAAGAGATAATGCTGCAGCAGCAATTAAAGTTAGTTTTTTCATTGTTATAATTTTTAGTAGATCCGGTAATGTTATTTTTATAACCGGAAATTTTAATATTTAGGAATATCCGCCTCTATATTCCTGCGATTTGGTTTTTATTTCACCCTGCATTCCAGGAGGAGCTGTCCTGCAGGGGTTTCCTGCTTATCCGCTGCTGTCCGGAAAAAAACAACGGCGTCCGGTTTTTATCTGATCCGGTACTGCTGTGCGCATCATCAGTATTGATCCGGCTCGTGTCCAGGATTCCGAAACCTGTACATTGCATCAATGAGCTCTTTTATTCTGTTTTTTATAATGTCTTTTAAAATGTATAATTCACGTTTAGGCCGAATATCCTTCCGCTATAAGCCCGGAACGTAATCTTGTCGATATCTTTATCATATTTGTCAGTGGCTCCCGGCAGAAGTTTCCATGCTTCCCTGTCTGTAGATATGTTGCTTCCTCCGGATCCATTCGGCACCGAATAGGAATTGAAATTGTTATAAAACTCTTTCACCCTGTTAAAAAGGTTTCTGACGTTAAACTTCACTTCCAGATTCCTGTTCCTCAGGAATTTATAGGAAAGCTGGGCGTCTGCTACCGCATACGGACGCTGTATTTCTTCACCATTATAGTCATATCCTACCGTGATGTACTGATCGCCTTTGGCATTGTATAAAAAGCTGGCACCGAAACGCCCTCCATCATAGGTCATTCCTAAATTGTAAGCGTAGGGAGTCTGTCCGTAAAGCGGTCTTTCCACTTCATAGGTTTCCCCATTGTCCCCGGTTTTGTACTGATCTTTGAAAGCAATTATCTTTGTCGTGTTATAAGTAAAATTTCCGCTTACGAATAGCTTTTCCAGAAAAGATTCTTCAGCAATAAACCCCAGGTTTTTCCGGACCTCCACTTCTACCCCTTTCAGCTTTGCATTTTTAGAGTTTCCATTGTACAAAAAGAGATTTCCTTCATTTGAAAGGCGGCCTTCGCGTTCAATAGGCCTGTCGATATCCTTGTAATACAGTCCGGCAGAGAATATTTCTCCCAAACCGGGAAACCATTCAAATTTGAAGTCATAGTTATTAACTACCGATGAGGTCATTTCCGTATTATAAATTAAGCCGTTGGCTACCGGATCAAAGTAAGGAAGGCCTGTTCTCTCATTGAATTGGGGACGGATTACCGTTTTATTGTAGGCAAGCCTTACATTGATTTTATTGGTAGGACTGTATGTAAAATTCACGGAAGGCATCCACTGCCACGGTTTGTCATCTATCGGCTCTTTTTTAACCGTTTGATTATCCGAAAGATCTAATTGCTGAGAGATGAGGTCGTATTTGAAATATTCCGCACGGACTCCCCAAACCAATCTGAATGTATTCTTCCAGCGATTGTCAAACATGACATAAAAGGCATTCTGGGTTACTTTCCCTTCATATTTGTTATCCTTATACAGCGGTCTGGTTTGCCAGCCTATTCCTCCCGGTACATATTTGGAACCATCAAACCATTGAGACAAAGAACCATACATCGTTAAAAGGCCTTTTACAGCATTCGGGACATCCCTGTTTTCATCCACTCTTAAAAAAAACTTCTCCTGCTGGTTGGTATTGTTTTTTATAACACCTGCGTAACCGGCTTTGATGTCATTTTTAAAATTTCCTTTATCTAAATTCCATTTAAGGGAAGCTCCGTAATTATAGTCTGTTTCTTTATTGCCAATATATCCCCTGTAAAAGTTAGATGCCGAATTGTATATATTATGATAAGTAAGAATCTCACTTCCTATGAAATCATATTGGCTCAGGTACTGCGTATAGTCTTTGGTATCAGATTTCACTCCTGTTCTTGCTGCAAACCAGTTAATTTCTGCATTTCCAACTTTATGGTTTCCCTCAAGCTTGTTCTGCAAAAGCGTCTGATAGATAGGATAATTGGTATTATCGGTATAGGGTTTGTCCAGATCCTTGATCTGTGCGGGGTTATTATTGGGAATAATTCCGTTATAGAAATAATTATAGGAAGCTTCGGCATTGGCGGCCATTCCGCTTCCTCCTGTATATTCATTCCAGCCGGTTATTCTTGTCAGCGTATTATCATAAATATGGGTGTAGGAATTACGGAAAGAGATTCTGTTTTTTCCCAGCTGTAATCCGAAATTCAGCATTCCTGCTAATGTAGAGTTGTAATTGTATGAAGCTCCTTTATTTTTGAAGTTGTAAAATACAATAGGATCTGTTCCGTTTGCCTGCCAGTTAGGATCGTATGGTGCTGTGGTGTCCAGCCAGTTTCCCCTCCCCGTATGATCGATGTCTAATTTATTCTGCTCATTTCTTACCGTAAATGCTCCGGCAAAACCCCATTTGCTATTATTTTTGAGTGCAAATGACCTTCCCAATGCTACCTGTATATTGGAGCCCATGTCCCCTGTGGTACTGAAGGTGGAAAAATTATCATTTTTGAACCTTTTGGACTGTTCAAAAAACAGAGGATTGTTCCAGTCTGTAGCTTCAAGGCCTTTGGGAAAATCTCTTGTGCCGTCATCGTATCCGAAATAATCATATTTTCCGCGTTTGCGGGTCAGAAATTCTTTAAACGCTGACTGGTCATTATAGGAAGTTCCCATACTTACCGTTGTAAAGTTTTCGTTGGGAATATCTTTAGTTCTTACCTCAACATAACCTCCTGCAAAGCTGGCATTCATGTCTGGTGTTGCTGTTTTGCTTACTACAATGCTTTCCACCATGGCAGTAGGAATAATATCAAATGAGAAGTTCTGGTTGTAGGCTTCTGTGCTGGGAAGATTGATTCCGTCCATAGCCGCTGTATTCCAGCGTTCTCCCATAGACCGAACCACTACATATTTGTTGTCTATGGTCGTTATTCCTGTTACTCTTTTAAGGGTTCCTCCCACATCACTGTCAGGAGTTTTGGAGATTTGCTCAGCAGAGATCCCGTCGCTCATCTGGGCAGCTTTTTTCTGTTGGGCAAGAAGTCCGGCCTGGGTATCTGCTTTTCTGGTTCCGGTAATCACCACTTCCCTGATGTCCGTTATCTTGTCCGGAGCCTGCTTCATCGCAAATGAGACTGTGTTGGTTTCATTATTGTTGACTGAAAGTTTTTCTACCCGAAGCGGGCTGTATTTTGGAGCTTTTACGGTTAAAGTATAGATTCCGGAAGGGAGATCTACCACGAAATCACCGTTATTATCTGTGAGTATAGTCTTTTTAGCAACTGTCACTTCAGCTCCGGCCACAGGATTTCCCACTTCATCCACAATTTTGCCGGTGATCCGTCCTTCTCCTGTTACAGAGAAGTTTGTTCCCTCATATTTTATTGAAATAAGATCCCCACGAAGGCGAAATGCCACCGGAAGCCCGTTTGTAATATCTTTAAGACAATTATTGACAGAGGTATTTTCACATTTTATCCCTTTTACCTTCAGCTCTTTAATGTCCGTTTTAGAATAGGCCAGTCTCATTCCCGTTTTTCCGGCAAAATCTTCCAGAACCTCAATAAGAGGCCTGCTTGCCGGAACTGAAAATGATACTTTCTGAACCAGTTCCTGGGCTTCAGCTGCTACCGTAAAAAATACTGCCGCAACGGTAAGACCGCATTTCAATCTTTTCATATGTTCAATTTCTCTTTTAAAAGTTTTATTTCTTTTATTCTTAATTCTATGTAGGCAGATTATTTCTTCAGGGTATATGTATAGTCTTCTTTATGTACCTCAAGGCCTAATATAAAGGCCAGCGCTTCCATATTTTCATCGGCTGAACCTCCTGTAAAATCTGCTGTTATCCTCTTTTCTGCAGTTTCTTTGGGGTACACGATTCTGATCTTGTAATTATTCTGCATCACATCTGCCACTTCTTTAAAGGACACATCGTTGAAGCTTAATGACAAAAGTTCTGCTTTCTGTTTTCCCAGCTTCTTTTCTGTAGTAAGTGAAATCACGGCGGCGGTATGAGCTATCCCGAAATTGGTCCATTTCTGATTAGGCTTCAGATAGGAAACCGGAACTCCTGCATAGGATACCGCAACTTTTCCTTCGTACAACTGTACGGATTTATCTTTTCCGGACTGCGAAATTTTAAAAACAGTTCCCAGGACCTTGGTACTGAAACCATCGGCATGTACAATGAAAGGATGTGTCTTTGATTTTGCCACAGAAAATATGGCATCACCTTTCAGATTCACTATTCTTGTGGAAGCAGGAAATGATTTATCTACTGTGAGTTCTGCCCCGTTCAACAATGTAACCACAGAACCGTCTGCCAGGTAAACTTTACGGTTTTCCGAGCCCGAAGTATAGGTATCAGGTTGAAGGAATTCAGTATATAGGATTCCTCCTAAAGACAACAGAAATATAATTGCAGCCGCAGCTGTGTATACATATTTTTTTAGTGGATATATTGGAGCGGTTTTTACCGGTTGGATAAAATAAAGTTCCAGTGCAGATAAAACCCTTTCTTTGGATTCCTTCATATGGATTCGGTCCAGGTCTTGTTCTGTCCGGATTTCCCACTGGTTTAAAATTTCTTTTTCTTTTTCAGAAATCTCCCCTTCGGAAACTTCTCTTTGCCAGAGCTTAAAAACAAAAGCTGCAGTATTCTTATTTTTTTGGCTTTTCATAAAATATTTCATGTATTCACAGATACTTCTATCTATAAGACTGTGAAAATGAAAAACTTCCCCAGGCAGTTCTTAATATTGTATTCACATTAAAACCAGCTTGTTAACAATTTCAACCTATTTTGTTGTTTTCTCAACATTTGATTCACATTTCGGGGATATGTTTCAGAAATAATTAATGTTAGAATCCCTAAAGTTCATAAAAAGTTAATTTTTCTTTAGGTAATTTTGTAACAACGATATGATGCTTACAGACTATACGATATTAAAGAAGATAAAATCAGGTGACCGTCCTGCATTCATGCTGTTCTATGAGCGGTACTGGGACAGTCTTTACCGTTTTGTTTTCACGAGGACGAGAGACAAAGAGATGTCTGAAGAACTGCTGCAGAACCTCTGGATAAAGATCCTGGAAGATACAGCCTCTATACAGACCGACGACACAGAAAGTGCAAAGGGCTACCTTCTCCGTTATCTTCATTACCGGATCATCGATCATTATAACATCTCGAAAAAGATACCATCTACCATTAGCATTGACGAATTTGACCCTGCCGGAGAAATGAATATATCGGATACGGAATATTTTGAAATTCTTGAAGAAAATGAAATCTCTGCTTTATTATCTATGATTGATGAGGTGGTTTCAAAGCTTCCCACCACGGAACAGAGCGTGTATGATATGAGAATCAGAAGAAATATGTCTGTTGATGAAACGGCAGAAGCTCTCGGCATCAGCAATAAGACGGTAAGCAATAAACTGAGCAAAGCTTTGGGGGAAATAAGGGAACAGCTGAACCCGGAATACCAGTCTTCTAAAAAACTGGTATCTATCCTGATGCTGATGGAAATACTGACGAAGTATTGAATTGGGGGATAGAAGCTGGGTACCTGAAGAAGGAAGTTATAAAATCGGAATAACAAATTTTCTGAATTGCAGCTATTGATATTCAAGAGCCCGGTTAATATTTTTTGAGCGGGCTAAAGCCCACTCCTATTGAATTTTAGAAACAAGATCTTTTATCTTTTATCTTTTATCTTTTATCTTTTATCTTTTATCTTTTATCTTTTATCTTTTATCTTTTATCTTTTATTTAAAATTACTCACTAATCTTATACACACACCGTTGTCCGCCGGAAAGAATATGATTTACTCTTTCCACCTGATACTCTTTACCGATCAGGTTCCGGAAATTGGAAAGCTCTGCGCGACAAAATCCTTGACATTCAGTAGCAGCGGCACATATCGGGCAGTGATTTTCTATGAGGAAATACTCATTGCCTTCTTTTGTCCATTCTGCCATATACCCTTCTTCGCTTCGGACCCGTACCAGTACATCTAACCGATGTTCTAGAGATTCTGCTTTTACCAGGGCTTTTTCATAGCGTTCATATGTGTTTTTCTCTCTGTCATTGATCAGCAGGTCCAATGCATTTTCACCCAAAAGATTTTTTACAGACCTTAGGATCTGTACAGTAACATCAGCATGGGAATCCGGAAACTGTGACCATCCTTTTTCAGTAAGAGTATAGTAAGTTGTAGGACGTCCGACTCCTTCACTTTTTGTGACAGAACGGATGAGTCCTTCCACGGCAAGATTCAGTAAATGCTTTCTTGCGCCTTCTTTTGTTATGGAGAGCTCTTTAGAGATAAGAAGCGATGTCGCCTCCCCTCTCATTTTTAAGAACATCAGGATTCGGTCTGCTGCCGGCTTCTTCATTTTACAATGTTTAGGTTGTTTTATTTTTACACAACAAATATAGTCATTTTCTATAATCTTCAGTTTTATATACCAAACCAATGATATTCAAATATTTAAAGTAGAATACATTCATCTAATAAAACAACAATAAAGTTGTTTTATTAAAATATATGATTACCTTTGAAACACATTAATTAAAAAAATAACAGCAATGAGCACATTTACACTTCCTCAGCTTCCTTATGCTTACGATGCACTGGAACCCTTTATAGATAAAGAAACCATGACCATTCACCATCAGCGTCACCATCAGGCTTATGTGGATAACCTGAATGCGGCATTGAAGGCATCAGAAGAAACCTCTGCCGACCTGGATTCTATACTGCAAAGAATCAGTGAATACAGTCCTGCCGCAAGAAATAACGGTGGCGGACATTTCAACCACTCTCTTTTTTGGGAAATTCTCTCTCCAGAGCCTCAGTTAAATCCTGAAGGAAAACTGGCTGAAGCTATCAATTCCACTTTTGGAAGCCTGGAAAACCTTAAGGCTGAAATGAAAAAAGCAGGTCTTGGACAGTTCGGATCCGGATGGGTATGGCTATTCGTAAAATTCAGCGGTTCACTGGCTATCGCCTCGGCTCCCAATCAGGATAATCCGATGATGGATATCCTGCATATCAACAGAGGATTCCCGATTCTTGGGATAGATGTATGGGAACATGCCTATTATTTAGCTTACCAGAATAAAAGAGCCGATTATCTTGATTCATTCTGGTCTGTATTAAATTGGTCTGCCGTAGAAAAAAAATACGAAGAAGCTCTTTCAAAAATTAAATAACTAATTTTAATATTGATTACAAAATCAATTATGGATCAGAAAATTTTCATCAATAAGGCAAAAGCCTCCGGAATCATTGCTCTTGATCTCTCAGACTATAAGCCAACTACAGAAATCGTGGAGCTGGACATCAAAGACCATCTTTTCATGGGAATGATCGTGAAGGAGAAGGAGTTTAAAGAATCTATTGCAGCCGCAGACTTTTCTGTATACAATGAAAAAGCTGTAGCGATCATTTGTTCTACTGATGCTATTATTCCGCCCTGGGCATTTATGATGTTAATGGAAAAATTATCTCCTTATGCCGTTTATGCAGATTTAAATGATGCCGGAACCATTCTGCTGGATCTTTGGAAACGCCGCCTCATGTATGCAGATCTGAGATCCTACAAAAATCAGAAAGTTGTTGTCCGGGCAAGAGCTGACCACGATCCATCGCTGTATTTATTGGCAGCCGGGCTGCTAAAACCTTTGGTTAAGAGTCTGATGTATGGCGAAATAGGCTTACCGAAAGTAATTTTTAAAAGCTAGAAAACAATGAAAGCACTTATATTTAACGGTTCTTTAGAAAAAAGACCTGAATCTGCTTCCAGACGAATTTCCCAATATTTCACGGAAAGATTGGAACAGTCAGGTTTCCAGGCGGAAATCTTTACACTGGCTGATTCAGGAATTCCACTTTTTGACACTAGTCTTACTAAGATTCCTTTGGCTGTAGAGCGTATGTCCCAGCTGTTTTTGGAAGCAGATATTCATTTCTGGATGGCTCCGCTTTATCACGGCAGTATTCCGGGAGTAATGAAAAACTGCCTGGACTGGCTTGAAGTTACAGCCAGTCACTATCAGCCTTATCTCACGGATAAAACAGTTGGGCTGGTTTGCTGGGCAGATGGCCTGCAGGCAATGCAGGGCATTAACACAATGGACACGGTTGCCAAATCTCTGCGGGCGTGGCCCATTCCTTTCAGTGTACCGATTATCAGGTCGGTATTATTTGACCAGGAGGATCCAACGAGGGTATCCGCTCTGTATTCTGATAAATTCGATAAGCTGATCAGTATTGCAACAACAAAAAGGATAGAAAGAATATAATAAAGAACACGTAATATGAACGACGGATTAATGATAATGAAGGAAGAAATTACAATCACCGTGAAGGATCTGGACGGAAATATCCATCAACTGATCTGCCCCCTGGAAATGGGACTCAGCCTCAAAGATATCTGTAAAGCTTATGAACTGCCGATGGAAGCAATGTGTGGTGGAATGGCGATGTGTGCAACCTGCCACTGTTATATCCTCAGCCGGGAATCAGCACTTCCTGAAAAAGGAGATATTGAAGAAGGCCCTTTTATCTGAACTTTTTACAACTTCACCATCCAGCAGGCTGGCCTGTCAGATACAGCTGACTGAAGCAATGGACGGGCTTTCCATAGAAATTGCGCCTGATTAATTCATAAAAATAAACTGTTTATGGATCTGATCCATGCTTACAACCTATTGTTTTTTCATTTAAGTTATGTTTAGACGGAGGGATTTCCCAGGCTGTAAGTCGAAAGAAATCCCTTTTTAAAATGATCTTGTAAAATATAAAATATGGCTATTACAATAACCGATGACTGCATCAACTGCGGAGCCTGCGAACCCGAATGTCCCAATTCAGCAATCTATGAAGGCGCTGTTGACTGGAGGTGGCAGGATAAAACAAAGCTTTCAGGAAAAGTGGTCTTTCCGGATGGGGCTGAAACGGATGCAGGAGCTTACCAGCAGGCTTACTCGGACGACGTTTACTATATTGTTCCTGGAAAATGTACGGAATGTAAGGGATTTCATGAGGAACCGCAGTGTAAAACGGTCTGTCCGGTAGATTGTTGTGTGGATGATCCTGAACATCGTGAAACTGATGATACATTATTCAGCCGGCAAAAATTCCTTCACTCTTAAGATGGGGTGAACTCCTCAAATACAAAAGCGGATTTATTTCCCGCTTTTATTTATCAATCGGCTTTTAGCCAAATCTGTAAGCAATTTACAGGGCTTTTATCTCATTATAAATTTTCTGTGTGAAAGGCGTCTCCAGCCCCAATTCTTTTCCAAAATTCAAAACGGCACCACCCAATAATTCAAGTTCATTATTTTCTTTTCCGGAATTGACGTCAAGCTGTAAAGACGTTGGAGTTTCAAAAGGAAACGTAGCTGCTTTTTCGAATGTTTTCTGAATAATGTCCTCATCCAGAACTATTCTTTTTTGGTCAGCAATCCTTTTGATTTCCTGCATGATTTCAGATGCTTCGGTTCTCTGATTTTCATCCGTACACACCATCCCTATGGAAGAATTATGTTTAGCTGTCACCAATCCGAAACTGGCAATGAAAATATATTTCGTCCAGATATCTGTGAGTGAATTATCTTTAAAATCAAAATCAATTTTACTTTCTTTAAGCACATCCACGATCCAGCAGACATCGGCAGAAAAATGTTCAGGATCTCTCCCTACGATCATTTTCCCTGCTTTTCCTTTATGCTCCACAACTCCTTTTTCTTTGATGTGCGAAGCTACATACAGACAGGTCGGAAGAATAATATGACCCGGAATTATTTTTCTGATTCTTTCATAGATATCTGCTCCGTTCATCATAGGAAGTAATACCGTGTCTCTGCTGATGATTTCTTTCAGCTGCCGGCAAATATTTTCAAGATCATATTCTTTTACACAGATCAGGACAAGATCGGGATCTTTTACATCACTGATATGCTGCTCAAGAGCATCAGGAAAAGTATGATTTACAGAATGCTCGGGTGAGAGAAGAACCAAACCGTTTTCCTTTACTCTCTGGTAAGTTTCTCCCCTTGCTACAAAGCTCACCTGATACTTTTTGGAGGCTTCATTTTGCTGGCTTATTTTAAAACCGAAATATCCGCCTACTCCACCCAATCCAAGCACTGCAATATGTTTCTTGCTCATAAATTATTTTTAACAAAGATGAGCACCAAATTTTGAATTATCACTTGACAAATGAAAAGAAATTAGATGTCAGATTTCAGATACGAGACATGAGACTTTTATTGATGTCAGAAATGTGAATAGTTAATTTTGCTTGGCAAGTGAATAGTAAAATGATAAAGTCAAGATGCAAGACATCAGATACAATCTCGAAATCAAAGCCAGTCATATCCAGAAACCCGAAAACACTCCGACTCGAAAACCCGTACGGTTACATTTTATGAATATCTCTTCTGATGCGGCTCAATGAGCTGTCTTTAATTCCCAGGTAAGAAGCAATGATCTTCAGAGGAACAAACTGGAAAATATCGGGATGCTTTTTCATCAGGTTAAAATACCGTGTGGAAGCTTTCTGGCTGGCCATTTCTATCAGCCTGTCATGAATGCTGTAATAATTGAGAACGAAAAGAAGCCGGCTGAACTCCCTGAATTCCGGGATATGATGAAAGTTATGCTGTACATTTTCCAGGCCTGTTTCCCAGAACAAGCAGGCAGTAATGGTCTGGTAGGTTTCTTTTGCAGGCTGCTGCCTGAAGAACGACAGGAAATCATTGACAAAGCAGGGTGCAGTGTAAATATTTGTTGTAATTTCTTCGTTGTCCTCGTTAAGGATAAAGGAACGTACATAGCCTTTTTCCAGGAAAAATGTTTTGGTACTGATCTCATCTTTGCTCAGCAAAACTTCATTCGCCTTAAGCTCAAAGTGACTGAATGTTTCTGTAATTTTTCCAACCACTTCTTCTTTGATGTCAAATAAGGAATGAAAATAATTATTAATCGGGGACTTATTCATTATAATAAAGTACTGCAGTAAGGATCAAAATTAAGCAAAATCCGGAACAGTTCCTTAATGAATCAGTTTTATCAATAACCCGTATCGATACAATGTGTGTGACAACTGAAAAAAATTAAGGAGATTTGTATCTTCGAATATTCAACATTCAAAAATTATTAATATTGAAAACTCAGCCCGTTATTGCAGTTCTGTTCCCCGGAGATATGGGAACCCAAATAGCAAAAGCACTTATAAACCACAATTTTAAAGTTATCACTGCAGGAGAAGAAAGATCGGAAAGGACATTACAGAATATAAAAGAATCAGGAATTATCGATACACATTCTCTTCAGGATACTGTTGAGCAGGCTGATGTTATCCTTTCTCTTACCAGCCCGGAAGGAAGCCTGAAAGTAGCGGAAAACATTATTCCCTGTCTGGAAAAAGCTTCAAACTGCCCTCTCTATGTCGATTTAAATTCTAATACTCCAGCTCTTGCCGCTACTATTGAGCAACTATTTTTGTCAATAGATATTCCATTCGTGAACGGAGCGGTAATGGGAGCCTCCAAGGATGTTCCTGACCGTGCGGTTCTGGTGGTAAGCGGTATGTACAGACATGTGTTTATTAATCTGTTTTCTTCCGTTTTTAAAATAAAAGATGCCGGGGAAAAAACCGAGGCATCATCTGCTTATAAACTGTTATTTTCTATGGTAAATAAAGGAATAAACGCTTTGTTTTTTGAAACCATGACCGCAGCAGCCCATTTCGGAATTCTTGACGAACTGAATGAAAGTCTTCAGGAATTTCTTCCCGGCACCTATAAGGACCTTGTGAAAACAACACCTACCTATCCACAGCATATTCTGAGAAGAATTGATGAAATGAAAGGTCTCACCGAAATGTTGGAAAATGAAAATCTTCCTCATATTATTGCTTCCGGAACGGCTATAACATTCGAGAGAGTGTCAAAATCCGGAATTTTTGAAAATGAAAAGCCCGAAGGAGTAGTGGAAACGCTTCAGAACTTTAAAAAATTATTGTAAAATATCTTCACTAAGCCTAAAATTCTTCCCAGCCCTCGTTCTGAGGATCATATTTCGCGAATTCACCGGTATCGGTGAATTCAGATGCAGTCATCCCAACTTCAAAAATAGAACTTTCGCTCAGGCTTGCATTGAAATAAAGTCCTTTTTGGGTAAGCAGAGCCATTCCGAAATCTTCATCCGGATGGCTGAAATGGATTCCGGCATCATCTTCTCTTACCAGTTCGTATTTATATCTTAAAAGGCGTTCTTTTAATCCGTTAATTTGCTCTTCCGTTAATGGAACAAGATTTTCTTCACGGTCAAAAAAACTGTCGTCATCGGCTGCCTGCTCTTTTTCTTTTGTTTTAATACTGAATAACTGGATATTATAGCTCATGAGATGGATTGATTATTAATGGGCCAATATAATACTTTTATAGCTATCTATCCGGTCGTTTTCTCTGTACATGTTGCAGAGGATCAAAAGTTCATCCGTATTATACTCTTCTGCCTTTTCCTGTAATCTTCCTGAAATATTGCCGGGTGTATCTATAATGATATGATCCAGGATATTAAAAAATTCCTTTTCATCTTTGCTTCCCATTATTCTCCGTTCGATTATTTCGGCTGGGAGAAGTGCTTCGGGAGCCTGAATATGCCGTGCCTGCAGAAACTGATAAGCCATTCCGTAGGCATTGTATCTTGCCGTTTTTAAATCATCTGCGACAGATACGGCAACAGCTACCTGCAGCGAAGGAGCCGGACTGTACTGGTTTTTGTCAAATTCGCTTAAATAAGTTTCAGTGCTTTCCAATCCTGATCCGCCTCCCATAAAATCTGCATACGAATAGCCCACTCCATGCTTTGCCGCTTCCCTGGCAGACTGTAGTCCTGAGCCCAGCCACAGGATCTCGGGCAGGTGAGCAACATCCCTGGGCTGGGCAATAAGCCCGTCATAGATTCCTTTTTCTTCTTTAATATACTGTATGATTTCTTCAAGTTTAGCTTCCTGGCTGGCTAAAATAACAGGTCTGTGGTTATTCAATGCGGATACGGCATCCTTTAAACCTCCCGGAGCTTTGCCTAGACCTAAAATAAACCGTTCCGGATAAAGACTGCCCAGCATTTTGGTCCATTCCGCGATCTTGTAAGCCGAATAATTTTTCATCATAATCCCTCCTGTTCCTACCTTGATACGTTGGGTCTTACTTAATATTACAGCAGACAGGATTTCGGGGCTTGAACTTCCATATGCTTCCACGCCGTGATGTTCTGAGTAGATCACACTGTGAAACCCTGCTTTATCGGCAAACACTGCCAGATCAATACTGTTCTTCAATGCCTGTAATGAGCTTCCTCCTTCAATGGCTGGAGACTGATCCAGAATGCCTAATTTCAATTTCATACCTGCTGCTTACTTTTAATTTAAAATTATATTGACTGACTGAACATTTATACTTTTGAAAATGAGCATGAGTTCCTGAAAAC
Organism: Chryseobacterium sp. UF-81; assembly: GCF_058245105.1. Taxonomy (NCBI): domain Bacteria; kingdom Pseudomonadati; phylum Bacteroidota; class Flavobacteriia; order Flavobacteriales; family Weeksellaceae; genus Chryseobacterium; species Chryseobacterium sp. UF-81. The sequence continues at coordinate 11,951 of NZ_JBSIBX010000013.1, read as the reverse complement.
TTTTTATAAAAATACCAAAAATTTAATGATCCGTTAAAAGCATACTTCCTGTTTATTGATAATTTTGGGAAGATTTAAACTGGCTATGTTGTACATTTTAATGGTTGTCATCCTACAGGCTGTAATTACGCTGGCTGTATTACTCTGTCTGGCCAAGAACAGAAAGTCTTTTCATAATATGCTATTGCTTTATATTGTGACCGTACTAACGGATATGGGCTATGAATATTTCATCATTCAAAGATTCGGATATGAATCTATTCTTTATGAAATACCGGGCAGCCTGAGGGTTTTTAAAGGCCTGATATTTCTGTACATTACTTTTTATCTGATCAATTTCAAACACCGGGACAAACTGAAATATCTTCTCTACCCTTTCTCTCTGATCGTTCTCATCCATACCTTTGGATTGTCGGCAAAGTTATTTGGTTATCCGGAAGGAGATCTGGTTATAGGTTTATACTCAAAATACTTTGCCAATTATTATATTCATTATTGGATAGGAAGTCTTGTTATCTGTATTGTTTTATTGTCCCTGCATCAAAAAAAGATCGGCAACCCTTTTATAAAAAAATTCCGGCTGTTTTTAACTTTCGTACTGCTGAGTGTTTTGGCTTTTTGGGGCGGCTACAAATTAGGGCTGGATATTCTTCTGTTGCAAAAGATGTATAACCTTTCTTTTTTAATCCAGTTCGCCTGGATATTGTACGTTTATGTTTTAACGTACCACGAACAGCAGAAGAAAGACACACCTATAGTCCCTGAAGAGCAGCTTTTTAAGGAAAAATATCAATACAAAGATCTTTCTAAAATAGACTTTGAAAAAATAAAATCTTCCATAGAGGAATTTTATGATAAAAGCATTATCTATCTGGATGAAGACTTTACCCTGGAGCAGCTTTCACAGTATTTATCTATTTCCAGAACCGATCTTACCATTACATTCAGTCAGTACCTGGCTTCCAATTTTCATGAATATACCAACCGAAACAGGGTTTTACAGTTCAAACGCATGCAGGAAGAAGAGCCTGATTCCAACGTTACAGATCTCGCTTACCAATGCGGATTTAAGTCCAAATCTACCTTTTACAAATATTTTAAAAAAGAATTCAACTGCCTGCCAACAGATCATGTTTTATAACGTTCAAATGCTATATTACAATTATTTAACAAACATAAACAACTGAAAATAAACACGTTAAATAGTGTACAAATCTAAACAAGTCTGTTAAAATTTAAATGAACTGAATTCTTTCTCAGGGAAAACATCTTTGTGCAAAATTTATAAAATGTTACGAAGAAGATTTTTTTTAACCACTGCAGCAGGGTTTTTCCTGGGGGGCCTTGCGATGGCTCAAACCACAGTCCATGGTGTTGTGGTCGATCAGCAGGGGAATCTGCCTAATGCTTTAGTGTATATAGAAAATAAAGCCGAAAAAATAACATCCAATACAGACGGATCTTTTGTATTAAGTAATATTCCCGATGGAAATTACAGGCTGATCATTGAATATGCAGGCTACGAAACCATTTATTTTCCTTTTACAGTTGCGGATAAAAAAGCGGTTGATCTTGGCTTGATCAGCGTAGGCGAAAAAAAGACAAAAGAGAATGCCATTCAGGAAGTAGTGGTCACCAGTGTTTACAAAGCCTCACAGGCCCGGGCTATTACCATGAAAAAGAATTCCAACACCATTACGGAAGTTCTGAGTGCAGATGCCATCGGTAAATTACCTGACCGCAATGCTGCAGATGCAGTACAGCGTATGCAGGGGGTTTCCATTGAAAGGGATATGGGAGAAGGACGTTTTGTAGCGGTAAGAGGCACACCGGTGCAATGGACTTCTTCGACATTAAACGGCAGCAGAATGCCCAGTGCTAGCGGTGACAATGCCAACAGAGGAGTACAGATGGATATATTCCCTTCTGAGCTTATACAGAGTGTACGTTTATCGAAAGCACTGACGCCTGATCTTGATGGCGACGCTATCGGCGGAAATGTAGATTTCATTACAAAAACGTCTCCAAACAAAGAAACACTGGCCATAAGTACCGCTACCGGATATGTAAATATGTCCAAATCTCCAACGTTTAACTCTTCCATAGTTTATGGAAATAAAATCACGGAGAAACTGAAATTCATTTCCTCTGCTGTGATATGGCAGCGTTCAACTGCTATAGACCAAATGCGGAATATTTTCAATTATGGTTTGGCAGATCAGACTGCATCCTATTCCATCAATCAATTACAGCTTCGTGATTATCTGGCAGACAGAAGAACTTTGGGCTTCAATTACGCGATGGATTATGACATCAACAGTAAAAATAAATTGTACTTCAAGGGGCTGTACAGTCAGTACAAAGACGGACAGTCTGTCCGGGAAACCTATTTTAATTTTGACTCTAAGAATGTAACGCTTCAGGCAAGACATGCTGATTATCTTACCGATTTGTATTCCATGCAGGTGGGTGGGAATCATCAGGTGGGCCAGCGTTTAGAAATAGACTGGTCTTTGTCTAAAGCCAGATCAAGTTTTAAATTTAATTCTCCGGAAAATTTAGACGATCATGACAGAGGCTACCCGATCATCAATTTTGTGCAGCCTATGACTTATGGAAATCTGGCCTCTGATGGTAGAAAATACTTTGCCATGGATGCTCCGGGCGGCACGGGTGATCCGGCAGACTTTACCTTACCCCATAATCAGAGTCCGGTTTCTGCCAGTCAGCTCAAACTGAATCAGGTGATCCTCAGCCAGAATCGTAACAGCGAAACGGATCTGCGCGGACAGATGGATCTGAAATATACTGTTTCAGAGCATTTTAACCTTCAATTCGGAACGAAATTCAATAATAAGGAAAAAGTAGTTGATGCTGCGGTATTGGTTTGGATGCCAAAATCAGCACTGGGAATTCCGGGATCTCCTTTAAGCTATATGAGTCAGTTTGAGCAAGCTCCTTTTCCTTTTAAAGGAGGTTTTATGAATCCTCTGGGCAATCCTTATCAGTCAGTCATGATTAACCAGATTACTAACGGGCAGATCGACCAATTTTATAATACCGCTACTCAAAATAATCTGGGACTCCAGCAGGTAAGCGGTAAGAGCAGCAATTCCAATATGACCAGTTCCTACAGAGGGACAGAAAATGTGTGGGCAACCTATGTAATGGGCACATGGCGCATCAGTGAGAACTTTCAGCTGGTGGGTGGTGTAAGAAATGAATATAATGATATTTCCTTCTCCGGCAAGAAAGTAGTTTCGGACAAGACCGGAACTGTAGCAGAAGATATTAAAGACGGGAAAAAGTACAATATATTTCTGCCTATGATCAATATGAAATGGAAACTGACCAAAGATAGGATACTGAGAGCTGCATACACCAGATCTTTCGCCAGACCTGATTTTAACGACCTCAATCCGGGGACTATTGTCAATGATCTGTCCAATACTGTCGTCCAGGGAAATACGCAGCTGAACCCCACTTTTTCCAATAATTTTGATGTGATGTTTGAAAACTATTTCGGAAAACTGGACCTTGTGACTGCCGGAGCTTTCTATAAAGACATTACCGATCTGATCTACAAAGACCAGTCTATCCTTAACATCAATGGACTTCCATACACCTTTACCACTCCTAAAAATTTGGAAGGAGCAAAACTCTACGGCTTCGAAATCGGAATTTCCAAACGATTTGAAAGGTTTCCCGGATTTCTGAAACATCTTGGTTTTGAAGGAAATTACACCTATATCAATTCCGAAATGAATATGCCAGTCTATGAAAACGGAAAACAGACCGGAACCATGAAAACGACCATTCCTAATCAGGCCAAACATATTTTTAATACCATATTATTTTTCGAAACCAGTAAGCTCATGCTGCGTCTGGCTGGAAATTACAAGGGTGATTACGTCAGCGAAATAAGAACCGCTGCCGGTCCCGATCATTATCAGCATTTTGATAAAAACTTTACGGTAGATGCCTCTACATCGTACAGCATCAATAAAAATATCAGGCTGTTTGTAGAACTGAATAATATTTTTAATGAACCCAACCGGTATTATATGGGAGAAAAATCCAGAGTTGAGAACCTCTCCTATTCCGGAATAAGAGGTCAGCTTGGTGTTAATTTCAATTTTTAACCTTACAAAAAATAATCATCTTTTTATGAAAAAGTATATGTACACTGCTGCAGTCGCTGCAGCCTCGATCTTCCATGCCCAGGAAAAATGTAAAGACATCAGAATTAACCAGATACAGGTGCTGGGAACTCACAATTCCTATGCAGAACCGGTAGATCCCAAAGTATTGGATCTGGCAGCACCTATTATTAAAAATCTGATGGCAAAATACGGTTCCGGAATGTCGTCTGAGCAGAAAGCTAAGTTCCAGGAATATCATCCTAACGGAATGGATTTTACAGAGGCCCTCAACTATAATCATCCCGGATTTACAGAGCAGCTTAATGCCAATCTCCGAGGCCTTGAGCTGGATGTTTACTATGATCCGGACGGCAACCGCTTCAATCATCCGGCATCCTACCGCGTCTTAAAGGAGAAAGACGTAAAAGATCTGGCTCCGCATAATACCAAAGGCCTGGACCAACCCGGCTTTAAACTTCTGCACATGGCCGATATTGATTTCAGGTCGCATTATCCAACGTTAAAAGATGCCCTCAAAGAACTCAGACAATGGTCTGACCAGCATCCCCAGCATACCACCCTATTTATCATGGTGGAAGCCAAGGATTCAGGGTTTCCTATTTTCCCTAATTCTACCCAGGTATTACCTTTTACCCAAACAGCTTACGATGATCTGGATCAGGAGATTGTACAGTATCTGGGAAAAGATAAGATCATTACTCCAAAAGAAGTACAGGGTAAGTTTCCTACACTGCGGGAGGCTGTCATGCACAATAACTGGCCTAAAGCGGAAGACAGCAGAGGAAAATTCATATTCATGCTGTTACCGGGAAGTGCAGGAACTCAGTCTACTAAAAACAGCCCTTATCTTATTGACGGTTCTCTGGAAAAAAGACTAATGTTCATGGAAAGTGAGCCGGAGGACAGTTTTGCAGCCTTTATTTTAAAAGATAATGCCATTGTCCGGCAGCAGGACATTCAGGAACTGGTAAAACAGGGGTTTATGGTCCGGACAAGAGCTGATATTGAAACGTATGAAGCCAAGATCAATGACCTTACCCGGTCAAAAGCAGCCTTCAGCAGCGGTGCTCAGGTAATTTCTACAGATTTTTTCCGGCCTGGAAATGTTTATGGAACTTCCTATTTTGTAAAACCTCCTCAGGACAAAGATTATATCCTGAATTCTATCAATACGGATTGTCGCTAAACCTAATGAAGCATCTTCAAAATTATATTTGAGGATGTTTTTTATTTATCAACCAGGATAGATCCTACTTCATGGCCACCTCTTTTGGATGTATTAGCGCTGCGATTCTTGCCTTGGCATAACTCATCTGTTCTTTTTCTTTCTCTGGATCCGGTTTATTTTTCAGGTACAGATTATAGTAAGTAACTGCATTTTTAGGTTGTTTCAGGCTAAGGTCATACAAAACGCCCAAGCGATAGCAGATATTGTTGCTGTTCTTAAACATCAGGCCTCTTTTGTAGGCTTCCAGAGCATCTGAAAAACGGTTTTTGGATTCATAAATTCCTCCCAGAGCAGTATAATAAAGTGCTGTATGATCAGAAATACCCTCATCAATGGTCTTTTCAGCATATATCGCAGCCTGATCATATTCCTTAAGCTCTCGGTAACTTAAAGCCATAAAATACAAAGTCCCTTCATTCTGAACCCCAAGATCTTCTAATGTTTTAAAAAGGGATATGCACCTTTGATAATCTTTTAAATAAAAATAAGCCTGTCCCATTTCATTGATTACATTGACATCTGTATTTTTTTTCAGAAGATTTTCTCCGGCTTCAACAACCTCTTTGTATTTGCCCAGCTGATTGGCCAGCGGAAGCTGTGCCTGCTGCAGTGTAAAATTATCCCCATCAGCAAAGATCGCTGTTTCAAGAATGTCATAAGCCTGCTGATATTGTTTGATTTCCCGGTAAGCCATAGCAAGATCGTAAGCAATATCCGGTTCCGTACGGTTTAAGGCATTTGCTTTTTTGAGGTATTGTAATTGGGATTCAGGAGTATTTCCCAAACCAGCTAACTGTTTGTAAGCACTGAAATTAAGGCTGTCCAGCTGAATGACTTCCAAAAGATACTCTTTAGCCTTCGCTGTATTACCTCTCCTGGAATTGATATTAGCCAGGCTGAATAAAACTGGCAGATTTCCCGGCTCAGCAGCATTAACTTTCAGGTAATTTCTCTCTGCTTCCGGAAGTTTTCCGGACATCATATTGCAGTATGCCATCTGCGTCAGAGCTTTTATATCTTTTGTATCTTCAGGATATATACTCTGCAGATATTGGGCAGCTTCAGCATAACGCTGTGATTCATAATATTCAAGAAGCTTTTCCTTATCAATCGTCTGAGCATTGATCCCGGAAATGGCAAAAATAAAGAGGCATAGAAAAAGTTGGAATTTCATTATTGTGATTTATAACTAAATTATCAGTTATTTGAGTATTTTCCAAATTTTAAATCAAAATTATTCACTAAACAAAGAGTTACATAGAATTGAATTAAAATTGATCACTTTATTTCCAATTTCTTGTAATTTAGTTTCTTGAAAAAGGTTTTAACAGATGTACTCCTATGAACAACGAATTCTACTGTAAATTTATTCAACCGGATCCATCACTGGACAGCTTTGTAGAAAACATAGGGATGTTTCATAATCCAATGGATAAAGAAAAGGAAGTTGTTGTAATGCCCGATGGAAGGGTTGATCTGTTTTTTATGCAGTCCGGCCCGAATGAGCCGTTCAATGTTTTTCTCATCGGATTGGAAACGGCACCTGAACAAAGAAGTATTCCTTCCGGAACGCTGGCTTTTGTCATAAGCTTCAGACCTTTGGCTGTTGAATACATTCTCCATACTTCTATCGCAGCCCTTCTCAATACAGCTAAGACTCTTCCCGATAACTTTTGGAATCTCACTCCGAATGATCTTAAAGATTTTGAACAATTTGCACAAAAAATATCACAAATAGTAACAGAACTTCTACCTGAAGCAGTTGATGAAAGAAAACGAAAGCTTTTTGACCTCATTTACTCTTCAAACGGCGAAATGAGTGTGAAAGAACTTTCAGAGACAGCAGGCTGGAGCAGCAGACAGATCAACCGTTATTTCAATCAGCAGTTCGGACTTTCTTTAAAAGCCTACTGCAGCATTCTGCGTTTCAGAGCCTCCTTAGGACATATTGCGGAAGGCAAGCTATTTCCTGAACTCAATTTTACAGATCAGACGCATTTCATCAAAGAAATCAAAAAATTTTCAGGTGTAGTCCCGAAGGAATTATCCAAAAACAAAAATGACCGATTTATACTATTATCCGTATTGAAACAAAAATAATTTTGCATCAGTAAAATTTAAAATTACAATACAATGTTAATAGAAAATAAATCAATAGCAATAGTAGGCGGCGGTCCGGCAGGATTAACGCTGGCAAGGCTTTTACAGCTTAAAAATGCCAATGTAAAGGTATATGAAAGGGATCTTAATAAAAATGCCCGGGTTCAGGGTTCTCCGCTTGACATGCATGAAGGGTCGGGACTGGATGCCATCAGGAGTGCTGATCTTATGGATGAGTTTAAAAAGAATTACCGTCCCGGGGCAGACAAAATGCTGATCGTAAATGAACACGCAGAAATAATATTCACCGACCATGAAACAAAGCCTGATGAGGATTTCGGGAACGAAAACTTCCGCCCTGAAATAGACCGCAGCCCGTTAAGAAATATGTTTCTGGATTCTTTAAAACCCGAAACAGTTGTCTGGGACAGTCATTTTATTTCAATGGAACCTCAGAATGGAGGCTGGCAGCTGCATTTTAAGAACGGCTTTTCTGCTTATGCGGATATTGTGATTGCTGCCGACGGCGCCAATTCTAAGATCCGCCCGTATCTTACAGATCTGAAACCGGTTTATTCGGGAATTCTGATGCTTGAAGGCAATGTATATGATGCAGAAAAAGCCGCTCCACATATTAAAGAGCTGATAAAAAACGGCAAAATAATGGCTTTCGGAACTCATAAAAACCTGCTTATGGGCCAGAAAGGAAGCGGTGATCTTGGATTTTATGCAAGTTTCAGAACCAATGAAAACTGGGCTAAGGAAAGCGGTCTGGATTTCTCCGATCAAATGCAAATACTGGAATGGTTTAAAAAAGAATATGCTGAATGGAACAGCATCTGGTACGAGCTTTTTGAAAATGCCTCAGTGCCTTTCATCCCACGTCCTATCTACGCTATGCCTCTGGATCAGGCATGGGAAACGAAGCCCAATCTTACTCTGCTTGGAGATGCAGCCCATGTCATGCCACCGTTTGCCGGTGAAGGAGCTAATATGGCGATGCTGGATGCCTTGGAACTGAGTGAATGTCTGACATCGGATCGTTTCACCACGCTGAAGGACGCCATCAGCCATTATGAAACTCAGATGCGGAAAAGGGCTGCCGAAGCTACAAAAGAATCCCTGGAAAACGGTGACAGGATGCATTCCGAAACGGCATTAGATGATATGCTGGAGTTTTTCAGCAGTCATTAAAAATTAAAACAAATCGATTTTTTCCGGCTTTTCTAAAGATTGGAGACCTACAGCTCATCAAAGTCTCCGATCTCTGAAGGGGTCATCAGTCGAGACATTGTTTTTAGCTATTTCAGTCAGTGAGCCTGCGCCTTATGAATTTTAAATTAAAAGAATATTCCGGTAAAAAGTTTTACATATATTTGAAATCAGGGAAAGCATCAATCAGCTTTCCGGCCAGACTCTTCATTTTAACGACTAAAAAATAGACATGAAAAAAGTAACAGGAATCGGAGGTATCCTCTTCAAATCAAAAGATCCCAATGCCATGAACGATTGGTATAAAACCCATCTCGGCCTTGAAACAACCCCTTACGGAACCAGTTTTGAATGGCGGGACAGTGAAGATACTACCAAAAAAGGACTTACCCAATGGGCTCCTTTTTCGGAAACCACCCAATATTTTGAGCCTTCTGAAAAAGATTTTATGATCAATTACAGAGTGGAAAATCTGGAAGCACTGGCAAAAGAATTAATAAAGGAAAACGTTACAATTCTGGACAGTATAGAGACTTACGATTACGGAAAATTCCTGCATATTCTGGACCTTGAGGGAAACAAGATTCAATTGTGGGAGCCGATTGATTAGGAAATAAACAATCATGTAGAGAATAAAAGTCCGGACTATACCGGACTTTTTCTTTGCTAAGCTTTTTAAGCATCTATTGGGTAACTTTGATCATTGCCCGGGTAATCTGATCTTCTTTCTCTTTTGAATAGGTAGAATCAAAAGGTTCCATCACATCAAACAAATACTGGTAGAAAGGTGAGATCTTCTGTATATTTTCAGATTCTTTCCTGGCCTTTTCTTTGCCCATCTGCTGAAGCTCTCTGATGAAAATATTGAACTTCTTATCAATCGGTTCTATAGATTTCACAAGGTAAGCATAAGCTTTTTCGTTCTGTCCCAGCTTTTTATAAGCATCTGTAACAGCGGCTACCACAAGAGAATATTCCATCGGCTTCACTCTCATCTGCCTGGCTGACTGTCTTTGGAATGCCGGGGAAAGACTCAGATAGTAATCATATTCTTCAAATATCTCTTTTTTCAGAAGCTCTGCCATTTGCAGACCTTTTTTCTCCTGTCCTGCAATGATATATCCGGTGACCATAGAACTCAATGAGCGGGGATCATTGTATTTTGCAGCAGGAATTTCTTTTGAAGCAAGGTCTAATAATTCTATCGCTTTGGCTTTCTGCCCCTTTAATGCCAATGCTGAAGCCGCTCTTCCTGCAGTCATTCTGTAGCCCATAATATTTGAGGTTGCTGCTTCATCATAATGAATACCCAGGTCTTTAAAATTTCCCCATCTGAAGTTCTTTACAACATTGTATAGGGAGTTGACATCTACCCTGCCCATATCACCATCCGGGTTTGGAGCCGTATGAATAGGGACTAATTTATAACTGAAACCTTCAAACTGAAGATATTCGTCAAGATAAAAGATGTTTTCGCTGTCGTAGATTCCTCCTGATGAGAAATTGATCGGACGCTTCCAGTCGAAATTGGCCAGCATATCCAGCATCATGAGATTATTTTTATAAAGCGTGTTTCCTTTATAAGTGATCATGATCTGGTTCACAACGTCCGGAAGGTCTGCCTGCGTGATGATTCCTGCTTTTAAAGCATTTTCTTTATTAACCGGAAGAATAAATTTGTTTACCGGAAGGATATTGTATTCCGCATATTTCTCTTCCCCAAAATACATTTTCAGAAGCTCGTCCTTTTCAGGAGATTTAAACTTTAGAAAGCTGATTGCTTCCTTCAATGTCAGTGAATCCTGTGTAAGATATTTTCTGAATGCCTGGAACTCTGTATCAGGAGTCCCCTGCTCTTTCAGCATAGAGAAAACACCTTCCCAGTCTTCTTTCTTCATCATGTAGATCTGGTCGTTTACACCGTCTCTGTAGTCCTCATGAGTCAGTTCGCTCGGAATTCCCGCTGCATTATATGTTTTCCTCTTTACCTGATCAATATACCACGGAGTTGCCAACAGAGTAAAATTTACGGTTTTTACATCATCACGGAACCTTTCTGTCTCCTGAATAGCCCATACAGGAAAGGTATCGTTATCTCCGTAGATAAAAATGATATCATCTTTAGACACTGATTTCAGGAATGAGTAGGCATAGTCGCGCGCCGCCGATTTTTTGCTGCGGTCATGCGACGTATAATTCTGGAAACCCATCATAAAAGGTACACCTAATAAAATGACACCTAAGGCGATGTTTGCTCCGTTAGATTTTACCTTAGACTGGATAAACCATAAGATAGCTCCGGCTCCAAGACCAATCCAGATCGCAAATGCATAGAAGGAACCTACCATCGCATAATCCCTTTCCCTTACTTCAAAAGGTTTTACACCGGTATAGAAAACAATTCCGACACTTGTTAAAACAAATAATGAAAGCAATGCATAGAATCTTCCAAAATCCCTGTTCAGTTGAAAAAAGAAACCGATCAGTCCCAAAATTAAGGGTAAAAAGAAGAATTTAACCGTACTTTCATTCTTGAATTTAGCCGGCATTTTATCCTGGTTTCCAAGTAAGGCATTGTCTATAAAAGGAATTCCGGAGATCCAGTTTCCTTTGGTGTTTTCCATATTCCCTTCAAGGTCATTCTGTCTTCCCACGAAGTTCCACATCAGGTATCTTACAAAATAATACCCGTTCTGGAAGGTTATGAAATAATCCATATTCTGAGCCAGTGATGGCTTCTGAACATTGATCAGGTTGTATGGCTTCACTTTCAGGTAATCGGCTGCCGTAATGGATTTGTCTTCATATTTGGCTCTCAGCTCATCAAAGATCTGCTTGGCCTGTGGATTGTCTGCCACTTCTTCATTGGCATAATTGAAGGTGAAATCCGGAGCTCCGTACATAGAAATGTAGTTTGCCATTACGTCCTTGTCCTGATTGAACATTCTCGGCATAAGGCTGATCTGAGACTGACTGAATACATAATTGAACCTGTCCCCTGTTTTTCTGTAGGTTCCGGTTTTCTCATCCTTTTCATAGATCTCACCGGTTTTTTTGGTCCTGAAGCTGCCATCCTCATTCTTCTCCATTCCGTTCGCATCAAGGAAAGCGGTATAGTTTTGGCCGTAAATAGTCGGCCAGTCACCGTACTGCTCCCTGTTATAATAGTCCAGCATACCAATGGCAGTATCAGGATCATTAAGGTTCATCGGAGGATTCGCATTGGCTCTGATAGGAATAACCATCCA